>JAYTVM010000539.1:0-42346 GCA_043743995.1 Pirellula sp. | reverse complement strand
GGGAACCTACTAACTGGATAGCCGTATGCGGGAAAACCGCCCGTACGGTTTGGAGGGAGGGGAGCCGGTCTACCCGGCTTCCCTACCCCTATCAATGTGCCGCACTATTCTTCGTTGACTTCCGCATCCGAAACCGGTGGTGGAGGTGCAGCTTCCGCACCCATCTGTGGACGCGGTGCGTCCGCAAGCAATGGGAAGCTCTGTTCCGCCGCAGCCGTGCCACGATTGACCAAGTCTTCCAACGCTTCTTTTCGGTAACTGACTTCGGAATCTTGGAAGATCCGGAAGCCGGTTCCGGCCGGTATCAAGTGACCGAGAATGACGTTTTCCTTTAGGCCGACCAGCCTGTCGACTTTGCCAGCCAAAGCCGCCTCGGTCAACACCTTCGTCGTTTCTTGGAAACTCGCCGCCGAGATAAAGCTATTGCTTTGAACAGCCGCTTTGGTGATTCCAAGCAGTTGAACTTCGCCGTGAGCTGGCTTCGGCTTCTTGCCCTTGGCCGCCTTACCTCCCAACGCTTCGCATTGTGCATTGGAAGTTTCGAAGGCTTCCTTCGGAACAATTGCTCCCAGGGCAAATTCGGTATCGCCCGGATCGGAGATCTTCAAGCACTTGGCTAGCTGATCGTTGTGCCGCTTGAACTCGAATCGATCCATGACCAAACCGGACAGCAAGTTGGTGTCGCCGGCATTGGTGATCTTAATCTTCCGCAACATGCGTGCGATGATGATTTCGATGTGCTTGTCGCTGATTTCCACCCGTTGCAGGCGATAGACCTGTTGTACTTCGTGAACGAGGTATTGCTGAACCGCTTCTTCGCCACTGACTCGCAGGATATCGTGCGGTACGAGTGGCCCTTCGACGAGTGCCTGGCCGGCTTTGACTGTGTCGCCCGAGGTAACCATGAACCGCTTACCTGGTGGAACCAAGTGTTCCATTTCCTCGCCGCTCTCGCTGCGAACCACAATGGATCGCTTGCCTCGCTTGCGGTCCTTCGAGATTTCAACGATGCCGTCGAGTTCCGCCACGACCGCGGGATCTTTTGGCTTGCGTGCTTCGAAGATTTCCGTAACGCGTGGCAGACCGCCCGTGATGTCTCGGACGCCCGTCGCTTCGCGTGGCATCTCAGCCAACTCAGTACCCGCATTGACTTGCTTGCCTTCGGTGCAGTTGATAACCGCTTTATCGGGCAGGTAGTGAACGTCGAGGGCTTTTCCGTCCGCATCTTCGATAACGATTTGCGGGTGGAACTTACCACGAGCATCCATGATGCGACGTCGAATGTTACCGCTCGGATCTTTTTCCAACTTGAGCGTTTCGCCTTCGATAATATCGACGAAGGCAACCTTGCCGCCGGCTGTGGAAAAGATTGGAATCTTGTGAGGGTTCCATTCGCAGAGCTGTTGTCCCTTGACGATTTCCTGGTCCTCTTTCACGCTCAATCGAGCACCGGATGGAACGTCGTAGCGTTCGATTTCTCGTCCCCTCGCATCCACCAGGGCGATTTCGCAGTTTCTGGTCAGGACCACGTCGTGGCCGTCATCGTTGGTAACCAATCGCATCTTCATGAATTTCACGATACCGCCCTTCTTGGCCTTGATATCGCTTTCTTCCATGCTCGTACTAGCCGCACCACCTTGGTGGAACGTACGCATGGTGAGCTGAGTTCCTGGTTCGCCGATACTTTGAGCAGCGATGATTCCGACGGCCATGCCTTCTTCGACGAGGGCGCCTGTACTCATGTCCATGCCATAGCAAGTACGGCAGATTCCAAGCGGAGCGTCGCAGGTCATCGGCGATCGAACTTGAATTTTCTCCAAGCCCATTTCTTCGATCTTGCGAGCGATTTCGCGAGTGATCATTTGATCTTCGGCGACGATCGTTTCCGCAGTGATCAGATTGACGATGTTTTGGCGGCTAACGCGACCAGCGATCGAATCGGCTAGTCGAACTTCAACTTTTTCGCCTCGATAGATGACCCCCTTGGTGATCCCTTGAGTCGTCAAGCAGTCGTTCATCGTGATGACCACGTTTTGAGCGACGTCCGCCAACTTACGAGTCAAGTAACCCGAGTCCGCTGTCTTGAGTGCCGTATCGGCCAAACCTTTGCGTGCCCCGTGGGTCGAGCTGAAGTATTCGAGAACGGTTAGACCTTCGCGAAAATTCGACTTAATCGGGGTTTCGATGATTTCGCCAGTTGGCTTAGCCATCAAACCTCGCATACCGGCCAATTGGCGGATCTGTTCGATACCACCTCGAGCACCCGAGGATGCCATTAAGAACACCGGGTTGATGTACCACTTGCCGCGGTGCGTGTCGGTTTCCATGGCGGCCAACATGTCCTTGGTGATCAACTCTCGCGTTGCCGTCCAAGCGTCGAGCACCTGGTTGTAACGTTCCTGAGCGGTCATGACCCCCTTGAGATAATTCTTTTGGAACGTCATGACTTTCTTGTCCGCGTCCGCAATGTGCTTGATCTTGGAATCCGGGGTCACGAGGTCGTCGGCACCGAAGGAAAGACCGCTTCGAGTCGACTCGCGGAAACCGAGTTGATTCATATCGTCCAGGAGTTTAATCGTTGGACGGCGACCCAGGCGATGATAGCAGTCGCTAATAACGGCCGCCAAGTCGCTACCTTTGAGGGCGATGTTGTAAAAATCCATGCCCTGTGGGAGAATGGAATTGAAAAGGATTCGGCCGTAAGTGGTTTGAATCACGGCACCGTATTTGGTACCAGGATCCTCCGACTTGAGGCGGCGATCTTTTGGCAATCGCACCTTGATCTTGGCATGCATGGCAATGATGCCTTGCTGGTGAGCGTAGTCCGCTTCCATCATGGTTGCAAATACCATCCCCTCGCCCTGTTGATCGGGCAATTCGACCGAGATGTAATTGCAACCCATCACAGTGTCCTGCGACGGACTCATGATCGGCTTGCCGTTACTAGGTGCGAAGATGTTGTGCGTGCTCATCATCAGCGTGTGAGCTTCCACTTGCGCCTCAATCGAGAGAGGCAAGTGAACGGCCATCTGGTCACCGTCGAAGTCAGCGTTAAAGCCTTTGCAAACGAGCGGGTGCAAGTGAATAGCATTGCCTTCCACCAGGATCGGCTCGAAGGCTTGGATTCCCATGCGGTGCAGCGTCGGGGCTCGATTTAGGAGCACTGGGTGATTGCGAATCACTTGTTCGAGAATATCCCAAACCTCTTCATCTTTGCGCTCGAGCATCTTCTTCGCCGACTTGATCGTATCGGCGTGTCCGAGTTCTTTCAGCTTGCGAATAATGAACGGCTGGTACAATTCCAAAGCGATCTTCTTTGGCAGACCGCACTGGTGCAATCGCAGACGAGGCCCGACGACGATCACACTCCGAGCGGAGTAGTCGACCCGTTTGCCAAGCAAATTTTCGCGGAATCGGCCTTGTTTGCCTTTGATCATGTCGGTGAGCGACTTGAGCGGTCGGTTACTGCTGCCCAAAACCGGGCGTTTGCATCGACCGTTATCAAACAAAGCGTCGACGGACTGTTGCAGCATCCGCTTTTCATTTCGGATGATGACTTCTGGGGCGTTCAAATCCACCAGCTTGCGCAATCGATTGTTGCGGTTGATGATTCGACGATAGAGGTCGTTCAAGTCGGAGGTTGCGAAGTTTCCGCTGTCCAGTAGAACCAAGGGACGCAGGTCCGGTGGAATGACTGGGATAACGTCTAGCACCATCCACTCGGGCCGGTTTTCGCTGTCGCGAATCGATTCCACGAGCTTCAAGCGGTTGATCAAATCCTTCTTGCGTTGCTTGCTGCTGGTTTCAGCCAATTCCACACGCAGCACCTCGGACAACTTGACTAAGTCGAGCGACTGAAGAAGCTTGCGTACCGCTTCGGCTCCCATGTCGGCTTCGAAATTATCGCCGTATTGGGCACGGGCAGCGCGGTATTCTTCTTCGGTCAGCAGTTGCTGGGCTTCGAGTTCGGTCGAACCTGGATTGGTAACGACGTAATCCTGGAAGTAGATGACCTTTTCAAGACTGGTCGTTTTCATCTCGAGCAAGTTGCCCAAGCGGCTTGGCATGGCCTTAAAAAACCAAATGTGCGCTACGGGCGCCGCCAACTCAATGTGTCCCATGCGTTTGCGTCGAACGCGCGAGTGTGTCACTTTCACACCGCATCGGTCGCAGATCATGCCTTTGTACTTCATCCCGCGGTACTTGCCGCAAGCGCATTCCCAGTCCTTTTCAGGGCCAAAAATACGTTCGCAGAACAGGCCGTCTTTTTCAGGACGATAAGTACGGTAGTTGATTGTCTCAGGTTTCTTGACTTCACCGAACGACCAAGAACGGATGTCCTGTGGTCTGGCGAGAGAAATCTTGACGGACGTGTAATCGTTTACGCGATCGTAGGTGGCTTCGGCATTGGCCATTACGAAAAACTCCTGTTCTCAACGATACGGCATTCGGCTCGGAAGCAAGCCAAACAAGTGAATCGTCTAAGGTGATAGGTGAGGGTGGAGAATGCTTATTCTGGTTTGCGAGATTCGTCTGAATCTCGCGGGTATTTGTGGAATGTTATTGGGCGTGAGCAGCACTCGTTAAACGAAGCCTGCGAGTTTGCGTCGACTACAGTCGACGTTTCTCGAGTCGCATGTTGAGTGCAAGCCCGCGTATTTCGTTGGTCAAAACGTCGAAACTGGCAGGTGTTCCAGCTTCAAGTGTGTTTTCGCCCTTAACCATTGATTCGTAAATCTTGGTCCGACCCTCCACGTCATCGCTCTTAACCGTGAGCAACTCTTGGAGGATGTAAGCGGCACCGTATGCCTCAAGAGCCCACACTTCCATTTCGCCGAATCGCTGGCCGCCGAATCTTGCTTTTCCACCGAGCGGTTGCTGGGTGATCAGCGAGTAAGGGCCAGTGCTGCGTGCGTGAACTTTGTCGTCGACCAAGTGATGCAACTTGAGCATGTAAATGTAGCCAACGGTTGTCTCTTGGTTCATCTGTTCGCCGGTTCGCCCGTCGAAGAGCTTAATCTTGCCGTGACGTGGCAATCCAGCCTCTTCGAGCGCTTCGTTGATGTCCGTTTCGGTAGCACCGTCGAAAACCGGTGTGAGTGCTTGGAAGCCCGACATGGCCCCCGCCCAACCCAAGTGAGTTTCCAAAATCTGACCGACGTTCATACGACTAGGAACCCCGAGCGGATTCAACATGATTTGCAATGGCGTACCGTCCGGCAGGAAAGGCATATCCTCGACCGGCAGCACCTTGGAGATTACCCCCTTGTTGCCGTGTCGACCGGCCATCTTGTCACCGACGCTGATCACTCGTTTGGTCGCAATGTATACCTTGACCATTTGAAGGACGCCGCTTCGCAACTCATCGCCGCGTTTCATGCTATTGAGCTGGCGATCGCGAATATCGAGGGCTTCTTCCACGGCTGGCCAAAGGTTTTTGTAAACCTTTTTGACTTCCGCGTGCAGTCCACCGTCGAGACGATTGATCAATCGGGACAAGTTAAACGTTTGCGCCTTTTCCGCGATGTACTTTGGATCCTGACCACCCGTCAATGGAGTGCCATCATCGTCCGTCAATTTGCCTCCGATGGCTTTTTCGAGCTCTTCGGCAAACGAAGCGAAGGAGGTTGCAATTTCTTTGTTGCCTTCGGTTTCAACCCGCTTGAGTTCCTTTTCGAATTCCTTCCGTTCTTCTTCCGACAAACTCATCCGTCGTGAGAACTTTTGTGTATCGATCACGATACCTTCCACGCCGGAACTGACTTCGAGCGAATCGTTCTTTACGTCTTCGCCGGCACGACCGAAAATCGCGTGAAGCAATTTCTCTTCGGGTGTCAGTTCGGTCTTGCTCTTTGGCGAAACCTTGCCGACGAGAATGTCGCCTGGAGCGACGTACGTTCCAATTTGAACGATGCCGCTTTCGTCGAGATTGCGAAGTGCCTTTTCGCTCACGTTAGGAATGTCGCGAGTGAATTCTTCACGGCCAAGTTTTGTTTCGCGAATTTCAACGTCGAACTCTTCGATGTGAATCGAGGTGTACACGTCCTGCTTAACCAACTCTTCGCTGATGATGATCGCATCTTCGTAGTTGTAACCATCGAACGACATGAAGCCCACGAGAACATTTCGCCCGAGTGCGAGTTCACCCAAGTGGGTCGATGCTCCGTCCGCAATGATCTGCCCCTTTTCGACCTTGTCACCCATTTGGATGATCGGTCGCTGATTGAGGCAAGTACGTTCGTTTAGTCCTTGGTACTTCTTCAAATGATAGATGTCATTACCGACTTCGATTTTCATCGAATCGACGTAGGTTACCTTGCCAGCTTTGCGAGCTCGCACGACCATCGAACTGTTGGCCGCAACTTCTCGCTCGAGGCCCGTACCAACGATGGCCGGTTCAGCCACCAACAACGGAACCGCTTGGCGTTGCATGTTGGAGCCCATGAGTGCGCGATTGGCGTCGTCATGCTCCAAGAATGGAATCAAACCAGCGGACACACCGATCATCTGACTCGGCGCGATGTCCATGTAGAGGACTGTCTCTGGAGTTACGATTTCGAAGTCACTTCGGTGACGAGCGATCAAGCTTGGCCCAGCGACTAGCGCACCGTCTTTCACGGCTAAGTCGGCTGGTCCGATGTATGCATCCGATTCTTCGTCGGCTCGCAGCCAAACGACTTCTTCGGTCACCTTGCCTTCGACGACCCTGCGATACGGTGTCACCAGGAAGCCATACTCGTCCACGCCTGCATAGATTGAGAGCGAACTGATCAAACCGATATTCGTTCCTTCCGGTGTCTCAATCGGACAAATACGACCGTAGTGCGAAATGTGAACGTCGCGAACTTCGAAACCCGCACGCTTACGATTCAAGCCGCCTGGCCCCAGAGCCGACAATCGTCGTTCATGGGTCAACTGCGAAAGCGGGTTGGTTTGGTCCACCACCTGTGAGAGTTCGCCACGACCAAAGAAATATTCGATGGCAGCGCTGATGCTCTTCGGATTGACCAACGACCGAGGAGTCATGTCCTCAACTTCCTTGAGACTCATCCGCTCTTGCACAGTCCGGCGTAGCTTCAAAAAGCCCTTTCGCAGTTCTTCGCAGGCCAATTCGTCGATCGTTCGCAATCGCCGATTACCCAAGTGGTCGATGTCATCGAAACGAGCATCGGTTTCACTATCGAACAAATCGATCAAATAACGGATCGACGCGACCAAGTCCTCTGGGCGCAATGCCATCTCGTCTTCCGGAACTTCCAGCCCGAGCTTGCGGTTCACTCGGAAGCGACCCACCCGACCTAGTCGATAGCGATTAATATCGAAAAACTTCTCGTGGAAAAGGGTCCGAGCCTTTTCGAGCGCCGGGGGATTGCCGGGACGAAGCCTTTGATAGATTCGCAACAACGCTTCTTCGTGCGAGTTTGTATTGTCCTCAGCAATCGAGTTGATGATGTACGGCACTTTCGGAGCGTCCATCACCTGAACACTCTTGACTCCGGAGGTGCAAATCGTTTCTGCAATGGCAGTGGTAAACTTTTGCCCGGCCTCAATGATGATTTCACCAGCGCGCTCATGATCCGACGGATAAACGACGTCGTCACCGGCGATCTTGTTTTCGATCTTGGAAACGCTGCTCCCGCCCGAGAGTTTTTCTGGCTTGATATCGTAAAAAGCGTTGAGCAAATCCTGCTCCGTGCTCAGCTTCGGCGACATGGCCCTGAGCAGAGTCATCACCGAAAACTTACCGCTCTGGTCAATTCGAACCGACAGCGAATCTTTCTTGGTAACGTTGATTTCAATCCAGCTACCACGCTCAGGAATCACGCGTGCGGAAGGTAGCTTTCGATCGGACGTTCCCTCGGACTCCTCAACGAAATCCACTCCTGGAGAGCGGTGCAACTGACTCACAACCACGCGCTCGGCACCGTTGATGATGAACTCGCCACCGCCAAGCATAATCGGGACGTCACCCAAATACACTTCTTCCTCGAGGGGCTGGTCCCGCTTGAGCCGAAACCAAACCTTCAACGGCTTGCCATAGGTTAGGCGAAGCTGACGGCATTCCTCGGGCGTATAGCGAGGCTTGCCGAGCTCATACCGCAGAAATTCAAGTGCGACGGTTTTGTCGTAACTCTCAACGGGAAAAATTTCGCGAAAGACAGACTCAAGCCCTTGGTTTTTCCGCTTGTCCGATGGAATGTCCTCCTGCAAAAACGCCTCATAGGACGACGTTTGCAGTGTGGTCAAATTCGGAATAGGGAACTGACTGCGACCAGAACCGAAAATGCGGATACTACTGGTCTGTAGTCGTCGCTTGGAGGATGTTGCCATGGAGACTAGCTAATTCTCAAAGTGGATCTGAAAGGAAAATGGAAGATGATTCGAAGCGTCGGGTCGGTAAGTTAGTTGATTTGACTCAACAGACATTGCCACGACTGCCCGCATCGACCGGGAGAGACGTAGATTCCGGGCGATAGAAGTAAAGCGTTTCGCAGAACTCAGCAGTCGGGGAATTAGACGAGGTATCCGACCAATTACGATCAGCCTCAAGCCACGAAGAACTTGGTAAGAATGGAGATTGAATCTGAACAACAGAGTATCCGTCCAATGCTCTCCCCCCAAATAAACGCTCAAACAGCGAAAGACACAAAGTCCACTGCCTGAATCTGAATTGCCAATTATGCCAACGCTCACATCAAGAGTGTACCGATCCAGGCCACATCGCCTAGACCAACCTAAGGCGATTTTGAGAATTTCGTAAAGAAATATCGGTAATGGCACTCGGCTAGCTCTGTGCCATTTTCGCCCTCGCTGCGAGCGGAAGTTGCGAAACTAATAGTGAACGAGTGGCTGGGCAAATCGGCCGATCCGCTGTGGTCCGCTACGTTTTTCAAAGGCTTTGCCGCTTTTCTTTGGTACCCAGGGAGTTGATCCGGGGTTAGTATCCTCGAACGCAAGAGAATTTTGCCCGTTTTTTCCTTTGAGAACACATTCCTGAGCACATATGCACGTCCATCTTGGATCCCCTGAAAATCGTCTGGTGGATTGGCTAAGCAAAGCCCTCGAATCGAATTCCTCCGACCTACATTTAGTCTGCGGATACCCCCCCGTCCTGCGGATGCACGGAAAATTGATTCCGATCGCAAACGAAGCCGAGTTGACTCCCAGCCTGATGGCGGAGGCTCTTCGTTTGGTCTGTTCGGAGGAACAACGCACTCAATTCGAGCGAGAGTTAAACCTTGACTATGCCGTCGAAATTGAGGTGCAAAACCGACCACGCCGCTTCCGAATTAACCTTTTTCGGTCTTATGGTGCGGCTGGAGCTTGCCTGCGAGTCATTCCAGATCGCATTCCAGATTTTTCCTGGTCGTCTTTTCCAAAAGAATTAGCCCTACGTTTGGGCTCGTTTTCGAATGGCTTGGTTCTCTTTACGGGTGTTACAGGTTCTGGCAAAAGCACCAGCTTGGCGATTATTGTTGAGCTTCTAAACCGAACGAGTGGGAGTCGAATCCTCACCATTGAGGATCCGATCGAGTATCGCTTTCCTAGCGATTCGAATTCCGTGGTTACTCAGCGAGAGCTTGGCCGCGATGTTTCGTCTTTTGCCGATGGGCTGCGATTTGGTTTGAGGCAGGATCCCGATGTTATCTTGGTTGGCGAAATTCGAGATATCGATACAGCTCGGATGGCCTTGAGCGCTGCAGAGACCGGCCACCTTGTCTTTTCGACGCTGCATACCCGAGACGCCAAAGGCGCGATTTCGAGGTACGCCGATTTTTTCCCTCAACAGGTTCAGAGCGAAGTGCGTTCGCAGCTTGCAACGGGAATTCGGGCAGTCGTTTGTCAGAGATTGCTTCCGAGCAACATTGCGGGGGAGAAGCAAGAACTGGCGTTGGAGATCCTATTCAACACTCCAGCCATCGGCGCGGCGATTCGGATTGGAAAACTGGAAAGTATCGACAACTATATTGTAACAGGGCGAGCAGATGGAATGATTTCGATGGACGAGTCGATCAAGCGACTTCTATCGAACAATCGCATCAGCCGAGCCACGGCCGAGAGCTTCATCTCCGATCGAGCCCTAATCAGCGGCCTTTAAGGCGAGCGGCAGACAGAAGACTACCTGGCCAGTCCACGGTGTGGCATGCCCAAAGCGATTAGCGCGATTAGCCATGGGCGTGGGGAGTGAGGCAAATGACTCTAGCGATTCACCACGCCCTTCGTACCTCAGAGCGTGCCACCCAGTTTAAGCGTGTCACCCAGTTTAGGCGTGTCACCCAGTTTATGGGTAGATTTCAAACTGCCCCTCGCCTACGCCTCGCTTTGCACTGCCTTACACTGCCACCGGTGCCGCGATGTGAGGATGTGGCTGATAGTCCAGCAATTCAAAATCCTCAAATTCATAATCTAGAATGCTTGACCGCGAGTTTTTGATAACCAGTCTGGGGGCACCGCGAGGAGTCCGTTCCAGTTGGGTTCTTGCTTGATCTAAATGATTGTCGTAGAGATGCACATCACCCAAGGTATGGACAAAATCACCCAGCTCAAGCCCCGTTGATTTGGCCATCATGGCCGTCAGCAACGCATACGACGCGATGTTGAATGGAACTCCTAAGAAAAGGTCCGCGCTGCGCTGGTAAAGTTGGCAGCTCAGACGGCCGTTGGCAACATAAAACTGAAAGAGAAGGTGGCAAGGAGGTAATGCCATTTGAGCAACATCGGCGACGTTCCAAGCGCTGACAATCAATCGTCTCGAATCGGGATTAGCGCGAATTTGTTGCTCCACTTGCGTGATTTGATCAATGACCCTACCGTCCGGGCATTGCCAGGACCGCCACTGCTTGCCATAGACAGGCCCCAGCTCTCCTTGCTCGTCCGCCCATTCGTCCCAAATGGAAACACGGTTGTCTTTGAGGTATCGAATATTGGTCTCGCCCTTCAAAAACCAAAGCAACTCATAAATGATGCTGCGCAAATGCAACTTCTTGGTCGTGAGCAATGGAAAGCCATCCGACAATCGGAATCGCATCTGGGCACCGAACAGACTTCTCGTTCCGGTTCCCGTTCGATCGCTCTTGATGTCTCCGTCGCTGAGCACGCGCTGCATAAGGTCTAGATAGGCTTGTTCCATCGATACCATCCGATTTTGTTCTCGTACTCGTACTTCTTCAAGTTTCGATCGAATTCTTACGAATCCGGGACAACGCCACTACGCGTAATCTACTTCCTCGCCTTGAGGGTCCAATGCCGATCGCTCGTCATTGAGACACAATTCGCGGACAAACCGGAGTTCACTGCAAGTTCGCGAATTTCGCCAAGGCTGAGTGCCGCATGCAGGCTCTGGTGAAGCATCTGCTTGGAACTATCGCTTTCGTTGGCAGCGTAGGTGGAAACAAGTTGCTCAAGTTGCCCGAGGCTTTCCGGGCGACACAGGTCGCGAATGAACAACAGTCCACCCGGCCTCAAAACCCGCAATGCCTCCGTCAAAAAAGATTCATGCGTGGGCAAATGGTGCACCAGGGAATTCGACATTACCATGTCAAAAAAATCGTTCTCAAATACTAGCTTTTTCGCATCACCAAAATGGAGTTGGATTCGACCGATTAGGCTGTTGACCTCCAGTCGATAGCGTGCCAAATCAAGCATTGCGGACGATGCGTCACTTGCCATCACGCGAACGACTTCATCGCGTTGGCAGAGTTCAATCGGAATGAGCGCCGTGCCCGTACCCAAGTCAAGGCAGTCAATGCCGAGTGGACCGGCGTCCAAAAGGTCGGTGACGAAATTGCGATTGACCGCCTGGTGATCCATGTCGTTGTAATCGATGGCCTCCTGTCGGTCATTCATGATCTCTGGTTCGAGAACTCGATCTAACATATTTAACTCGCCCAAGGGTGCTAACAACAGGAGTCGGCCGGTGAGTCACTCGCGCCGCGCCGACGCGGTCCCGGAATTTCTTTGCCCGTAAAGGTAATCCGATTGTTCGCATCGACGAAAACCACCCTGGGATCTGGCACTCGAAGTTCCGAACTGGTTTCTTGAAGGAAACCAAAAGTGGCCACGATGATAACGTCACCTGGCCTGACGAGGTGAGCTGCGGCTCCGTTGATGCAGACGTCATTGGATCCCTGCTCGCCAAGGATGGCGTAGGTTTCCAGTCTGGTGCCCCGCGTTACATTCCACACGTGAACAGCCTCAAATGGCGAAATTCCGGCCGCGATTAGCAAATCGGGGGGCAGAGTCAACGATCCTTCGTAATGGAGGTCGGCTTGGGTAACAGTCGCGCGGTGGATTTTCGATCTCAGGAATTTTCGGAACATAACTAGATTGTGCCGAAACTCATGGAGAATTGCTAGCCGAAACAGTCGGGCCAGATTGGACGCCAAAACAACGTTGAGGGGGACATGCTTGGGCTGTTAAAAATCCTCAGTTGACACGCTGTTTTGCGTTTCCTTTCACTCGGTAAGACTTCCGACGCTATCCCGATAAGGATCACAGCGAGCAGCCGGGGTCGCCGCGAAGAGGCGAACCCCCGGGGAACGAAACGCCATGCGAATGTCCGCATCGGATTATTTCTTCTTTGCCGCTTTTTTGACTGCTGCTTTGGCTGGGGCTTTTACTGGGGCTGTCTTGGCGGCCGATTTGACCGGAATCGATTTTACGGCGACTTCTTTCTTTGCAGGTTTCGGCGGGGCAACTTTCGGTGCGGCAGCTTTCGGCACGCCTGCCTTAGGAGCCGCCTTCTTGACCTCGGCTGGCTTCTTGACCTCGGCTGGCTTCTTCGTCGCCGGGCCTACCGACTTGGTTGCACTCTTTTTGATTGCTTTTTCGGTTGCAGCTGGAATTTCCTTAGCTACCTTCTTCGAAGCTTTGCCTCCAAAAATTCCATTCCAGCCATCTGAATACTTCTCATTCGTTCCAACACGCGTAATTGTCACTGAATCACCTTTTAACCAAAACTGAAAACAACTATCGAAAAGCAGATCATCCAAGCCGTACACACAAACAAGCCTGTCCCAGATCGCAACTGACCAAGTTAGCGGAACTTGGATTGTCTGGTCAATACGTTTTCAACATTCAAGTCGCGTTAGAGATCGATTTGATACGACTTTCTTCCATGTCGATCTCGCGCTCTAATTTTTGAACTAAGGACTCCTCGATGATGGACTGGCGAACTAGCTCATGCAATCGATGACAAGGGTTGTAACAAGCACCAATCCTATTGCGAGCAGAGCGATGGGACGGAGATTCTTCCGAAAGTCATGAAAGGGTGTTTGCCATGCTGCAGCGTAAAGCAGCGGTGGCAAGAAAATCAAGAAGACAATGTCTGGGGTCAATTGCACATTGGGAAGCCCAGGAACAAACGCGATCGCCACGCCGACCAAGACCATCAACGTTGGATAGGGGATGGACCAGGATCGCGTCCAAAACGCTAACAACGTAACGATGCACATCAAAATCAAAACAGTGGTCACTTCGTGCATGCGTTAGACTCAACTTCTCCGTGAATTGCTTGCAATCAACGAAAGCTACGTTTCGGGGAATTTTGCGCACTGTAACGAGAAATCCCATCCTTTCAGCGAACTTTTGGTACGCATGGTGCCGATAAAGTCGGTGGTATCGGGTTTACCGCTTGTTCTCATTGTTCGGAACATGTGCGTCAAGCCGAATATTCGACGGTTTCAAGGCATAACAGTGCCAACCAGCAGGTGTCCAAAGCATCTGTTCCAATGGGGGAATTGTGGTTTCTGAAGACAACCAGAGGCTGCAATCGCAAATTTGCGTTGGAGAGATTTCAATGAAGTTGCTCAAAGGCTGGAAACTAAAACTATTCGCCGGACTGGCTCTCGCCTCACTTGGCGGGCATCTGCAAGCTCAAACGCCTGGGAGTTTCGACCCTCGCAATTTGGGACAGGGTCAACCTCAAATCGGGCCCGCTTCCTACCGCATCCCCGGACCACCTCCAGGCATGTCAGGCGATCCCGGAATGTCAGGCGACCCTTCCATGGGAATGCCGATGGGAATGGGAATGGACCCGAACCTACCTCAAGTCCCTTGCGGACCGGATGGAATGCCATGCGGCCCCGAAGGCTATGGTGGTCAGTGCGATGGTCCTTGTGACCGATTTGGTCGCTCTCCGTTCGCGCTCTTCAGCGCGCTTCGAGGCCGATTGGCTGGATGTCGCGGTTCGTTGCGTCCCTACGGTGAAGGTGGCATTGCGACTCAACGTTGGTTTGACGTTTCCGCAGAAGCCATCTTCCTAGCTAGAACCACCGGCGCTTCAAGCTTCAATATGTCTTCGCTTGGTGCCGGAAGCAACAACTTTGTTCTCGGTACGGGCAACGTTCCTCTGAACGACCTCAAAGGTGGTTTTGGCGTGCAGGCCAACATCCAAGTTGGGCCTGGTTCCAATCTGGAGGTCGTTTACTTTGGTCTGAATAAGTGGGAAAACTCTGCATCCGCGACGTCGACCACACCCAGCCTGTTCTCATTCCTAAGCAACTTCGGAACACTTCCTGCGAACGGCTTTGACGATTCCGACCGATCTTTTGTGCACACCTTGACCTACTCGTCCACGTTGAATAACGGCGAAATCAATATTCGACGACGCTGGTCTGAACCATCCGGGTTCTTCCAAGGAAGCTTCCTTATGGGTGTTCGGTATTTCGACATGGACGAACAAGCCAAGTTTACGGCTCGCGGTGAAAACAACAACGCAGCAGCGAACAACGGACCACGCTTTTTGGACTACACCGTTAACACTCAGAACTCATTGGTCGGTTTTCAAGTCGGTGGAGACCTTTGGTACAACGTCATCCCTGGTGTGAAACTCGGGGTCGAAGGCAAGACCGGTATCTACAACAATCGTGCCCATCAGAACACAGCGATCTTTGCCAACTCGTTGCCGGACACAGTAACGGAAGAAGTTTTGGCGAATCGTTGTGCTTCCGTGACGCAGATTTCGCCACAAGTTAGTTATCGCTTGAATCACTCGTGGGCCTTCCGATCGGCATACCAAGCGATTTACGTCGACCATGTAGCCCTCGCGACCGACAACTTCAACGCTGCTCCACCAAACCAATTTGGGATCAATGCGGGCAGAGTTGCATCGATCAATAACGATGCTTCGATATGGTTGCAAGGCTTCAGTCTTGGTGCCGAATACACTTGGTAATGACGTCGCAAGACCACGCTTGAGTGTCATCAAAAACTTGCGAGACCCAGGGGACTTTCCCCTGGGTTTTTTCGTTTCGTTGTGGACGAGCGAGCCCCTCGTTCGTCTAAATAGTGAAGCAATCCCCAACACCATTGTCGGGTAAACCCATTAGTTCACGCCATCGGGCTTCGATCATTGCGGTGTAGGGCATTCCGCCCAGGCCCACGTTTCCCAGTGCGTAACCGTCGTTGACTTTAACCAGCAACGTTTGCCCAGCGGCTGTTATTCCCCAGTCCATTCCGAAAGCAATGGGGCGTTCCGCAAACGCCTCGATCGCAGACTGCACTGTCGCCACGTCGGGGAATCGCAAAGGGTCCCCTTTGTAGTTGGCTACGTTAAGAATCTTGTTCCGAAGGATGGAGACTCGCCACTCAGAAACAAATTCGATCCGCTGCTGCGCCAACACCGCCGTGTCATCCGGGAGGGCAGCCGAGGCGATCAAATCTCGCAGTCCATAGACGACAGTTCCCTTAAACAATTTATGATGAAGCAGAGGCTTGATATGGAAGGGATTGAAAGAAACTTCGGAGTCCACTTGGTTTCGAACTTCACCCATAGTCGTTTCCCATGTAAATCTTCCAATCCATTGCGACAAGGAATGGGGTAAATCGAAAATCGGTGGTGACGGTCGACCGATACGCGCCAGCAGAACTCGAATCGCCTCAACACCGGCTCGGACAACCATTTCATCCGGCCGATCGTGGAGCCATGCGTCGAGTAGGCCAGATTGAATGTCCGCGAATCGAAATGGGACAACTTCGTATCCACGCTCCCAAAACCAGTGCGAAGCCGAAAGAGATGCAAGGTAAAACGAAGAGTCTTGGTTTACCTGTTGAACGTACGCTCGCATAGATTTCATCCGGTGGGCATTAAAACGATATGCAGTCCATTGTCGCGATTGGCGGGCGTAATCCATGAAGTTTTGAATGGCGCTGCATCGATCCTTGCAAATAATTCGCTTTTGGGCGGGATTTCGCCCATAACTGCACTGTAAACAAGCCAAATTGTTGGGTAGTCTGAGTACTCAAGAATTGTACCCGATTTTTTTCCGCAAGGCTGTTTTGCTTTTACTACCGATTCACAAGGAAATATCCACTCATGTTGTTTAGAGCTACCGTCGCACTCTCTAGCGTGCTGGTATTTGGAATGTTGCACAGCCAAGCGCAAGAAAAAGTTGGAGCGGCCGTGCCTGCCCCAATCGTCCAAGGCAACGCAGCCCTCAAAGATCCCTCGAGCTATGCCCTAGGCTTTAATATTGGTAGTGACCTAGCACAAGGTGGGTTCAACAACAAGGATTTGGACAGCAATGACTTTCTCATTGGCTTGTTGGATGCCTTGAGCAAAAAAGATCCCAAACTGACACAACCACAATTTCAGGACGCCATGAAATCGCTTCAGCAGCGAATTCAAGCGAAGATGATTGAAACGGCCAAACAAAACCTGGAAAAGTCCAATGCCTATCTCGAAGTCAACAAGAAGAAAGATGGAGTTCAAGTTACCAGGACTGGCCTTCAATACCAAGTGCTCAAGTCAGGCACCGGCAAACAACCTACGATTACCGACAGCGCGGTTTGCCACTACGAAGGTAAGATGATCAATGGGACTGTGTTTGACTCATCCCTCAAGCGAAACAAACCCGAGACCTTTCCAGTAAGTAAAGTGGTTCCCGGATGGACCGAAGCCCTGCAACGAATGAAAGTCGGGGACAAATGGATTTTGACTTTGCCACCCAACTTGGGATATGGCGAACAGGGCGAACCGCGAGCCGGAATCGGACCCAACGAAGCCCTGATCTTCGAATTGGAATTGCTTGACGTTGTCAAATAGCCACGATCCGAGTTGAAAAAACCATGCATGATGCGATGGAAAAGTGGATGTCTCAAGTGCATGAGTTTGGACATGCACACCTGCTACGATACTGGAATGAGTTGTCCGCGGACGAGCGTCACCAGTTATCTGCCCTAATCAAGTCGATCGATTTTCAAGAACTTGCAGATCTATTTGCAGGAACCGAAATAGCGATAGACTGGGATGAGCTCTCGCGAAAGGCTGCTCCTCCAGCGGCCATTCGATTGCAAGACGCGAATCCGAAATTTTCTAAGGCAGAAGCCTTCGAGTGCGGAGAGCGAGCTCTCCGCGATGGCAAGATTGGTATGATTTTGGTTGCGGGTGGCCAAGGAACTCGATTGGGCTTCGATCTTCCAAAAGGCATGTTTTGCATCGGTCCTGTTTCCAATCGCAGTCTCTTTGCCATGCACGCCGATTCACTTCGCGGGGCTATGCGGCGTTTCTCGGTCTCGATTCCTTTGTATGTCATGACCAGTCCCGCCACGGATGGACCCACGCGGGAGTACTTCGATAGCCACCAGTATCTGGGACTCAAAAAAGAGGACCTCGTTGTCTTTTGCCAAGGAACGATGCCAGCCATCGACGCTTCGACCGGCAAAGTCCTGATGGAGTCAGCATCGAGTATTGCTCTGAGTCCGGACGGACATGGTGGGATTGTCGCTGCTCTGGATCGGCACGGAGTCTTGAAATCTGCCTCGGATCGAGGCATTGAACATTTCTTCTATGCGCAGGTCGACAATCCTTTGGTCCGCGCTTGCGATCCGCTTTTGATCGGCTATCACTTGCTCGCCAGGTCGCAAATGACGACACAAGTGGTCAAAAAACGATTTGGACAGGAAAAAGTTGGAAACGTTGTATCCATCGATGATAAGGCTCACATTATTGAATACAGTGATCTGGCCGAGGATGCCGCCAATCGAATCAACGAGGATGGTGAGTTAAGTCTTTGGGCCGGAAACATCGCCGTTCACGTCTTGGCATTGGACTTCTTGGCGACCTCCGCAAAAAATGGAGTTGGGTTGCCATTTCATCGGGCAAAAAAGGCAGTACCGTTTCTCAACGAGAGTGGCGTCGTCGAAAAGGCATTGGCCCCAAATGCGATAAAATTTGAGCGATTTGTCTTTGACTTGCTACCCCTAGCCGATCGAACGATGGTCGTAGAAGGGGACGCTGCAGAGGTGTTTGCGCCGGTAAAGAACGCCGAAGGAGCTCCGACCGATACTCCATCCGCCGCACGCAACGCGATCGTTGCGCAACATCGACGCTGGTTAGAAGAAGCGGGTGTGTCAGTAAGCCCTACGGTGAAAGTAGAGATTAACCCGAACTGGGCACTAGACGCGGAAGAAGTACGGATGAGAATTCAAAAGCCTTCAAGCATTTTAGTCGACACATATTTTGCTTAGCACTTACGAGGAAACTTTATGCTCCACGCAGTCATCATGGCCGGCGGTTCCGGCACCCGATTTTGGCCGGCAAGTCGCCAGGTCAAACCTAAGCAATTGCTTAAAATGGGAGGGCAACGAACCATGTTGCAAACCACGTTCGACAGGCTGCAGGGACTCGTTTCGAGTGAACACGTTCTGGTCGCTACCAATCAGCAACTGACAGAAGCCGTAGCCATGCAGCTTCCTAATTTGCCCATTGAGCACATTATCGGTGAGCCATTCAAGCGAGATACGGCTCCGTGCATCGGAGTTGCAGCGTCTTTGGTTCAAGCGGCCGACGCAGATGGCATCATGGTTGTCATGCCATCGGATCACGTTATTGAACCTCGATCCGAATTCCACCGAGCCGTTCGGGCCGCGGCGAAATTGGTGGAAGACGATCCGACGCGGATAGTAACCTTCGGGATCAGACCAAGCTATCCGGCGGAATCCTTCGGCTACATTCAGCGGGGGGAGGCGATCGCGAGTGGGCCGGGTACATCGACCTTTGAGGTGGTTCGGTTCCGGGAAAAACCCGATCGCAAGACGGCCGAGGACTATGTAGAACAGGGTACGTTCTATTGGAACAGCGGCATCTTTCTTTGGAAAGCCAGCACGATTTTGCAAGCCTTGGAGCGGTATGAGCCGGAAATGCACGCTCATATCAAAAACATCGCTGGCGACATCGGAACGGCCAATTTTCAACGCAACTTCGCCGAACATTTCGAAAAAATCCAGGGTAAATCCATCGACTTTGCGGTGATGGAACGCCACGAAAACGTAGTCGTGATCGAAGCGCCCTTCTCTTGGGACGATGTTGGAAGCTGGCAAGCCATCGCCCGGTTGATTGCTCCCGACGAGCGGGGCAACGCAGTCGATGGTCCATTCTTGTCTATTGACTCAACCAATAACATCATTCGGTCGGAACCCGATCACCTGATTGTCACCATCGGTATGAACGACACGATTGTGGTTCATACTCCCGACGCAACTTTGGTGGCCCCCAAGTCAGAAGAAGAGAGAGTGCGGGAGGCCGTAAAGCAGCTGACCGAACTTGGTCACCAACAGTACTTGTAGAGTTTAAGCAAAAGTTCTAGGAATTATTTCGTTACGTGGATCGATCTTCGGGGAAAACGTTGTTACGATTCTATAGTCTTTGTTATTTGCGTAAAACACTGGTTTAGCGAGTACTTTGCGCGGAAAATATTTGAAATGAATCGAATTGCGGTCTGGAGGCTCGGGTGGCGAAAATCAGCGTAGCTGGCATTGCAGCCGAAGACGTGTTGAACTGCTTGCCCGATGGGGTTGCCCTGCTGGCAGGTGATCTGACCATCCTATGGGCCAATCAGTGCTTTCAAGAGTGGTTCGGAGGCGTGGATCGAACTGGTGAGAATTTTTATTCTGCACTGGCCAATCCAGAAATGGTCGGGGCTGGCTTATGTCCACTCCAAACTTGTTTCTCTAGCGGTCGGAAAGCTAGTGCAACCCTACAAACACAAAAAGGGAGCTACTTTCATATCCACGCCGCCCCTCTAGCTAGCTACTCTGGCAATCGCGTTTCCAGCGATTCGAACGCCAATGAAATTGACCGAATCGTCGTGACCCTCAGCGATGTGACCGAAGAAATTTTGCAGGAGCAAAAACTCGCAGCCATCCATCAAGCGGGCGCAAAATTAACCGACCTCAAGCCCGACGAAATCTTCGCGATGGACGTCGAACAACGGATCGATTTGCTCAAAGACAATATTCGGCACTACACCCAAGACTTGCTCAACGTCGAAGTCATCGAAATTCGGCTTCTCGAACAATCGACTGGAAATTTGATCCCACTGCTCTCGGTAGGCATCGATCAAATCGCGGCGGATCGCCGATTGATGGCTAGCCCACAAGGCCATGGTGTTACCGGATTCGTTGCCGCCTGCGGCAAAAGCTATTTGTGCCGCGACACCACCAAAGATCCCAAATACCTGGAAGCCTTTAAGGGGGCGAGAAGCTCTCTAACGGTCCCGATACTATTGCATGAAAGTGTGATCGGCACGATCAATGTCGAAAGTCCGATGCTCGATGCGTTCTCTTTGAGCGATCAGCAGTTCCTCGAGATCTTCGCGCGCGACGTAGCCGTGGCCCTCAATACTTTAGAACTACTGGTCGCGCAGCGAACCAATGCCGCTCAGCAAAGCTGCGAAGCCATCCACGCAGCAGTCGCACTCCCAATCGATGACCTGCTTTTGGACGCCGTCCACCTGATGGAAAAGTACATAGGACACGATACCGAGACGGTGTCGCGCTTGCGAGATGTTCTTGCGAAAGCCCGAAGCATCAAGCGATCGATCCAGGAAATCGGTCAAACATTAGCCCCAACCGATGTGAGTCCAGCCGGCAGCAGCAGCGAGACCCACACGAAGCTTCATGGGAAACGCATCCTGGTCGTCGACGCAGACGAACAAGTTCGGAATGACGCCCACGCGTTGCTCGAACGTTATGGCTGCACCGTGGAAACAGCCCATGATGGGGATCAAGCTGTCTCGATGGTTCGCAATTGCCTCGAGGAACCCTACAACGTCATCATCTCGGACATCAAACTCCCTGACTACTCGGGCTACCAATTGATGTTGCGCTTGCAGAAACTGATGAATCATGTGCCCATTGCACTCATGACCGGTTTTGGTTACGACCCCGGCCACTCCATCGTCAAGGCTCGTCAATCCGGTTTGCATCCAAAGGCAATCCTCTATAAACCGTTTCGATTGGATCAACTGTTGAGCGTAACCGAAACGCTGATCGACTATCGTCCTCCAACCTCTGAATGATTCCGGCGGTAGCGTGATCCTCGATTTATTGTTGTCCAGCGTGATCCTCGCGGTCGTCGCGATTGGGCATTTCGGCCTTTGTATCTGGCTCTTCAATCGCATCAACGCTACAGGACTACGACGCAAGACAATCAAGCGTATCGAGAAGTCCATCATGCTGGCGTGCGGGCTGATCCCGATTGGTCTTTTGATTTTCGAACTTCGTTCTCATGCTCCGGCAGTCTTTTTCGAACCGGGAATCCTCTGGAGCAAACTCCATCTCCTTACTATCGGCTATTCGCTTTTAGTCGGCTTTTTTGCGATCGCCTTGGCTCCCTTTTGGATTGCGGATCGTCCCCAGTTTGCTTCGGCAAAAGGCCGATACCAACTTCTCGAAACCGAGAATCTAAGTCAGCTTCAGCATCCGAAAGGCAATCCGGATTTGTATATTTCAGGCCGACACTTCGGGCGAATGGCCTACCTTCCAGGCAATCAAATTGTCTCGCTGCAACGCAACACAAAACGCCTATTGATGGACGGTTTGCCAGTGGACCTAATCGGATTGCGAATTGCACATTTGTCCGATGTGCATTTGACGGGACAGCTTTCCACTCTCTTTTATCGGCTCGCGATCGATTGGGTGTCCGACCAGTCTCCAGACCTGATCGTGGTTTCAGGCGATATCGTGGACTACGAAAGAGCCCTAAAGCAAATTGGACCCGTCTTTGACGGGCTTCGTGCTCCCTTGGGGATGTACTTCATTTTGGGGAATCATGATAAACGCTTGACCAATCCGACCGATGTTTGCAGCGAGCTTTGCGCCATGGGTTGGTCCGACTTAGGCCAGTCCGAAGGACTTACCAGAAAGGGAGGCACATCCATCCATTTGGTTGGCAACGAATTGCCATGGTTTCGAAGGCATACGCCGGGAAACGCAACCAAGCCAATGGACGAATCGATCGACAACGTTTGGAAGCTGGGTGTCTCACATTCACCGGATCAATTTGCATGGGGAATCGCCAATGGATGCAAACTACTGCTATGCGGCCACACCCATGGCGGCCAAATCCGGCTACCTATCATGGGGCCAATCATCGCCCCTAGCCGGTATGGGACCCGCTATGCATCCGGGGTGTTTTCCTCCGATTCGACCATAATGCACGTTTCAAGAGGCATCTCGGGTGTCCATCCGTATCGGTGGGGATGCATCCCAGAGGTGTCCATTTTGGAATTGGCCCCACATGTCAAGGCACCGTGCTCCTAAGAACAGTTCGTAAATCTTCCTACCTCCATTTTCCTACCAGGAACTCAACGACGGGTAGGAAGATGGGGGTAGGAAAATTTAGGTGCGACGGATGGTAGTAAAAGTTAGTTTGTGATAGGCGATGTTGATCCAGTGGATGGCATGGAGTGGGCTGTGGGAGAGAAGTGCTTTAAGTTGCTTCGTGTATCCATTGGTATTGCCGTTCATCGCAGTTAGGCGATACGCGATATTCTTGCTGGCGAGGTGGAATCGTTGGTTTCCTAATGCGATACCCGCTCGGTTCATTGGCAATTGTGCTACTACGCTAGCCGGACCGCCCAGAAGTTCTACCAGAGCCTCATCGTACAGTGACAGGGTCAATGACGTCCCCCAGTCACGCAGTAGCTCAGTCACCAGCGACTGAAACGAACTTTCGCCTTGATACGCACCATCAACAACAGAGAAGTTTCGCCTTTCGGCCAGCGTCAGAGGTGCGTTGATAAACTGCGACTCGACGGAAGCAGCACCGAAGTTGATCAACTTTCCGTGTCTGAGATCGAGCAAGTAGAGGTACGTCAATAACTGTCCGACATGAGCATCTTTAATCGCTGTCACCACCTTCAATTCGTAAACCGCTTTGGCGTATACTACGAGATCAAGATACAGCGATTTGCAATAGCTGCCAAAGGTTAGCATGATCGGTACTTCGCGCGAGACTTCATTCCTGGCTGCTATTAGTCGCGAAGCCATATCAGCTTGAAAGACCATTTCGTTTGCTAATCGACTCAGATCGTTCTGCGAGTCAAATGCATGACGCATAACGGCGTAGTCCACGTCCCCAAAGGCCTCCG
This sequence comes from Pirellula sp., assembly GCA_043743995.1. GTDB lineage: Bacteria > Planctomycetota > Planctomycetia > Pirellulales > Pirellulaceae > JBKCUI01. The sequence continues at coordinate 18,974 of JAYTVM010000539.1, read as the reverse complement.
TAGACAACATCTCAATCCGCATAGCACATTCAATCGGCATCAACTTCCTCCGTATCCAAGCAACAACTTACTAATTTTCCTACCTCCATTTTCCTACCAGGAACTCAACCACGGGTAGGAAGATGGGGGTAGGAAAATTTAGGTACGACCGATGGTAGTGGGCGCGTCATGCATGCGGACTCGTTAGCCAGTACTCGAAGAAACGATAGATCTGCTCATTGGATTGGACCGTTGGAGTATGCGTCTGGCGATTCGTCATGGCAACTCGACGTGTTCCATGCATTGGCGGCAATATATCCCAGGTAGGAGAGTGGCTGGCACTTTGCTAGGTCGCTCAAAACAGGTTTTCGAGCATCACCCCCTGGTGAGCCGATCGCCAGGCCAACAAACCCTCGCAATGCAAGTTGCCATGCGAAGTCCCGAAGCAGGTTTTTGCTTAGCCCCACACTCGTTTCTGGATCATAGTAAGGTACGAAAACTGCTGGAAACGGACCTTTACCCTTCGGTAAGAGCACGAAGCCGTCGCTAGTTTGGTCCGGCGCGATTTGCACTCGAATACGGCGTTGTGTGATGTCTCCGCGATTTGTCGACTCAAGTAGTTCCATGGCGGGTTTTGCGACGATGGGTGGCCACGCACCCATCAAGCGATTCCAATCGGCCAGGATTTCTGCCCGCCTTCGTTGCCAATCATCGGAAGTCCTGACGGCATTGCCATCATGAAAACGCAGAAGTGTTCGTCCCGCTGCCAATTGGCCTTGGAATTGAGTCGGCACCCTCGCAAAGGGTGCTTCGGGTTGCGACTGGGCCTCGGGTTGCGACTGGGCCAATAAAACACCTCCAGCCGCAGCAGCCAAGGTACCCGTTCCAACTTGGCCGATAAATCGACGTCTGCTTGATTTGAATATCATGACGTTGCTTAGCCCGTCCACAAAAAGTTACGCGAGGTTAAGATCATCCGATAGAGGTGCAAAGGTAACTTTGATACTAGAGACTTCAGGATACCATTCCGGATCGAAAGGTGTCCTGTGCAAATCAAGAATTAGAAAAGGAAAACCATGACCAAATCGCGAAAGTTCTCATGGCGAGATAGGGGGATGAGTTTCGCGCATGCGTTTCGGGGCATTCAAGACATGCTGCTCACGCAGCATAACGCCTGGCTTCACGCGATCGCTGCAATGATCGTTTTTGCGGCTGGCGTGGTGTTTCGGATTACGAACATGGAGTGGTGCTGCCTCGTTTTATGCCTCACCGCCGTGTGGACGGCAGAAGCATTGAATACCGCCTTGGAGTTGCTGACAGATCGGGTCTCGCCTGAGTTTCATCCGCTGGCCGGTAGGGCCAAGGATGCCGCGGCAGGAGCCGTCCTGATAGCGGCAATCGGTTCAGTCATTATCGGAGCCATCGTGTTTGTGCCTTATGCGTGGTTGATGTTCGACGTAGGCCCGTAGCTCCGCGACGGGCGGTCCGTGTAGCCAGAACGTCTATTGCGATTTCCTTCAGTACAACCGACGACTGCATAGTTGAACTCGGCTAGAAACGTTGACTTGAAGCAATGGTTGCCAACGCCGCTGCGATGTAGGACGTCAGTCGCGGAGCGAACTGACCTACGATTTCACCGCAACGACAATCGACTCGATCGACGCATGCCCGGATTTGCGAAATGGCCTTGGAAGTGGTTGGGCCTGCCCTTTTTCATCAATAGTTCGACAACGAAACGTGTATTCCCCCTCGGGAACACCTGGCAGAACAGCCGCCCAATGCGCGTTGGTAAATCGAATCGGCCAACTCTTCGGCGAGCCGTCTTCGTTAAAACCATGTGTTCTCGGTGGCACTCTGTCTTCGGCTAGACCACTCCAACGCTTTGGGGCCGGCAGCAATTCCGCATCAATCCATGGAGCCTGAGTGAAATGGGGATCGTCGACCGGCCGCGAAACAGCGTTCGACTCCACTGAGACTTGTACCTTGGCCAATCCGGAAACACCCACTTGGGCATAGCCTGATACCGGAATCGGTTCTCCGGGCTTCAACTGGCGAGCGAGGGAAAGCGTGGCAGCGAATGTCTTCAACAAACTATCGACATCATTGTTCTGCTCGGCGTAGGTGTCATTGGCGTATGCCAGGTTGGTCAAGACGACATGCGATAGCCACTTGATCGATTTGAAACCGTAAGCCTCCGGTACAACGATTCGCACTGGACCGCCGCGTTCGGAATCCAACCATTGTCCGTTCAGTTTGTAACACAAAATGACGGGCGGCAAATCGAATGGATCTTCCAGTATGCGTCCTATCGGTAGCGAGCTGCGAAACATCTGCTTGGGATCGTCATTATGGTACCCATAGTAGAAAACGCGTCGAAGATTCTCTCGCGGTTGAGTTAGCCATACGACTTCTCGTAAGGGTATTCCTTCCCATAGTCCCATTCCGAGCGGGCAACCGAGATTCAGGCAAGTCATTACTTTGGGGAAGCGTACAGCATGCTTTTCTCCAAGTTTTAAGAGCGCCTCGAAATCGAAGGCTGTGCCGTCTTGCTGGGTCAACTGCTTTCCGAGCGTGGCAGGATTGTCCGGATCGGAAAGGACCTCCAATTTCCAAGTCTCGCGCGTCAGACCAACGTCCCGCTTCTTTTCGTCCGATAGGGAATGGGGGAGCGGTTTGCCTCGTGAGACATCCCGAAAATCTTCCGGCGAGGTAAAGTAAGGTTCACGTTGTGCGCCCGCTTTGTCCGGTTTCTGGCGTTTGGTTGGCTTTGCTTCCTTGTCATCCTCCGCAAAAGCCAGCAGCCCGGACGGAGTTACCGACAAGCCGCAAATCCCGAGCTGCATAAAGTACCGCCGAGCCAAACGGAAATGCTCATCGACAAATTCGCGTTGGTCCATGGTTTACTCCACCAAGGCATGTGAAAAAGGTGCTTTGTACTGTCCGATTTCAATCGGTCTCACACGATTCGAACAGCTGATCATCGATCTCATCAACATTGTACATCTCCATCGCAGTCGAAAGTGGATCGAATTGGTAGTGAATCATAGCAATGTAGATTGTTTCCAGTTACGTTATTAGGGATCCTCCGGACTATTTCTGAATCCTTGACGAAGTGAATCACATGGCCCATCCACCCCTTTCGCATTATTCGTGTTCTATTGCTCTATCCTTACAACTCTTGACTGGGATGATTGCAAGCCTGACATTCATGGGTGGCACAGCGGTGTTAGCCCAAGACAAAACCGTTCCCATTTTTGCTGACGGTGAAGCCCAGACTGTTGAAGGCTTTAAGGATGCCAAAGATTGGATTCGGCATGATTTATGGGTCGAGACGGAGTTTGATTCCGATGGCGACGGAAAACTGGATCGCATGCATGTCGATGTGACTCGCCCCAAACAGACCGACACCGAAGGCTTGAAGCTGCCCGTCGTCTACGAGTCGAGTCCGTATTTTGCGGGTACGGGCTCCGGTGATCCCATTCACTTTTGGAATCCACGACATGCAGTGGGCGCTATCCCAATGAAACATGAAGATCCGCCTGCTTTTAGCGCCAAAGTAAAACGCCCAATCATTTCCAATTCTCAAACGAGGCAATGGGTACCGCGTGGCTTTGTGGTGGTCCATTCATCCTCTCCGGGCACTGGACTATCGCAAGGCTGCCCAACGGTGGGCGGTGCCAATGAGTCCTTGGCCCCCAAGGCGGTCATCGATTGGCTATGCGGTCGAGCCAAAGGCTTCACCGAAGTTGACGGTACAGAAACGGTGAGTGCTTTTTGGTCAACCGGAAAAGTCGGGATGACGGGCACGTCATACAACGGAACACTTCCGCTGGCCGCAGCCACGACCGGCGTCCAAGGTCTCGAAGCGATCATCCCTATCGCGCCGAACACATCGTATTACCATTACTATCGATCGAACGGTCTAGTCAGACACCCAGGCGGATACATGGGTGAGGATATCGACGTCCTCTACAACTTCATTCACAGTGGCAATGAGGAAAAACGCGATCATTGCGACTGCGAAGTACGCGACAAAGAAATGGCCAACGGACAGGATCGCGTTACCGGTGATTACAACGCATTCTGGGCGGGCAGGGATTATCTCAATCAAATGGGCCCGATGCACGCCGCCCTTTTGATGTCGCACGGTTTCAATGACTGGAATGTTGTACCCGAACACAGCGTTCGCATCTACGAAGCTGCCAAAGCCAAGGGACTACCTGTACAATTCTTTTGCCATCAAGGCGGGCATGGCGGCGAACCACCGATGAGCATGATGAATCGTTGGTTCACGAAGTACCTGCATGGAGTGGACAACGGTGTTGAAAAGGGGCCTCGCTCTTGGATCGTTCGCGAGACCGCCAAACGAACCGAGCCTACGGCTTACGTAGACTATCCACACCCCGACGCTCAATTGGTAGCCTTGTACCCGACGAAGGGGGGAACCGACTTAGGCGGATTATCGACAGAGTCATCGCTTGGCCAAAAACCCGAAGTACTCGTCGATGACGCTTCCATAAAAGGCAAGGACTTGGCTCAAGCGGAGTCCTCCAAACATCGATTGCTGTTCGTATCGCCGGAACTCAAAGAACCACTTCATATCTCTGGCTACTCGAAGATCAAGATTCGACTGGCGTCGAGCAAGCCCGCTGCGAATTTAACCGTTTGGTTGGTTTCTCTCCCGTGGACCGAGGATCCTAAAGGCAAGATCACGGACAACCTAATTACAAGAGGTTGGGCGGACCCACAAAACCATAGATCGATGACGGAAAGCGAGCCGCTCGTTCCGAATCAGTTTTACGACTTAAGTTTTTCACTTCAGCCGGATGACCAAATTATTTCGGCAGGCGAGAAAATTGGACTGATGATTTTTTCGAGCGATCCCGAGTTCACGTTGCTCCCGGAAGCAGGTACCGAGTTGACGGTGGATCTTCAAGAGACGCGATTGGAATTGCCCATTGTCGGAGGGCAAGCCGCCTACCAAAAAGCTGTTGCAAAATAGTGACTAGAGTCGTGGCTAAGGTGTGGCACGTCCCTGAGGTTACGAAGGGCGTGGGAGTCGCTAGTGTCCGTTCCAGCTTAATTTTTGGGTAACTAGATTTTCCAGAATTTAGTCGAAGGCCCTAAAATCCAAAGTCTGGCGACTTCGGCTACCAGCTGCCAAACAACTATTTCTTTGCCGGTTCGCGTTTCGCAGTGAAATCAACTTCACCTGTGTTGCCATCGAAGTCGTATTGGATCTTACCCTTCATGCTATTGCCATACGGGCGTCCCGAGTAATCTGCTTGGATCTTACGTCCATTGATGGTTGCCTCGATACGAAACTCCAATTTATTGTCACGAATCTTGAGCCCGGTTGCGTCGACGACCGTTCCCTCGGCGACAGTGTATTTCCCTTGCAACGCTTCGTCCTTTTTGGTGATGACGATTTTTGGCTCGAGTTTGTTCCCGTCGGCATCGATTACGATATTCCACTGACCAACCGCGTCATCCAACTGGACAGACCGTTTAGGAGTCCATGGATACTCATCGGTGCCAGCCTCGGTGGTTACGGTCACGGTTCCTTCGAGATCATCTTGCTTGATCTTGCCAGCAAAGGCTAGCGAGACGGATTGATCCTTCAACTTGTATTCAACCGTGAACGAAAGTTGGTTGTCTTTTAACTTAGCGTCTCGAATATCAACTGGCTTTTCGGGCTGACCACGGAATGCCCCAGTTAGTTTATCGCCGTCAAGATTGAGCAGCACCGCATCTTCTTGTGTCTTGCCGTTCATCTCATACTTCCATCGCCATGTTCCCGAAGGATCCGCGGCTGAGCTCTGTGCCGACGCGATCGACATCGTCGAACAAAACAGTAACAGCGCAATGAATTTAGAAATTGGGGACGTTTTCGTCATGGTAGATTCCTGGAGAGGAGTTATTCGGGGACTTAGAACTGCACAATCAATTACTGTCGTAGCGAAACTCGCCAAGAGTTTCAACTGTCCACAGATCCGAAAGTCTTGACGGCTTTCACTAGGGTCAAATCGGACACTTATTTATTGAACGGGACTTACGGGGACTCGCATTTGGATAGTGTAGTCTTCCTGCTTCGCCAAGCAATTAGCAACGCTCAGAAAATGGATTCTTACAAGGATGTGCGTGAGCGCGTCCGGCTGTCAGCCGATACTACTGCAGCAAAATCAGCTTCGCAATCTGCTCTCGCTGCCAACTAGCATCGCCAAAGAGGAACTCGTTGACCTTGATCCGTTTCAAGAAGAGATGCAAATCGTGCTCCCACGTGAAGCCGATACCGCCATGCACTTGCACTCCGCGGTGCGCCACTTCGCGACCCGCATCGGAGCAATAGGCCTTGGCAATCGCCACCGACTTGTTGCTGTCGGGTGCGTTCACCGACAGTGCCCAAGCCGCATAGTAAGTGGCTGCGCGAGCGCTCTCGGTCATCAGTAGCATATCAGCACACTGATGCTGAACAGCCTGATAAGACCCAATCGTTCGATCAAACTGCTTACGTGTCTTTGCGTAGTCCAGTGTCGTTTCGCGAATCCACTGCATCGCCCCTAGCATCTCGGCGCATGCAAGTAAGGTAGCAACTCGGGTCGAGTATTCGATTGCTGAGATCGCTTGATCGCCAACGGCGATGATGTCTTTTGACGCAATCGCAACTGCATCGAAGCTCACATCGTAGAGCTTTCGCGTGGCATCCAGAACTCGCGTCTGTGTGCACTTTACGCCGGAAGCGCGAGTCGAAACGGAAACGACGGCAATCTCATTCTCCTTCCGCACAACGCACAGGAGGGTATCCACTTCCGCCGCATCGAGAACCATGGATTTATGTCCACTCAGTTGCCAACCTGCCGGCGTTGGACTCAGATGAGTCTGGACACTTTCGACATCCCAATCGCTATCCGGATCCATCAAAGCTACCGACGCAGTTAACGAGCCGTCAGCCATAGAGGACAGTGTCGATGTAGAATCGGAATGAGCAACCTCGGCCAAAAGGCTAGCAGCCCAAGTCGTCGCCAAAAATGGACATGGCAAACACGCGCGCCCCATCTCTTCGGCCACGACTGCCAACTCGACAAGTCCAAGTCCCAGTCCACCTAGGTTCTCATCCAGGTGAATGCCGACCCAGCCTTGGTCGGCGATTAACTGCCAAAGCGACTTGTCGTGGATGTCTTGGCTGGCCATCCGTTCGCGGACTCGTGTCAGTGGACAGTTCTGCGATAGCGTCGCGCGGGCAGCTTCTCGCAGTAGCTTTTGTGGTTTTGAGAGGTCAAATTCCATGATGTGCTTTCTTTCTATGCTCAATAGCTACGGGGAAGGCCAAGTACGCGTTGGGCTAGGATGTTACGTTGAATTTCACTGGTCCCGGCTTCGATCGTGTTGCCCCGCGATCGAAGATAGTTGAATGCCCAACGGCCCTCATCAAAGTCCCACGACTGCCCGCTCAGACCGAGCACTTCTATGGCAATTTGTGCGTTGCGCTGATTCATCTCGCTCCAATAGAGCTTCAAAATCGAGCCTTCGGGGCCAGGTGCGTGCGTGTTGTTCATTCCAGAGAGTGTTCGCAGTGAGTTCAAGCGAAAGACCTCAAGATCGAGGTGCGCCTGAGCAAGTTTCTGCCGGACAAGTGGATCGTCAGTGATCGGCTTCCCATTGCGACGAATCGTCGAAGCTTTTGCGATCAACGCATCGCAGTCCCGCTTGAACATCATGTACAGGCCTGTTCCCAAGTTGGCTCGTTCGTTTCCGAGTGCAGTAAGCGCAACGCCCCAGCCCTCGTTGACTTTGCCAAGCACATTCGCCACAGGGACACGCACGTCCGTAAAAAACATCTCGTTGAATTCCGAGTCACCCGTCAACATCTTCAGCGGTCGAACAGCAACGCCTTGGCTCGCCATGTCTACCAACAAACAGGTAAGTCCTTTGTGCTTAGCTACCGATGCATCCGTACGAACGACCAGCAAACACCAGTTAGCCACATGCCCAAAGCTGGTCCAAATCTTTTGACCATTGACGACGTAGTGGTCCCCGTCGAGTACCGCTCGCGTATTCAACGCCGCCAAGTCACTCCCAGCATTCGGTTCTGAAAAGCCCTGGCACCATATATGTTCGCCTTTCAGCAGCGGCTTCAAAAACTGCTGCTTCTGAGCTTCTGTCCCAACGGCGATAATCGTCGGACCGACTAACCCCTCGCCGATGACACCAAGTTGCTGTGGCGCACCAGCTAATGCAAGCTCCTCTTGGAAAATCGACTGCTGGATGATGGTGATGCCTCTTCCACCATGTTCTTTTGGCCACGAAACTCCCGCCCAACCTCCATCAAACATCGTCCGTTGCCACGCTCGCAGGTACTCTAGATGGGCTCGTTTGGATTCTTCACTCTTTAACGGAACCGTCCACGGTGGAGGTACGTTGGCCTGAAGCCAACCGCGTAGCGTGTCGCGAAAATGAAGTTCTTCCGCATTCAATGTCAGATCCATAGATACCTTCCTTTAAACGGTTGTTGGTTCATTGCGTACCGAGTCCCAAAGCAACTCGGCTACATCCAATACTTTGGTGGGACGGGTCGATGGGTCAGCAGACCTGACGGCATTCACTCCATCCTCAAGCATAGTCATGCAAAATGGACAGCCTACTGCGACCACGTCGGCGCCAGTTTCCAAAACTTGTCTAGCCCGTTCTTGATTGACGCGTTGGTTTGCTGGCTCGTCGACAAAGCTCATGCCACCGCCACCCCCGCAACAAAAACTCTTCTCGCGACTCTTTTCCATTTCGACGCTGGGCCTACGCACCGAGATTTGGACGAGCTGTCGCGGTGCATCAAAGATCTTATTTTGTCGTCCCAGATAACATGGATCGTGAAACGTTACTTTGGCTTCCGATTGAGCGTTGGGGGATAGTTTGCCTTCGCTGACCAAACGTTCGAGGAATTGGCTATGGTGTAAAACTTCGAAATTCCCGCCCAGTTCGGGGTATTCATTGCGAATGGTATTGAAACAATGTGGACAGGCCGTAACCACGGTTTTGACTTGATAACGTTGGAGCGTAGCTATATTCTCACGGGCCAAGTTTTGAAACAAAAATTCATTTCCCATTCTACGTGCTGGGTCACCTGTGCAACGTTCTTCCCGACCGAGCACCGCATATTTCACTCCTGCCTTTTCGAGGAGCTGCGCCATCGCGCGCGTGACGCGTTGATTGCGTTCCACGAGGGCTCCGCCACAACCGACCCACAACAAAACGTCGCACTCTTGAAGATCGGCTCGCTGCGGAACATGTAGTCCTTTCATCCAATCCAGGCGAGAAAACTGCGTACCCGCATAGGGATGCCCGCGAGCTTCCAGCGATCCAAGGGCTTTTTCCATGGTATCCGGCAAGACCGCTTCTTCCATCGCCAAATGCCTGCGCATATATACAATTTTCGGCATCTGAGCGATCGAAACAGGGCAGGACTCGACACATGCGCCACAAGTCGTACACGCCCATAAGGCTTCCGGCGACAGGGCAGGTGTTGCATCGATAATCGGTTTCGAAAAATCGTCTTGGGTCCGCGATAGATGTCTTAGATCCAAAATCACATCGCGAGGCGAAAGAAGCTTACCGACTGCGTTGGCGGGACAGACGGCGGTACAGCGTCCACATTCGGTGCATGCATCCAGGTCTAATAAATCCTTCCAGGAGAAGTTCGCAAGGGCATTGACGCCGAGGCTCTCGTCCTTGTCGAAGTCGATCGAACGCAATGAGCTTCCGATTGGTGAGAGCGGGGCGGTGTAAAGATTGAGAACCGCCGTCAAAGGATGCAAGAGTTTTGTGTACGGAGCCCATGCGAGAAAACCGAATACGAGACCCATGTGAAACCACCATGTCACCACGTGGGCCCATTGCATTGCAGGAACCGACATCCAAGTCCGTGACGCCATTGCAATCAAATATCCAAACGGAGACCACATCCCCCACGGATCTTGAGTTGCAGCGATCCGCCAACCCTCCAGCAGAAACCCACTCACGAGAATCACCAACATCAGAATCAGAATCCAAGAGGCTTCCCAGCTATGGACCAACTGAGCCGACGTGCGTGTCCAACGTCGTGCTGCAGCGAGAGACACCCCAAGAATCGCCAGAGCCCCAAAGACGTCGACCGTCAGCGATTGAAACCACAAATAGAACTGGCCCTGCATGATTGGAAGACCAAAATCCTGATGGATGAAGACCACCGTCGTTGCGACCGTCAGTATTATCATCCCCCAAAAGATCAAAGCGTGAAAGAAGCCCGCAAAGCGTTTTTTCCAAGTGGCTTGCTGAACGACAGCGTGACGAAATAAGAACTGAAGGCGTACCCAAGGTTGATCGAAGCGTTGCTCGGGTCGACCGCGTCTCCACATGCGAAAGCGTCGATAGACGCCATGTCCAGCCACGAACATTGTTGGAATCAGCAAGAGGTACATGACCCATACGTGAGTCACATTCCAGAAGACTTCTCGGGTAGGGAGTTCGCTGTTCATGCAAGCAACTCGATGAGTTTTTCTCTCAATGGACCAACCACTTGTCGGTAGTCTTCAACCAGCCCAAATTGGCAGTGTTGGAAAATCGGTGCCTCAGGGTCAACATTGATGGCCGCAATGGTCTTTGCATCGGCGATTCCCATGATGTGTTGACTCGCGCCGGAAATTGCGATGGCTAAATAAAGTTGCGGAGAGACTTTTTTGCCCGTTTGCCCGACTTGCCAATCCGCAGGCACCCAACCCGCATCGCAAGCGGCCCGCGATGCTGCCATTTTGCCACCCACAACATTGGCCAACGACTGCAACTGAGTGAATGGCTCCGGACCGCCCAATCCGCGACCTCCAGAGATAATCACGCGAGCATCCTCTAGTTTCGCGGTCCCTTGAATTTCCTTTTGGCGGTCCATCAACTTGATAGAAGTGTTCTGCTCGAGCGAAACTGGCACGCGGGTAATGTCATTCGTCGGAGCCTGCGCCTGTGCGGGGTCTTGCGCCCGGGCGCGAACCCAAATGATGGCCGGCGAACGACGGAGATCGATCGTTGCTTGGGCTTTTCCGCCGTACACGGAGCGAGTTAGCCGAACCGTCTCATTCTGTCCCTTGAGACTCAATGCATCACCCGCAGCCGACCCGCCCAATCGATGCGCCAGTCTCGGCACCAGCTCCTGACAGGGGAGATCGTTACCGAATAAAACGGTATGCGGATTGAGATGCTTGCACGCTTGGGTCAAAGCCGTAAGGGTGTTTTCACTGTGATAGGCATCCAGCAGTGGATGTTCTACAACCACGATTTTATCGGCAAATGTGGCGGCTTCTCCGACTAGCGCATCCGATGCTGGGCCGACGATCAACCCGACATGCCCTCCCGCAAGATCTCTAGATAGTCGCTGGCCAGCCCCAAGAACGCCCATGGCAGCCCTATCGATTCCGGTCCATCCAAAAACGCAACTAACAACAACGGATGCCAAACTCGACTCCTTTGAGTAATACGGTCTTAACGAGATGAATGAGTGATTAGTGATCAATTAGTGATTGGTGATTAGTGTCGTAGCGAAACTCGCCAAGAGTTTCATCGCCCACTCATTCCGAAAGTCTTTTCGACTTCTGCTACGATTGTACGATGCTTACGATTCTCTGGGCAAGTTTGCTGATCCGTTCCTCGAGCGTATCGCCCGTCACGAATTCGCAATGCGATTGCTTTTTGGGAATCGTTAGTTCAACGATTTCTGTGCACGCTAAGTCATCAGCGATCGATTGAGCATCCACGTCAAGATCGGCAAGACTCCAAGTGGTGATCGGCTGACGGAAAGCTTGCATCACATCGCGTGTCTTGGCAATTCTTGGAACGTTGTGTTCGTTGTTGGTCACAGTGACGACGATTGGAGTTTTCGCCTCGATGGCTTCCCAGCCCTGGTCCGTCTGCCGCTTTAGCTGGACCAAGCCCGGCTTACTTGCATCGATCTTCATTTCGTCCACCATGCTGACGCAGGGTCGACCCAGTTCTTCCGCCAAAAGGCCTCCCGTTTGCCCGTCGCCCCAGTCCCCGGATTCTCTGCCGGTTAAAACGAGATCGAAGTCACCCAGTTTCCGAACGGCCGCGGCCAAGACGCGTGCAACACACCAAGGATTGAGTCGTTGAACCGGGTCGTTTTTGACGAGAACCGCCGTATCGACCCGGAGGGCAAGCGCTTTGCGAAGGATCTCTTCGGCGGAAGCAGCACCAACGGTGATCACTGTGATTTTGCCGCCATGTTTCTCTCGAAACTGCAAAGCCGTCTCCAACGCATTGGCGCAAAAAATGTTCATAACCAACCCCGCGGCCTGGCGATCGGCATCGCGACCGGCCGGATCGATGCGAAAATCTCGAGACGGCATCTCGGGATCCAGGATTTGTTTCAAACAGACGAGAATGTTCATCGAGTGCGTTCCGCTTTCGGGGAAATCAGCAATCCTCCAAAGTAGAGCTTGGTGACCTGCTCCAGCGTTTGATCAGCACTTAGCAATCCACCACGTTTGTACCAACGCGGCAGCCATAGCAACATTCCAAAGAGACTGAATGTCGCGACCGTGACATCCACATCCTGGAGTTTGCTTTGTTGCTTAAGATGTTTCAATGTCGTTCGCACCAAATCAAAATACAGGCGCTTCCGTTTTTCAACTTGCTTGCGAAGCTTGGGCGATAGCGAAGAAGTTTCGTCGGTGAGTATGGGTATGGCGTGAACACCCTTGATCAACTCGCCGCCATGCCGCTGAATAATGAATCGCAATCGCTCCTCGGCATCGTCGATCAACTTGGCCGGCCCAATGACTTCTTTGTCCAACCAATCCATTCCAAAATTGATAATCCGAAAGAGCAAGTCTTCTTTGCTTTGAATGTAGTAATAGAGCCCTGCCTTGGTGATATCCAGGGCTTTGGCCAAGTCGTTCATCGATGTAGCATCGTAGCCTTGATCGTGAAAAATCTGGGCGGCCTTGCAATAGATCTCTTCGGTGCGATCTTGCACTTCAAGATCTTGCACTTCCTCCGCAATCGGCATGGCTTTCATGGCGTATTTTACGTCCTTATCTGAGCGTTTGGATTGCCCACTCGCAATTCTACCGAACATTCAGTAGAAATGTAACTGGGTGGTAACTGCCCGTCAACAAGGCGCACTTCATTGGGTGCCGCACTTCATTGGGTGCCAGGCAGTCCAAAACTCTTGACGAGTTTCGCTACCCTAAAATTAAGATATAACAAACCACTAGGATCCCTACCGATCATTCGGTAAACTGGGACCTGTTAGAGTAGCAAGCTACCAGACTTGTTACCGGACAGCTTGAGCATCGAACCACTTGCAGGATTGCCAGCCATGGATGTCGAAGTCGCGATACGAACTCGCCGATCCGTTCGCGGCTTTACGAGTCTGCAGGTCACTGCCGAAAAGATTCAGCATGTTTTCGAACTGGCACAGCGGTCGCCATCCAACTGCAACATTCAACCGTGGCGAGCTTATGTCGCATCGGGTGCGGCTCGCGACCGACTTCGGGCGGCTTTGATCGAACAGGTCATGCTTGGTACGCCGCCAAACCCCGACTTCGAGTATCCCGACCGATTTGAGGATCCTTTTCGGAAGCATCAAATTGCATGCGCCGTAAGTTTGTACTCAGAGATGGGGATCGGACGGGATGACAAGTCGGGTCGAAATCGCGCAGCACTTCGCAATTTCGAGTTCTTTGATGCCCCGCATGTCGCGTTTCTTGGAATGGACAAGAAGTTCCAAGAACCGGTGGCGCTCGATGTAGGGATCTATCTTCAATCGCTCATGCTGGCGATGACCGCCAATGGTATCGCGTGCTGTCCACAAGGGAGCTTGCGGAGCTATCCCGAGATTGTTCGCCGCGAGTTCGATATTTCACCAGAGATCGGCATCCTGGTCGGACTTTCATTCGGATACGAAGACCCATCGGTGGCTGCCAACCGGACACGCATCGATCGTTCGCCGCTCGGCGAAAACTCTGTTTTTAAAAATGATTGATTGAGGAAGGCGCTGCCATGTCCAGCTTGAACGGAAAAACCATCTTCATTACCGGTGCGAGCCGTGGTATTGGAAAAGCCATCGGATTGCGAGCGGCTCGCGACGGAGCGAACATCGTGGTGGCGGCCAAGACAGCCCAACCGCATCCTAAACTCGACGGTACAGTCTTTACGGCGGTTCAAGAAATGACCGACGCAGGCGGCCAAGGCTTGGCTTGTGTTACCGACATTCGCATCGAGGAACAAGTCCAAGCGGCGGTGGACCAAGCCGTGAAAACCTTCGGTGGTATCGATATTCTGATCAACAATGCGAGCGCCATTGATTTGACTGGGACTTTGGATGTGTCGATGAAACGTTACGACTTGATGCATAGCGTCAACACCCGTGGCACGTTTTTGGTCTCCAAGCTATGTCTTCCGCATCTGCTCAAGGCAGACAATCCACATATTCTGAATATCTCGCCCCCATTGGACATGTCGCCGGCTTGGTTCTCACGACACGTGGCCTACACCATGGCCAAGTTCGGCATGAGCATGTGCGTTTTGGGCATGGCGGAAGAGTTTCGTCAACACGGGGTAGCTGTCAATGCGCTTTGGCCACGCACCACCATCGCTACCGCCGCCATCAAAAATCTACTCGGAGGTGAACAGGCCATGAGGAGCAGTCGCAAGCCCGAGATCATGGCCGATGCGGCCCACGCTATACTCGTTCGCAACAGTCGCGAGTGCACAGGCAATTTCTTTGTGGACGATGATGTGTTGCGATCGATCGGAATCACATGCTTGGATGACTATTCGATGGTGCCTGGCACCAAGTTATTACCCGACTTTTTTGTGGCCGAACGGGATTGAAGCATGAGCCAGCCGTCCGAATTTTACTCAATATCCGCTCGAGCCAAGGACGTTCGACTTCGGCTGTTGGCTTTCATGGACGAGCATGTCTATCCGGCAGAAAGTCTCTATCGTGAACAGGGCTTGACCGACGACCGCTGGCAACCGCGACCGATTGTCGAAGAATTAAAAGCCAAAGCCAAAGGGGCAGATTTATGGAACCTCTTCTTGCCGGAAAGCGAGCAAGGAGCGGGCTTGACCAATTTGGAATACGCCCCGCTTTGCGAAATTATGGGCCGATGTGCATGGTCCCCCGAGGCTTTCAACTGCTCCGCACCGGATACAGGCAATATGGAGGTGCTGGTCCGGTATGGCACACCCGCTCAGCAAACGCGTTGGTTGAAGCCGCTGCTGGCTGGCGAAATTCGCTCGTGCTTTGCAATGACCGAGCCCGAGGTGGCTTCCTCCGATGCGACCAACATCCAGTCCCGGATTGAGCGTGACGGCGATCACTACATTCTCAACGGACACAAATGGTGGACCTCCGGTGCGGGTGACCCACGATGCCGATTATGTATTTTCATGGGCAAGTCCAATCCAACGGCTGCGATCCATCAACAGCAATCGATGATCCTCGTGCCGTTCGACGCGCCTGGCATCACGACCCAGAGGATGCTCAACGTTTACGGTTACGATGACGCTCCACACGGACATGCCGAAGTTTTGTTCGAGGACGTCCAAGTGCCAGTCGAAAACATGTTGCTCGGCGAAGGTCGCGGTTTTGAGATTGCTCAAGGACGACTTGGACCGGGCAGAATCCACCATTGCATGCGATTGATCGGGCTAGCCGAGCGAGCTCTGGAATCCATGTGCCGTCGCGTTCAATCGCGAGTTGCGTTTGGCAAACCAATTGCGGAACAAGGGACGATTCGGGCTGAGATTGCCGACTCGCGAATGGAAATCGATCAAGCAAGGCTACTGACGATGCATGCCGCGCATTTGATGGACACCGTTGGGAACAAAGCGGCACGACGCGAGATTGCCATGATCAAAGTTGTCGCCCCAAATATGGCGCTGCGAGTCATCGATCGGGCCGTGCAAGCTCACGGAGCCGCAGGCGTTTGCGATGATCATTTCCTAGCCGGGGCCTGGGCCAGCTCACGGACTCTGCGACTGGCCGATGGCCCCGATGAAGTCCATCGCGAGACCATTGCCAAACTCGAATTGCGACAATATTAATAGAGGCAAATCCACTGTAGACCAGCGAGGCCCTTCGCTCATCACCTGTGGACGAGTGAGGCCCTTCGCTCGTCGTGCTCCTATCGAAGAACAATAGGTCCTTGGACGCGATAAAATACTTCGAACGACTCGCTAGACTACTCAGACTGAGCGAGGGCCTCGCTCAGCCACGAACACAGGATCCCAACAAGTCCTTATGCAAATTCAAAACAAAGTAGTCGTGGTGACAGGTGGCGGCAGCGGTATCGGACGTGCTCTCTGCCATCGCTTTGCACACGAGGGAGCCAAAGGCATCGTGGTGGCCGACAGGAATGGCGATTCGGCACTCCAGGTCGCCAACGAGATAAACGGGTTTGCTGTCGCAGTGGACGTCTCTCAAGAATCGCAAGTCAACCAACTCGTCCAGCAAGCGACCAGCGCCTTTGGCCGTATCGATCTATTTTGTTCTAACGCTGGAATCTCCATCGACGGCGGCACTGAAGTTTCAGACGCGGAATGGCAGCGCATCTGGCAAACCAACTTCATGTCCCACGTCTATGCAACGCGGGCGGTCTTGCCGAGCATGCTCGCGCGAGGGCAAGGTTATCTACTTCATACCGCTTCGGCGGCGGGACTTCTGACGCAGATCGGATCAGCCCCTTATTCCGTAACGAAACATGCCGTTGTCAGCTTGGCCGAATGGCTCTCTATAACCCACCACGCGTCAGGTATTCGAGTCTCATGCCTATGTCCGCAAGGGGTGCAAACACCCATGCTCGACGGCGTCCAAGGTTCAGTTGGGGAATACCTTAAGGCAACCGCCGTGTCGCCGGAAGCCGTTGCCGATGCCGTGGTGGCGGGATTGGCCGAAGAACGATTCCTTATCCTACCGCACACACAGGTGGCTACGTTCTTTCAGCACAAGGCCAACGATTACGATCGCTGGTTGCGTGGCATGCGGCGTTTACAAGACCAGAATAGAAAACTCACGTGAGTACGATGACACTCATTCGGCATGGCCAAGCCTCTTTTTTTTCCGCAGATTACGACCGGTTATCTGCCGTTGGAGAAGAGCAGTCGCGCTCGCTGGGTCGATACTGGGGCTTGCATGGCTATCGTTTCGACGCCGTCTACACCGGACCAAGACTGCGACAGAAACAAACTGCGGAATGCATTGGAGAGGCGTGTCGGCAAGCCGGTGGCAAATGGCCTGCGCCAATCGTGCATTCAGGACTGGACGAATACGATCTCAAAGGTTTTATCGAGCATCTTGCTCCAGCATTGGCCAATCTGGATCCCCATTTCGCGAGCCTGATCGAAGCGAGCAAACAAGAGTCGACCAAGCCTCAGGAACACCTTCGCAGTTTTCAATTGATGTTTGAAAAACTGTTGCAGCACTGGCAATCCGAGAAAACACCCTTAGCCAATGTCGAGAGTTGGACCGAGTTTCGGCAGCGAGTCGAAAGTTCCATCCGGGAAATCCAACAGACAACTCTCAAAGGTTGTCGCGTGGCCATCGTGACGTCTGGTGGCTTCATCGGTACGGCTACGCAGTTGGTTCTTTGCTCGCCCGATCCGATTGCGCTCGAATTGAACTGGCGGGTTCTTAATAGTTCGCTGACCGAGTTTGTTTTTGACCGAGATCGAATGACGCTCGATAGATTCAATGCTGTCCCTCATCTACCCGACCGGACGCTTTGGACTTACCGCTAACCCACTTTTGGGCCTTTTAAAATGAACCGATCTCATGTGCCAACCGATCTCAACATGCCAACTCCAGTTCGAGCAGGCGAGGAATTACCGCTCGAGCGTCTCGAAACTTACCTTAAGGAACATCTACCCAATGTGACGGGCTCGCTTTCGGTCGAGCAATTCTCGCATGGTCATTCGAATCTCACCTATCTCATTCGCCTTGGAACTTTCGAGTTCGTTTTGCGCCGGCCTCCATTTGGAAATCAAGTCAAATCGGCACACGACATGGGACGCGAGTATCGAGTCCTTTCCAAACTGCACGCCATCTACCCGCCCGCGCCTCGACCGTACGTATTCTGCGACGATCCAAACGTCCTAGTGGATCCTTTCTATTTAATGGAACGCAGGCATGGAGTCATTCTGCGAAAGCAGCTTCCGCCTGAGATAGTCATCGACGTTGCCACTGCGAAAAGCCTATCCGAGGCGGTGGTCGACAACCTCGTCTGGCTCCATTCTCTCGATTATCAGACTGCGGGGCTAAGCGATCTGGGAAAACCCGAGGGATACACCCTGCGGCAAGTGACCGGTTGGTCCAAACGCTATGCTCAAGCCATGACAGATCCAATTCCTGGCATGGATCGGATCGCGATGTGGCTAAACGAAAACGCACCGGCTGATTCGAGTGCTTCTATCCTCCATAACGATTACAAGTACGACAACCTCTTACTCGATCCGACTAACCTATCACGGATCGAGGCCGTACTCGATTGGGAGATGGCCACCATCGGCGATCCGCTCATGGATCTAGGGACCATGCTGGGCTACTGGGTAGAAGCCAACGATCCAGAGGAATTGCAGTCGACGGCAGTCGGCCCGACTGCCCTACCTGGCACTCTTACGAGGCGCGAATTGATCGAACGGTACCAGGCGAGGAGTGGCCGCGAGGTTACCCACGCCGTCTTCTATTATTGCTTCGGCGTCTTTAAGATTGCTGTAATTCTTCAACAGATCTACGCACGCTTTGTGAGAGGGCACACGCACGACCCTCGCTTCGCTAATCTCAATAAAATCGTCGCCATCATGAGCGAGCAGGCAATCGCGACGATTCAAAAAGGAGAGTTGCATTAGTGCAGCTTTGATCCCTTCAGGATCAGGGGCCGGGTATCCCGATAGGGATTACAGAGAGTAGCCGGGGGTCGCTGCGAAGCAGCGCACCCCCGGAACCAAAGAAA
>JAYTVM010000538.1:0-11078 GCA_043743995.1 Pirellula sp. | reverse complement strand
TTACCCTGACTAGGACTTCCACCCAGCAAATCAATCGCCTTTAAAGGCGCACTCGCCTTTCGCTCCGCGAAAGATGCGCAACTTTCGCGGAGCGAAAGACGACATTGGGAAACTCGCAGCATATCCATACGCAAGAAACGATCTATGCAGAATACTGGCTGCTTTACGCTCGCCGTGTTGGGGTTGGTCCTCTCAGCCATCGGGGGGTT
This sequence comes from Pirellula sp., assembly GCA_043743995.1. Lineage (GTDB taxonomy): Bacteria > Planctomycetota > Planctomycetia > Pirellulales > Pirellulaceae > JBKCUI01. The sequence goes on along the minus strand of JAYTVM010000538.1, from coordinate 10,869 downwards.
TGGAAGTCATTTGCTGCTTCACTTTCGTGGTCGTACTCTTGAGGCGTATTGCCGTTTGAAGGGAAAGCGAGAACGTTTTGGAAAAATCCTTGACGAGCAAGATGATGCGCAAACGGCTTGCAACTATCTGTTTATTCTCGGCAGCAGCATCGCTCTGATTTCCGCAGGGACTTGGCTCTCGATCCGACTTCAATGGGGGGTATTGGAGACTCAGAATCCAGTTTCGATCCCTCAGTTGGTGTCCATTAGCATTATTGCCGCCGCCGTTTTGGCATGTCTTTACTCTTGGATTCCAAAAATCATTGTTCGCAATAGCGCATCCGTTTTGCTTTACCATACCTGGTGGTACTGGCATAACATCAATGTTTTGTCCCGTCCATTTCGAACATTAGAACACCTCTTTTTGGCGGTTGGGCATCGATTGAGCGACCGTCGCGTCGAAGATCGCGTCGAAGAGGAGTCGCTCGAAGACGAAGTTCGCAAGATGATTATGGCAGGCGAACGCGATGGTTTGGTAACTCGATCGATGAGAGATATGATCACTGGCGTTATGAACTTGGACGAGGGCCAGGTATCTCAAATCATGACTCCGCGAAGTCAAATCGATGCGATTGATATCACCTGGGACTGGCCACAGGTTACCGATGCCGTCATCGCATCGGGTCGAACTCGCATGCCCGTTTACGAAGACTCGTTGGACAATATCGTCGGCATTCTCTATGTCAAGGACCTGATGACGCTGCTTCAGAATTCGGAGCTGCCGACCGACGCTTCTGTTATGCGGGGGATTTTGCGCGAGACCTGGATGATACCTGCGACTCGCCAAATCGATGAGTTATTAAAGGATTTTTTGTTGCGGCGGAGCCATATGGCCATCGTGGTGGATGAGTTTCAGCAAACGCTGGGGGTGGTAACGATCGAAGATACCTTGGAGGAAATTGTCGGCGAAATCGCCGATGAACTCGATGTAGACGAAACGTTGCCAATGTTTGTTGAGGATCCAGATGGCGGTTTTAGCGTCGCAGGCGTTATGGAGGTTGCCGCAGCCAATCGCCAGATGTCACTTAATCTACCAGAATCCGATGAATACGAGACGTTAGCAGGCTTGATGGTATCGTCGATTGGGACCATCCCCAAAGTCGGTACCAAAACGAAGATCGGTAGATATCAACTCTCGGTCTCGCAAGCCACACCAAGGCAAGTGCTTCGTATCCGTGTCGCACTTATACCGTAAGGTCGTTGCTGATGGCACTCAACACATCCACGACGATCCGGACTGCCGCACCCAGTCCGCAGGAAGCAATAGAAACGTCCGTATTTTCGAGTCGCTATCTGGCCATCTTGGTTCTGGTAGTGCTTGCGATATGGTGCTGGGTCGACGTCTGGCCGCGAGGAAGGTTGGATCCGACGAAACCCCATGTGCATAGAACCGACTTCACGGTCTACACCAACGCGGGAAAAGCAGCCCTCGAAGGAGTGAACCCTTACTCGGTGACCAACGCCAGAGGATGGAAGTATTTGTATTTGCCCCCCTTCGCCCTATTGGTTTCGCCGCTTGCGTTTTTGTCCGAAGGATGGCAATGCGTTATTTGGTTTTGGATTAGTATCGCTTGCTTGTTTGGTGCATTTCGAGAATTTACTCTTCTTGACCGTTGGGCATTTCCTGGCAATGGGTTACGTCCACGAACGGCTCTATTGCCTTTACCGGTGGGGCGAGGCTCCCGCCGAGCCAGTGCGAAACTCGGCAGGAGCCTCGCTCTCCCACAAGAAGACTCGGAAGATAAATTTAGATCGGTCGCTCGCCCTTATCCCAACCCATTCGTCGTGTGGGGAGGAATGCTTTGCATGATCGGCTTTAGTTTCTCGACACTTAACTGCCTCCAACGTGGTCAAGTCGGCGTGTTCCAATTGTACTTAACCCTGTTGGGGGTTCGAATGATCCTGACCAGCGCAACAGGTTTGTCGGCCATGGTTGGTGGATCCGTATTGGCGGGTGCCATCATTCTAAAACTATCGCCAGCGTTGCCGGCCACCGCATTGATTGGCGGACTGGTATTCTTGGCACTGCGAAAGCATGACCATAGTTCCGCAGCCATGTTCAAGCGAGCACTCACTGCTACGTTCGGATTGATTGCTGGACTAGTCGTTGGAATCTGGATACTGCCAGCTAGTGTTGTTGGATGGGAACGGAATCAAACCTATTTAGAAACCTGGCGACGAGACGTTTTCGCACGAACCAATGAATTGAGCAGCGACCCATTTGCTGGTGATAGCCATTCGACGAAAAATCAGAGTCCCATGAATGCCTTCTGGCTTTTTGGGAATAGCCTCCTAAGAGTTGACATTGTCGAGGGTCAAACACCTTCGAATCCGGAAAACACCTATCCGATGGAACAACCGTTAGGCAAGCAGGTGCTATTCGGTGTGCGAGTTGTTTCGATATCGGCCACGGGCATAGCTTTGCTTGCAATTCTTTGGCGGGGGAACGCAAACGCGTTGCTAGTTGCATTCGCAGTAGCCAATGCTGCGACACTCTTGGTCGTGCCTATCGCGCGAGGGCATTACTTCATGGCGATTTGGCCAGCAGCGGTTTGGGTCCCAAGGTGGCTAATGCAATCGATGCCGCTGCAGTCTAAGTTGCAGTTTGGTCTTAAGTGGCTTACGCAGATTCCACCTGTTTTATTGATGGTTCACTATCTGTTTGAAAGGTCCGTTGGAGCGTGGGGGGTTCTTGGGGTGGGTATTTGGATCTGGTTCTTGTTGCTGACAGGTGTGATACTAGTGCCGCAACCGAGAAATGCCCCATCACCAAGGGGGCGGTGAAATGCCCCCGAGTTTTACTCGGGGGATATTTACCATCCCTCTAGATTAGATGGTCATAACCTCTGGCGTGAAGCCAGGTGCATGCAGAAAAGCACCGAAAGGCAAACCATTCGTGCGTGACGTAACAATTCCAGGTTTCTGGCACTAGCACCTGTTTTTCCGAAACTTCTCGCCGAGCGTAATGCGTGCTGTATTGGTTCGGCAGGAGCCTCACCCTCCAATGCCAGCAAATTGATCCGGAATATTCTACGCAATCGCTAAAGTCTGCCAAAGGCGCGACCGATAACACGTGTGTGCTAATAGTTTGCCATCGGACCATCAGGTCTGTAGTGAACGATAAGTGCGTTAGGGGGGTACCTAACACAAGTATCGAAAAGCGAATGCATGCAATCTTGACCGCTTGGTGGTGATCGAGTTGGATGTATTGGGTGAGGTCTGCCTGGAATGGGTGGACGCTCGTCAACGCGGCTCGAAACACGTCGACCGACGGGACCCTCTGGCTCATGAAACGCTACCTATATCGATGGTTCGCTGGATTGCAAATCGGCTGCGTCGTGCTGACCGGTTGCCACCCTACCCAGCCATTCTTTTTGGGCGAACGCGGAGATCTTGCCCACTACCTCGACCGTGCTCAGCAAATTGAGTATCCCGATCTCAACGCACAGCCATTGCCGGAAGCGAGTCAATCGCATGAACCGTTCTCGCTCAACAATCAGAATTTTGAGCATCTTGACCTGTCCCTCGAACAGTGCATCGCTTACGCATTGAACAATACGCAAGTTGTTCAAGCATTGCCTGGTTCACAACGTCAAAATGCGGACATCGCGGCGACGATGCTATCCAGTCCTTCTGGGCAACTCACGACAGCCAGCGACCCTGCGATAGCAGCCACCACAACCAATTCGCAACCCGCCGTGACGGATCAAAACGGCAATCGTATTCTGCCTCGTGGCGCGTCTAGGGCAAATCAAGTCGGCGGTGTGGAGGACGCATTGAGCGAGTTTGATGCCCAATTCACTTCGTTTATTTCGTACAATACGACGGACCGTGCCCGCAATGTTGGTGCAGGCAACGTTTTCAATCCACAGCTGTTCGTTGCGCGTGATACGACCGCCCAAATGGCCATCTCCAAAAGGACAGCAACCGGCGGCGTCACAACTATTCGGTCTCAATCGATCGGTTCGTTCAACAATATCCCAACACAATCCATCGCGGCGGGCAACTTCGGTCGAGCGGTTCCTACCGACTACACTCAAATCTTCGAAGCGCAAGTGCAACATCCGTTGATGCGAGGTCGCGGAACCTTAGTGAACCGAATTCCCATCGTGCTCGCACGCATCAACGAAGATATTGCGGTTGGCCAATACGAAGAACGCATTCGCAATTTAGTACGAGACGTTGAATTCGCTTACTGGGATCTGTTTGCTGCCTACTTCAATGTTGACACGGCTAGAACGGCGCTGGAGAGCGCTGCTCTCGCACACAAGATCGCTTATGCAAAACTAAAGAGCGGTACGTCAGCCAATGCCGAAGCCCAAGCGCGAGTTACCTACCACCAATTCAAAGCACAGTTAGATGCTGCTATTGCTGGTGGCGGCACGTTTGGCAACGACCCCGGACTATTTGGTCGTGAACAGAACCTGCGACTGTTGTTGGGTTGGGCAGCCAATGATGGGCGACTGATCCGCCCGAGCGACAAACCTGCTATCGGTTTGGCCGAATTCGATTGGGAGGCAGCTCGCGGCGAAACCTTGTGCCGCAACATCGACCTGCGGCAGCACAAGTGGATTATCAAGCAACGCGAACTCGAATTGATGTCCGCCAAGAATCAAGCATTGCCGGATGTGAATCTTTCCTTGAACTATCGATGGCTTGGGGTGGGTAGCTCACTCATCGACCGTCATGGTGGAAATGATCCGTTCCCTATTGGGCGTCCAAGTGCTTTAGAAGAGCTTTTCGGCGGAAATTACCAAGAAGGTGGGATTCGAATGGACTTCAATCCCAATGCGTTTGGTTCCCGAAGGCAGCTAAACGACGTTCAAAACAAACAGCTTGCGTTGGCCAGGGAACATCGCGTTCTAGAGATGAAAGAGATTGCAAGTGTCCACAAGCTCTCAGCCCTATGGCAGCAAGTAGACAGTTTGCACAAGCAAATGACTCAACAATTTCAAGCACTTAATGCAGCTCAAACACTAGTCGAAGTTTCACAAGCCAAGTTCGATGCCGGCGATTCCTCGGGCAATCCAGATGCAGCGATTGACAACCTGCTACGGGCACAGCAAACTCGCTCCTCAGCGGGCCAGAACTACATTCGGGCTTTATCCGAATACAACAAGGCCCTGGTCGAAATCCATGCCCTCAAGGGGTCGCTGCTCGAATACAACAACATTGAACTAGAAGAGGGATTGTGGCCGGAAAAAGCCTATTGGGACTCCCACGAACGAGCCCGCGAACGAGACGCTGCCAAGTTCATGGACTATGGAGCTAGTCGACCGAGCGTCATGAGCCGCGGTGCCTACCTTCAAAACACTGGCACCGCAAACGCTCAAGCTCGACCCGCTAGCCAGACGCCGGGCGGACCGGCATCCGAGGGTAAGCCAAATGGACCTAGCAAAAACCTCGAAGAAGTACCTGCCAAACCCAATCGATCCACCGAGGACATGCTAGAGAAGCGGGCCAACTACGATTCGAAGCCCAAATTCGAATGGGGCCGATAATTCACCAAGGATCTTAATGCGTACAGCGTAAGCTGTGAACGAGTGGTAGGGGGAAAAACTCAAGGGACGATTGGCCGACTAGGCCAACCGTCCCTTGAGTCATTTCGAAATGTCGTGGTCGTGGCCGATGTCGTGGCCGACGCTGCTAGCGTCGGCTCGGATGCTGGCAGCATCCGCCACGGCTTTGAAACAGCCCAGCGTCTTCTAGTTCTTTCAACAGTTGGAACAGCATTGCCTCGCGTCCCGGTGCCGTCGCAAATTGCAGGCCAATCGGCATGCCACTGGAGGCATTGTAAGGGGCCGAAACGACTGGAATGCCCGCAAGGCTTAGCGGTTGTGTGTAGATTCCAAGATGGGCTCGCGCTGACGCTGGCTTGCCATCAATGAGTATGGTTGCTTGATCGATACGCGGAGCGACGACAGGTGTGGTGGGTGCAATCAGAACATCGTACTCTTCGAAAAGCAGTTTCACCCGGTCACGATAGTAACTGCGGAAGGCCAACGCGTTTTGGTAAATCGACGCAGGCAACATGGCTCCAGCCAATAGCCGATCTCGCACTGCCGGATCGTATTCCACCGCCCTGGTTCGCATGGTATCGAGATGAAGCGCACCACCTTGCGCGGCGGTAATGAGATACGAGGCAGAGCGAGCTGTTTCCGCCTCAGGCATGTCGGCTATGCTGCTGACCCCAAGATGCAACAGGACCTTATCTAAAGCGGTCAACACTTCAGGGCAAGCATCCTTGGCAAACCAACCACTGAGCCTCGCGATGCGAGGAGCCCTTTTGGATTCGAATAAAACGGATTGGGAAAGAGTGGAACAAGACAACAACCCATAAACCAGTTCCAGTTCGGCGACCGAACGCGTGAATGGGCCTACGGTATCCAATATCTTTACAAATGGAAACGTACCTTCTACAGAAATGGCTCCGTCGGCTGGCCGAATTCCCCACAGCCCGCATAGCGAAGCAGGAACTCGAACCGATCCATTGGTGTCGGACCCAAGCGTTAGCGGCACAAAACCAGCAGCTACTGCTGCGGCCGAACCGCCGGAGGAACCACCAGCCAACCGATTGATGTCAAGAGGGTTGCGAGTCGTTCCGAAGTGTGGGTTTACGGTTGCGAAACCGTAAGCGTATTCGTCCATATTGAGGGTCCCAATCAGGACAGCCCCAGCGGCCTTGAGTTGCGAGACAACGACGGCATCACGCTCGGCGGGCGGAGCGGTCATGCGCATCTTGGCACCCGCAGTGGTCGGTATGCCAGCCACATCAAAAAGGTCCTTCACCGCGAACGGGACGCCGGCCAGTGGGCCAGGATCGATCCCATTTGCAACTTGTTGGTCGACCGCTCGCGCCGCAGCCAACGCATCATCGGCCAACACGCGAGTGAAGCACAGATAGTCACAATTGCGACGCGCGACATCCTCGAGCACGGCCTTGGTCAGATCGACCGACTTCATCGCCCCAGAACGAACGCCCTCTGCAATTTCAATCAAGGATAAGGGGTTGATCACGCGGACTCTACCCCGCTCGATTTTTCCGGAATTTCGAAGGCCTCAACCTTGCGAGCGTGGATACGCATGAGTTCTATGTTGGCCTCGATGCCAGCCAGGCACTCTTGAGGCAACTCCAAGTTGAGAAAAGCAGATACGTCGAGGCGGTAGTGACAACTCTCGGCTGGATCGTCCTGCTTGGCTGGGTTCATTGGGTGTTTGCTACACTCTCTGCAGTACAAGTATCGTATCGACCGCCTCTGCATTCAGCTTTTGGGTAGTTTCGATGTCGTACCAAAAATCGTGGACCGCAACCAGTTTAAGCTTCTTGGCTTTCGCTAAAAGACTCTTTAATTGTGGGGCGGTGTAGATTCTCAGGGTAATGTGGTCGGACATTCGAACCGTCTTGTCCTTTTTCTTAACCAGCATCGAGATCCTCAATTTTTCCAATCGCGTCTTCATGCTGGTTTCGACAACGGTCAAAGCGTAATAAACGGACTGTCTTTCATCCTTGGCAGACCATCGTTCTGTCCCCCATAGATCTCCGTCCACGGGTAGGAGATGCAGCGACAGCACGAAAACACCCCCTGGCTTGAGGTGTTCGGCGACGCAATCCAAATGGGCCAAAGCAGCTTCCTCGGAATCCAAATGGCGGAAGGTATTGATTGCGTTGACGGCCGCGTCAAAGGGTTGTTCGAACTTGAAGTTCGTCATGTCCCCAACCACCGTCTCTCCCTTGACTCCCAGCTTTTTGAGCTTCTTCTGGCAGTATTCCAAGGCAGTTGGATTGAGGTCCAAGCCGGTCATAGAAAAACCTCGTGTCGCCATGTCGCAAACCAAACGGCCTGAGCCACAACCCAGTTCCAATACGTTCTTGACCGGAAATGGAACATACTTTTTGAAGACGGCTTCCAAGAACTTAGATTCTTTCGGCGTTTCTTTGAGAAACCCAAGCTCATACAGCTCGGGATGGTCATACCAAGATTGAACCGTCTCGTCGCGGACTTTTTTAGCGGCCTTCGGCTTGGTAGATGCGATTGGCTTGATAGATGCAATTGGCTTGGCGGCCACCGGAGCTGGCTTCTTGGTGGCCTTGGCTTTCGGTGTGAGGAGGTCGACCGCTTTGCTCAAATGGACGGCGGCTTTGCTAACGGCCTTGGGCGAAACTCGTTTGGAATTGGTTCTTAAGGTCAACTCCTTTTTCCCCTCGGCATCGCTTGTTTTTACCGTTGGCTTCGTCGCCTTTTTTCGCACGTTTGTCTTCTTAGCTGTTTTTCGAGTTGAAACGTTGTTCGTAACCAATATCGACTCCCCAAAGTATCGTAGTGATCTTACCAATGAGGATTGTAGAACGATTACGTGGTAAGGGGCAGCGGGCTTTTGGAAAACTCGTCGAAACGATCCTGCCAAAACATAGCCGTCTCAGGCCTTTGGGCCATAATCAATCGAAATCGCATTCGGCGAATGACCCCCTTTTCCATAAACCGACCAAAAACTCGCATTGCTAAATCGTCTCCTCGTTGCTCAATGTGACAGTCCCTTTGATCGAGCGGATGCACCAGCAAACCCATTCGCAAGGATTGGCTAGTCCAAACCTCATCTACCGCGGCGTTGAATCGTTCGCCTCTTAATTGCAATTCAAGTTGAGGGTGAGAGTCGAGCAGCGAGGTCTGAATACTTAACCAAATTTCCACGACCAGAGTATCGAGGAGTGCATCCTTAAGCACGCGCATGTCGATTTGATAACCGAACCGCCAAGGAGCCAATTCGGGGAACATAGCGATTAAGTCGTTTTGTCGTACGTAGGCATCCCCTAAAAGCAATTCAGCAGCGGAATGATTCACCTGCTGTTCGCTAGGCGTGATGCCAACACTCAAAACGGTCCGTTTTGCGGCGTCCTGAACTTGCATCAACGGCTGACGGGAACCATGTTTCAATGCAACGATCAAGGACCCATTCCGTCCATTCCACGTCGCCGTACTATCTAGAAGGTCCCAACTCATCGAAGTAAACTCGGTATGATGCGAGAAGTGAAGTTTTAGCAGTTACACGATAACAACGGAGAGGCGATGCATCAACCAACTTTAGAAAATGCGATGCAAGTTGCCATCGCTGCCGCTCAAGCCGCTGGTGTTATCTTGCAGGATATGCTCGAGAACAACGCAGTCCGAGAAAAAGCCCCGAAAGATCTCGTCACCGATGCGGATGTCGCAGCTCAGAAATGTATCGAAAGTCATGTCATCGCGGCTTTCCCGAATCATCATTTTTTGGGCGAAGAGTCTTCCCTTTCGGTTGTCGATCGATGCGCACTATCAAACGAAGACTGGTTGTGGGTGGTCGATCCGCTGGATGGCACCGTCAACTACGTTCATCGTTTGCCGAATTTCGCTGTGTCCATTGCACTGATGAACGGAGCAACGACAGTACTCGGAGTGGTCTATGATCCCCTGGCCAACGAATTGTATGCCGCATCGCTGGGCCACGGTGCGACGGTGAACCGTCGGAAGCTCAAGTGCAGTAACTGCTTGAATCTGGACAAAGCGTTGGTCGCGGTAAGCTTTCCACCACAAGTTCAAAAAGATTCTGTCGAGGTCGCTCAATTCGTCGAGGTTTTGGTCCGTAGCCAGAGCACTCGTCGTCTTGGCTCCGCAGCATTAAACCTTTGCTATGTAGCCCAAGGTCGTCTGGATGCCTATTGGGCCGGAGCGCTAAAGGTCTGGGATATTGCAGCCGGGGCACTTATCGCGACCGAAGCCGGCGCAACCCTCTCGAAACAAAACGGTGATTTCTTCGATCCATGGGATGGAGAATTGCTTGCAGCCGGTTCCGAAATGCTTAGTCGCGAACTGAGCGAATGCTTGCAATCCGTTCGAACGACCCATACTGCTAAGTAGCCGATTCTGCTAATCGCTTTGGGCGTGCCACACGGAGAGCTGGCTGATAGTCTTTTGTCTGTCTGTCGTTCGCCTAAGTAGATAGTGCAGACAGTTGGAACAGCCCAAGGTAATGGCGTTCTGCATCTCTCATGATCTTTTTTTCTTTCTTTTTTTTGTCACCTAGGCCAATGATATGCAGCATTCCGTGGATCACATAGAGCAGTAATTCATCGTCTCCTTGCCATCCGTTCTCAACGGCTTCACGATCCGCCGTCTCAACGCTAGCAATGATCTCCCCCTCTAGGAAACTAGCGTTATTTGAGAGATCAAAGCTAATGACATCTGTAGCATAGTCATGAGATAAATGCTTACTATTCAACTCTCGAATCTCGGGGTCACTCATCAATGCGATCGAAATGTCCCCATCTGTCCAACCATAATCGCCAGCAATACTTCGTACGGCCTTTTTCATTCGCTGGACTTCGCAGTTTCTGACCCTTTCGGAGTTGTGAAACAGAACTTGGATTGGCATTGGTGTCAAAGTGGGGCGAGTGGGAGAAGGGTAGCGATCGTCTGGATTATACTCAACGGGAACACTGGCGGAACTGGAGAATCCTTGACTGGCGTGCTTTGGCAGGATTCTTTGGATTCATCGCGAAGCTCGTCAAAATTGGTAAAAACACTTCGCTCCTCGGCCCATTGTGCCGAAACATACGGTATTCGCAAACCAGTAGTCTGGTCGTACGAGGGGGGCCCCGTTCAGCGAGTTCGCTAACACCGATGTTGGCAAACGTTCGTTGACGATTGGTAGTCCACTCGCATCCGATCCGGTTAGGAATGTTTGCAGGTGCTCAGGTACTAGACAACAGCTCCAAAGCGCCGTTTTTCCCGCAAAACAAACCGTAGGAGGGTTTCCATGCGACGATTCTTTTTGGGCATGGCGATCGCCTCGCTGACC
>JAYTVM010000537.1:0-11141 GCA_043743995.1 Pirellula sp. | reverse complement strand
CACGTGTCTTGTCGTTATACGGCGATAAACGCACCAACTTCCTCGACTCATTCCAACTCGCCGCATGACGAACCCTATCGCTCAGCCGGTTGCACCCGTAACTGATGAGCATTGGAGTAAAGCAACTGAATTCCGTTCCCCCACCGGTTCCCCCATTGGTACCCCCACCGAAACCATCAGTAGCATTTGTGAAATCAAGAATCCCTGCGTTTTGCAGGGATCTGATGGTGACTGGGGGGGTAATGATGCCCTAGAAAATAGGCCCAGTAGGGCTCGAACCTACGACCTACGGATTAGAAATCCGTTGCTCTGTCCAACTGAGCTATGAGCCCAAATACACTTCAACTACTGCGGACGATTTAGAAAGTATCTTAACCTCTACCGTCCCAGTCGGAAATAGCGTTCTGTTGCAATGTTCAGATTCGGGCAAGTCCGATGCGTTTCCGTACATGGTGGTCTTGAGGGAGACTCCCTAATTACCGAATGGGATGCGTGAGTTCGCTGCTGAGCGGCGTCCATTCCACCAATTCTTCCGCAAGGCAACACCTTAGCCATGCGTCGCGACGCTCGGCCAACTCCTCCACAATGGCAATAGCTCGCTGAGATACTTCGTTTTGCTGCCATCGATCGTCTGGCGTCGCAAACATTTCCACCCGCTGCGTCTCCGTCCTATCCGGATTTTCGTTCGACGACCATCGGCAACTCCACGCTGGCACCGCCACATGCACTTGGCCCTCACAACAAGAATACGCCATTTGATTTTTGGTTGGCCAGTCTTCCGCTGGCAATGCTGCAATGTCCAATATCAAGTCGGTGCACATCGCGTCGGAGTGAATCGTTTCGTTTAGATCGCCCATCCAACCAACCACTGTCTTCCAGATAGAGTTGGGCTGGACGATAAACGGTACCCGGACCCCAACGTCCAACTGATCGCCCGGTCGTACCACCAAAGGCAAATGCAGCGTCTCGGCGTAAAGCGCCCCTGCGGACTGACCAACGCAGCCGTGCTCGCCAATCGGGTAGCCTTGAACGCCCGCTAGCACTTGCAAGCAGTCACCTGCGATTCCAAGTTCTCCCAGGATCTCTTCGATCATCGACCATGCGTCATCGAAAGCCATCGCCTGGGCACCCATCGCACACGCGAGCCCGAAAACTTCATCCGGATCCGTCTCGTCGGTGATCGTCAATTGCCCTGGAGCCGTGCCAAAGGGTGGTTCCGGATCCCCTTCATCGCACATCACACAGCGATATTCGTAGGGTGCATCCCAATCGCCGTTCAAGCCGCGCGAATGGATCCACAAAATAGGGAAATCCTCGTGTTGCGTCGCCCACTGTCCCAACGCAGCTTCAAATAGTCTGGTGATTTGAGTCGGAGCATCTTCGTCCGAATCATCCGCCTGAGCATCGATCAAAAGTACGCTGCCAAACTCCCCTCGTGTCGACTCTTCGACAATCTCGATGGAATCCGTTATCAACATCGCTCGATCCAACAGCGTGTTGCTTTCTTCCGCTAGGTCAATGCTCCGAGAAGCAAAATGCTTACCCGTCCACATCGACTCCAAAACGTCGATCGGTCGCAAGGTATCCGCCCAAAACTGGTCGAAGACGATCGATCGGCAAGCAAAGCTGTCCAAGTTCTTGGTTGGACCGATGGCCCCGCCATAGCATCCAACCAAGTTCGTACCCAAACCCTCGACCGTTACAATCAGGACGTATCGAGTCTTGCTTGGCATCGGTGCAGCTACCTGTTTTGACACAGCAGGATCACTCGGCATCGACTTGCAAGAGTTTCGGCTCGATCATCACTGCGTCATCCGATTCTGGATTGATCAGCAGTCCGAACTCAGACGAAAGCGGGGCCAGCAAGTCCTCACCAGCGACCTCGAACAGATCGACTTCTTCCCCTTCGATTTGATCGGAAATCGAATCCACGAATTGCTCTGCGTGTTCGGAGCTAAGAAAGGCGACGAGCGCAGGGAATTCCTCGGTCTCCAAAATCATGGCCGAAAGGGATTCTTCGTCATTGCTGAGCGAGACGAGGGTAAATTGTTCACCGCGAATCCAATCCAAAATGGCCGTTTTGTCCTCCGCTTCAATTGCGTCGACCAAATCGTCCAATCGGGATTCCACTTCGTCATCAGCGTCTTCGGACTGCATTTTTCTCTTTCCTTTGCGAATACTTCACCGGATTGGGCCGTAAGTTTGACAAACGAATCCACAAAGGCCTAGAGGAAATTCCCGAAAAAGGGGCACTTCTGGGCGAACAGCGCCTTCGGAATGCAATGATTTCAGGGCTGTTTGGCTGCGTCTAAGCACAATACCGTTCAATTATTTGCTTAACAGTCAGCCGAAGGCGTACTCGATACCACTAACGTACGCCTACGGCTAACGGTTCAACGAAATTCTTGCGAAATTGGGCTTCCTTGAACGGTATTGGGTCTAAGCACTAAAAGTTGAGCCAGTAGGCTCCTAAAACCATCCATACGGGAATGGTAATCAACCCTAGCACCGATGTGCCCACAACTACCACCCAAGCGGTTTCTACGCTTTGGTTGTACAGCCGCGTCATCACCAGCGGAAAGGTAGCCGATGGCATCGCGGCTTGCAACAAAAGGACTTCTTGAAGCTCGCGAGAGGAAGTACCGAATTTTGCGACGGCCAGAAAAACGATGGGCAAAATCACAATTCGCACCGCCAATGCCAAGACCAGGGTTCGCCACGCTTCTGCGAACTTCACTCGTCCAGCGTAGTCATAGATTATCGCGCCGCTGAGAACCAATCCGATCGGAATCGAACATCGCCCCAACTGATCGCTCATATGCATTAATGGCCTGGGAATATAAGTTTGCAGGCCTAGCTGTCGAATGGTCAGCGCTACAACCACCGATACCAAGGGTGGACTAAACACAACCCGGCGCCAAGACGCCTTAAGGCCTTGCCCAGATATGATGAACAAGCCAATGCTCCAAAGTGCCATATCGACTCCCACGTTGTGGACGAGCAAAGCGACGACACACGCCGGATAAAACGCCTCCGCTAATGGAAACGCAATGTATCCGTAATTCGCGATGCCAGCGCAAAGCGCAAACGATCGTCGTTCGGATGGCTTATTGAGTCCAAACCATCGTCCAACGGACCAAACCAGCCCAACGGAAACCGCAAAACCGAACGCTGTCAGTGCAGCCCCATATAGCGATGGTGTCCAAGCCGACAGATTGGTCGAAAGCTTCGAGTCGGTCATGACTCGATGAAAGAAAAAAACAGGCAATAACACATTCGTAGTGAAGGCAGCAAGGGATCGATCTACTTCGCTCGTGAACCATTTCATGTACCGGGCAAAGGCACCTACGGCCATTACCAAAAAGACGCCTGAGACCGCGGTTGCGATACTGAGAAAATTGCTGCCCGCCGAGGGTTCGATCTGCATAAAAGATTACCGCTTCATGAACGGGAGGTCGGGAACCATTCCCGCGAACATCGAGCGGTCGTCCTGCCTCACAACCACATGATCGCCAGCCCGAAGGGAGTAGTTTTGACCTTCCATTACACTTTTTCCCGCGTCATCGAAATCGACGTCGAGTCGCACCGGCGGCAAGTTCTTTCCGTTGGGCCGTAAGATGGTGGTTTTGATGCGTCCAATTTTCTTCTGCAGTTTGGCGTCGCGAATCAAGTCCGCAATGAAGATTGACTGGCCCGGCACCAGTGGGATTTTTTCGAAATGACGCTTGCCATTGTTGACTTCAAGCACGATGGAGGGATTGTCTCCATTAGGTGCCAACGGTTTGTTGGCTCCGTATTCGCCAAAAGTGTAGCCCGCTTGCCTAAGCCCATTCGTATCCAAGTTGTCCAACGGGCCCTTCGATTTCCCCAAAAGCGTCGAGCAACCGCTGGAAAGTGCAGAAACACTCAGCAAGCAAAGGCAAACGATTATGGAAGCCCGACTGTTTCCACGAAAACGTTCACTTTGGATCGATGCTACGCTAGCGTTTTTTGAAAATGTATTCATCATCAACAATCCAAAAGTCAAAACCAAACGGGATAAAAGGACTTCGACGTCCTATCTCGAATTCGGCATCCTTCGCATAACCTCTTGAGCTTAAAGTCTACTTTACCGGAATATTCCTCCCAAATTGACAGCGTACGGGCTTTGTATGCTAGCAATCCTTCTCCAAAATACAACGATGACTTACACACTCACCAAACTGACTTCGCTCAAGACCATCGCCGATTTTCAAGCCTATGTGCAAAGCCTCGGCATCGATTTGCCGATCGATGATTCGCTCATCCAAGGGGCCGAGTCCCCGATTTTGAAACCCATTGGTTGGGGTGCCAAAACGATCGGGAATCGAATTGCCATTCAGCCGATGGAGGGCTGGGATGGGACGAACACGGGGGGCACGAGTGACGCGACCGTTCGACGCTGGGGTCGGTTCGGCGAAAGTGGAGCGAAATTGATTTGGGGTGGGGAAGCCATGGCGGTCCGACCGGATGGACGTGCCAACCCGAACCAATTGCTGATACTCAAGGAAAACCAAGCGGCCATTGAGCAGCTTCGTTCGACTCTCATCCAGAGTCATCAAGAAACCTACGGTCAGGTTGACGATTTGGTGATCGGTTTTCAGCTTACGCATTCCGGCCGTTTCTGTCGACCCAACGACAAGAAACGCTGGGAGCCACGCGTTGCCTATCGACATCCAATCCTCGACAAGAAGTTCTCGGTCGATAGTGATTCCATGGTTTGGACGGATGCTCAACTCGACGAACTAGTTGGTGACTACGCCAAGGCTGCGACCATCGCCAAACAAATTGGGGCTGACTTCGTCGATATCAAATGTTGTCACGGATACTTGCTCCATGAATTCCTGGGGGCCAAGACTCGGCCTGGAATGTACGGCGGTTCATTCGAAAATCGGACTCGATTGCTTTTCTCGATCATTAAGGCGGTACAGCAATCCGCGCCTGGCCTTGGGATCGGTGTGCGACTAAGTGCATTTGACACAGTCCCATTCGTTCCAAATCAAGCGACCGCACAACCGGGAAAACAAGGACAAGGGATGCCAGCCGATTTCTCGAATTTAGTTCCATACGTTTGGGGCTTCGGAATGGACCAAGCGGATCCGTTGAAGCATGACCTGACCGAAGTGCATTTGCTCATCGAATCGCTCGCAGGCTTGGGCGTCAATCTTATCAACCTGTCGGCAGGCAGTCCGTACTACACGCCGCATATATTGCGGCCAGCAGCCTATCCGCCATCGGATGGATACCAGCCTCACGAAGATCCGTTGATATCGGTGGCACGGCAATTGAATACGGCCGCCCAATTGAAAGCCCAGTTCCCTGAGACACTCATGGTTGGGTCGGGCTATTCGTACTTGCAGGAGTTCCTCCCCAACGTGGGGCAGCACCAGGTTCGAACGGGCAAGATCGATTTCATTGGATTGGGCCGAATGGTATTGTCGTATCCAAGGCAGTTGATGGATGCGATTCAATTGGGCAAGAGCGAACGCAAACTGGTATGTCGTACTTTTTCCGATTGCACCACGGCGCCGCGCAACGGGCTTGCTTCCGGTTGTTATCCGCTCGACGAATACTACAAACGAACACCCGAGGCAGCTCGCCTCAAGGAAATTAAAGCCAATTTGTGAGCCGGCCTGATCGCTGGGGAACAGAACCCACAGTAGAAGGCTGCCCGCCAATAACGCGAATGGACGCGAATTGAGTCGCAAAAATGCGATGGCGTGCTTCGAAGGTCGGGACGCGCATGTATTTGAGCGCATAGGGTGTTGCGATTTCATGCAGGCAACCATAGCCCATTACCGTTCTGCACAAGCCGCCCGGATGCCCTAGCTTTTCGAGCACCAGTACTTCTCATAGAAGACACGCACACCACTTTGACGGAGGAATTGGGCAAGTTCCTCGGCCTTAGCTCGGTCTTCACTAGCGAATGACAAAGCAACGTCATATGTTACTTCGTTCATTTTAGCAATCTGTTTCCTTTCAAAATGGCATAAACTGCCAACCGACAAATAGCCTACTTCACAGCCGACGGGCGAATTCTAAATCTCCAACTCACCCACCCTTACGACTTGCATGCAAATAGCGCGAATCGACGCGAATCCAGTCGCAAAACACAATGTCGTCTTTCTTAGTTGCTTTCCATAAAGTGGAAAACCGATTCCATTCTTATTCGCGGAATTGGCGTGATTCGCGGGCAACTATCGGTGCAGTGAATCGTCTGTTTTGTTGAATCGCAGGTCCACCATCGCTAACTCTCCCTTGGATCGGTGAGCTTTTGTTCGATCTGTTGAAACCACGTGGCGAGTCGGGAACGTGATGTGTCATTGTGCCCAAGCGACGTCATCTGGAAAATGTCTTCAGCCGTGTGTTCGCCGAGGCAGCGGTATGCTTCGAACTGGGCTTCGTCGAAAAATTGATCGGCAGTGGATTGGTGCGGGAAGTCAGAATTGAGAAGCCTGTAGTGCTCGACGCCGGCGGGCTCGTTGCCGGTGCGCGAAAGCTTGATATAGACGATTTGGCCTACCAGATCGCCTTGGTTTTCTTGGTTCAAATTCGGGTATCGAATCTTGCCGAACGAGAAGTGGTACTTCGCGGAACCGTCTGGATGGGGTTTGAATCGCTCCATGTTGATATCCACTTCTACTCCAAAGTCCAACTTCGCGAATCTGGCCGCTTGCATAAAGGCACCACACCCAAGTTTCGGATCGCATTCACCGTCGATGACCACGATGTATCGACATCTCCTTCGCAACAGTTCATAGAGTCCCAAGTTTTCGATGTGCCCCCCGTCGGACACGTTGACAAACGTCGTCGTCTCGTCCATCCAACCGATAGCTTGGCGTATCAAATACCAGGGGCCAGGAGTCCACCATAAAATTGGAATCTTCGGTCGATTGGGTACGGAGAGCCAAAAATCGAGTCGAACGTTAAACAGTGCGAGAAGGAATTTTGCAGAGGGAAGTGGAACGAGTCCCATTACAGGGGACGCAGCCGCACCTGAAATGGCCATGGCCGTTCCGAGATTTAGTCGCCAATCGCCTTTCTCCCACTCCTTTGTTGGATAGTAACCGGTCGAAGCCGAGCCGGTGTATGCCTGGCTGAACAGGAAGAAATCGGTACCCCGCTCACGCATAACTCCATTGTCGCTCGATGGTGCGTTGAGGGCCGCGTTGATGAGGTGGTAGGGTCCCGATTTGTTGCGGTTTCGCATCTCGCTGAGCTTGAGTTTGTCGTTGGATACCGTTGATTCCCCAGGACCTTTTTTTGCAATCAGGAAAGCTTCGCAAAGTTTTCTCCGATAGAACGGATGGAGTGAAGATTGATTGATGTCGAGGAAAAGCAATCCAAAAAGGAACGGCCCTACAGTCAGGGACAGCAAGATCCAAAAAGGCTGGAAGTTCCCCACCGGTGCAATCAACGTGAAGTGCCCCAACAAGAACAAGCAGACGAGCAAGAAGAGTGGCCCAAACAATCCTAGAACGATGACACTGATGGTCCGTTTGATCTTCGACATGGAGGGATTGGCGTTTAGTAATGCCCAGTAGCGTTGCAAGAACATGACTACCGCAGAGACGGACGCAAGTGAATTGAACCAAGTTGAAAACCCAATGCCTTGTTTTGAATGAAAAAGCCACTCCGCTTGCCAGAGAATACCCGGCAACATCCGCCATAGGACAAATAGCAATGCTACTGGGACGATCCAAGAAACGCAGGCGAGCCAGCATTTTGCAACGTTGTCGAGCCGGAACAATCGGGCAATACTAAAGACCACAGACAAGGAAACAATCATGAGTGGAATCGTACCGAGGGTCCAGACAGATATTTCGTCGTTGACCAATTGTTCTAACAGCGGAGTCTTGTTCTGTTTTAGATTTTCGATCGCTTGAGGACGAATGGCCACAACCGAGAATAGAATGCCAGCCACAATTGGTAAAAGGATGATTAGGTTTGCAACGATTCCAAATGCTCCGAGCACGACCATGGACAAGCGATTCGAGAGTCCGCCTGTAAGTAGGTATTTGCTGTGCCCTCGCAAGTGACGAATGGGGGCCGACTCGGATTGCGCTCGATGAATTTCTTCGTTCGTTCTTTCGACGTCCGACAGGTTTGGACGATTGAGCGGAAGTTGCCCGTTACCTAGTCCGATGTCGGTACCTTGCTCCGGTTCTTGAGATTGTTTTTTAGGGGGTCCGTTCAAGTAGCTACTCAAAAATGCTCCGAGATACCCACCCCCTGAAACCGTCGACAGATAGTCAAAATGCTGGAGGATGTTGTGTCGGGATAGCTCTTGAACGACACCCAACGCAAACGAGGCCGATCGGATGCCTCCTCCAGAAATGGACAATCCAGCAACATCTTCAAGACACGCGTTGCTATCAGGCGGATCGACAGCTTTCCGCCTAGTGAGAATCGCGGACATTTCGGCTTTCGAGATTTCGGCTGCAACCTCTTTCGGGACGGATGGATGGAATTCGATTCCAAAGGGAATTCGATTGGACCCTATTGGGTGGTCTCCTTCGGTTGTTGTCGGCCAGGATTCCGATTTTGGAATGTATTGACGTTGTTCCGCAATACAAGCCAACAAGGAGGCGAACCATCGCATACGGACTTGTAGATTATCTAATTCGCGTCGAAGTTGGGAACGATCATCTTCACTAAGAGGATGGTCATCCCACTTGGCAGTGAAGGGCCGAACGACTTTGTTGATCATGAAGAGGGACAGGGTAACCGTGTTTCTCGCCGCTCTTCCTTTGTTATGAATGAGCGCTCGGATCATTGCGAACAGTTCGTAGATACTCTTTAATGCCGTCGTTTCCTTTCCGTGCATGTAATGCAGCGGCTGCGTCACAATCCGCGTTCGGAGCTCGGTATTAAGATCCCAAGCAAAGTCTTGATCGGATGGTGTAGCGACCCATTGTTCGGCGAAACCGTTTGGAAGTTTCAGCTCCTCGATGAGCTTAGCGGACTCGCTGAGATCCACGATCTCTTTAAATGTGAGCGAGTCAGCCGGGGATGGATTTGGATCTGACATAAGAGCCCTCAAAGAACGGTTGTCGTGCTCAAGTATTCTACGTGCGAGACAGATGTCCGCCTCGCTCGCCAAAAAGAAAAACTAGATCAGTTGGCAAAATACTCGCGCAGTCGGCTGAAGGCGTTTTTGCCAAAATATCGCTTCCACCAGGAATCGTCGGTTTTCAGGTGCCAGCGTTCCTCCTCAATCGGAGGCGTTTCGCAAGGTTAGTTCGATTTTCATTGAATCGAAAGTCAACTGTGGGTCAATCCTTCCGCGAGATCTTTGGTACGATTGAAAGCAAAACTTAGCGGTTTTGGCCGAGAAGTGTCACCATCATAGTTTAACTTCATACCAGTTTAGCATCGCAAATTTGCAACGCATCTACCGGAGCACCCTATTCCTATGAAGGCTAACGCAGTCCAGCGTCGCTTGCTTCAGGCACAACAATTCCCGACGGGGATTCCGCGCCTTTGGTGCCCGATGCTCACTCATTTTCAAGCGGCCCGCGAGCCGGATGCAAGCCGCATCCGTGCACACCTCGACGCGCTGTCGGCAAAAGTGCACGGCATTCTCGTCCCAGGCTCGACCGGCGAAGGTTGGGAAATGAACGACGCTGACATCCTCGCTTTGCTTAGCATCGTGCTTGACGCGGCACAAAAGTCTGGTGTGCACGTGCTCGTTGGTGTGCTGAAGACCAGCGTCGAGGAAATGCTCGCGTGCATCGACGCGATGAAAGTCGTCCTCGAGCACCCTGCCGTCGCTGGCCTAACGGTCTGCCCACCAAAAGGCAAAGAGCTCAGCCAGCAAGACATTCATGATGGACTTGCCACGGTGCTCAAACTAGGTTGGCCAACCGCGCTCTATCAACTGCCCCAAGTCACGCAAAACGAAATGAGCTCGGAGACCGTATTGGCATTGGCTGGGGAATTCTCCAATTTCATGCTCTTTAAGGACACTAGTGGCGAAGATCGTGTGGCCCAAAGTGGCCTCGATTTCGGTGGCGTTTTCCTAGTGCGTGGTGCCGAGCGAGGTGGTTACGCTCCTTGGCCAAGAACAGCCGGTGGGCCATACGATGGGTTTCTCTTGAGCACCGCAAATGTTTTCTCTCGCGAAATGGACGAGATGTTGCGTTTGCTCGATGAGGGCAACATCGGTGCGGCACAGGCGATGTCTGCTAAGCTGGTGGGAGTCGTCGGCCTAGCCTTTGCCATCGTTAGCGACTTCCCTATCGGAAATGCGTTCGCCAACGCCAACAAGGTGCTAGACCACTGCATGGCACATGGCGAAGGAGCATTGCTTATCGATCCGCCGATGCTGTATAGTGGCGTCCGATTGCCGAAGAGTTTTATCGAAAGCGGTCTGACACTGCTTCGTCAGCACTTGCTTTTGCCGAAAATCGGCTATTTTTCAGATTGTTAAAAGGAAGTGGTGAGGATTATCCAATAGGATAATGGGGGTGGTCTGCGTGATTAGTCGACCTGCCCAGAATAACTTTTGTAAGAATTGGAACTAAAGATGACTTCTTTACGATGGGCACAAGTGTTACTTTCGCTCCTGGCCTTGATCGTCGTCGGCTGTGCGCCAACCGAAATCAATGTGTCAAAGAAATCTTCGTATGCAGACTTGGTCGTGATCCATAACTCCGAATTCCCGGAAGAATTGAAACGCAAATTATCCGAGCTCGATGCGGAAATTGCGAAACAAAAAGAACGAGTTGATCGTGCACGCAATGCGCGCGATGCGGAGGAGGCCAAGTGAATCAGTTCCTAAAGCACTTTTCAGCGTTCGCCATCATCGGGCTGGTCGCGTTCGTTA
Source organism: Pirellula sp. (assembly GCA_043743995.1). Lineage (GTDB taxonomy): Bacteria > Planctomycetota > Planctomycetia > Pirellulales > Pirellulaceae > JBKCUI01. Next base: position 295 of record JAYTVM010000537.1, on the reverse strand, counting down.
TCAATGCGAGCCTCAATGCCGACGACTCGGTCAAGACCCAGCGCTTGCTTTACGTGGCCGAACCTGGAATTCGCGATTATTTGCAATACGGCGGCCACGGCGTGCTCGTGTTCGATATCGACAAAAACCACCAATTCGTGCGCCGCATTCCATCGGCTGGCTTAAACGAAAAGGGAAAACCAATCAACGTCAAAGGTATCTGTGCGAGCGTTTCCTTGCAGCGATTGTATGTCAGCACAATCGAATCGTTAATCGCATTTGATCTAACCAACGACGCGATATTATGGGAAAAGAA
>JAYTVM010000536.1:0-1007 GCA_043743995.1 Pirellula sp. | reverse complement strand
TGGAAATTCGATTCCAATTAATAAAACGCCTCGCTGTAGATCTTCAACCTTCTACAACGAGACTTGACTCACGGGTCTAAGACTCCCGATTGTCCATTTCCAATCCTGATCATTACCAATCCGCTTCGCAAGTAACGGGGCAACTTTCTTCACGGTGTCATTGTCTGTGGCAGCCGTGCAATCGTTCCTTTGCGCCCAACCATCCTGCCCAGGTCTTCTGTTGTGAGGAGTGCAGGCTGGCTTCCGTGGAGTTCGAGCGGCTCCATCGACGTAGGGAATCCACGCGAAAGGCTAACCAAAAATACCGTTGAACAGATCGCGGCCGCTTAAAGCGCGCCGATCAGCAACGTCGACGACGCGTCCGAATCAACGATGAACGACTTCAGCTCGCACAATGCAAGCCGGTTTCTCCCTTGCCTTCCGAGGGCTATACAAATCAGCCAAAAAATCGATCTACCAGGAAATTGTCTTGCCGAAGGCCTGGTTGTTTCGTCTCTTGGGATATCGATCCAAGAACGCCCCACAAAAAATTCTGTAGATCCATGTGCGACAACGCTTTACGTGCGGCTGCGACTCGTGTCGAGCGATACTACTTGTCGCGTGGTTATGTAGGCAAAATCATCTCGGCCAATCGCATGAACGTCCTACTCGCCAAGCCGGGTTCGCGTGGACAGCTTAGGGCTTTTGAATCATTCGTCTTACGATGTTGAGCATGCATGAACCGCGACATCATTTTCGCGCGGTTCAACTTGTTCCAAAAACGTGAGAGGCCATTCGACGATGCCACTTCCATCAACGTCGCCAGCAGGTGACTCGGTTCGCTCTTTGCACTTAGCTGATTTCGACCTTCGGTTCGATCGCTACCGGCTTATTCAGCCCAAGGCCGATCTGCTCATGGCGCGATCGCTCGCCAAGTACAGTCAGCTTGCTCCGGTCATCTACTGTCAGCTTGAAGGATCGTGGGTACTCGTCGATGGCTTCAAACGTCTTCGGGCCGCACGCACTCT
>JAYTVM010000535.1:0-11176 GCA_043743995.1 Pirellula sp. | reverse complement strand
GAAAGTCCGGACCGACGGGCCTGTCGGCTTAGCCCGCACCGCGGTCGCTCGGTCACCCCCGGCGAAAATCTCGACCGATGGCTCTGTACGCTTACGATTGTCGATAGTGAGAGAAAGTCAGTCCAGGATCGCGCTTCTATTAAGTTTCCATCGCTCCAGAATCTCTTTGACCGAGCAATTGACAAGAACTTTTCTTCGACACGATAATATGCTAAATGGTCATTCGGGAGATGCAAGCACGGCCGCATATGCCTATAGGTTGACTTCTTTATTGATCGCCTTACGAATATAAATCATCTGACCAATGTGATGATGCAAATGCATTGTGCATCGCAAGATTATGCCGAAGTGATCGTGGACATCGTCAACACCCGTCGCAGAATACGGTCTTCCCCAGTCATCTCGCGATTGCTGTTCCAGAACATTTTTGAAAAGGTCGATCGCATCATTGAAATCCAGCATTACCGAGTCTCGACATTCATCGCGTGAGCGAGAGAATTCATGTTCACGATCTCGGACGTAGTCGGTTCTAGCCAATTGTGCACCGATGTAAAACCGAATATTGCCTGTCAGATGCGCGATTAGGTTCCCCATGCTGTTTCCATACTCATGTGGCCGTATCCAAAAAGTAGTCTCCGGAATGCTTACAGCAAGGCCATTGATTCGCTTCTGGAAGTCCTCTAGATAATGCAAAATCCCTTGTTTGATAATCGAGGAAAGTTCTTCGTTCAAAAGTTGCTCCATGACGAACGACCGGATTTGGCGAGTCGCCGGAGTCGGGGTACCATTACCGAGCAGTCGGTCGGCGACTTGGCTGCCGGTACGCCCAACATGGGCGTGATCCTGTGGGGTGCAAGTCCCGTGTACTTAGTTCAGGAAACTTTTCACGAGGAGTATACCAAATGAATTCCCCATGAAAACATCAGTACTAGGTGAAGGCAACTTCGCGAAGGTGACCAAGCGCGGGAAGGAAGTCTGCGAAGGTGTGCGTAAACGCCGGGTTTGTACTACCGCTACCCGGACTCTTCACCCCAAGACCTGCCAGGTTACGAACAGAAATGCCAAATGCGGCCGATGCTTTAGGCACCGTTGCGAAGCAACAAAATCTTTACTGGGGCTGCTGACAACGAAGCCAGTCCTGAATACGGCGAGGAAGTCGATCATCGCTTTCCCGTTCCAGTTGCGATAGTCGTCGCTCCACATGCACTGCAATAGTGAGCTTTGCTGAAATTCCATGGAGTCATAAGCTCAATTTCTCTTTTTGGATTCGTTCGTTTGAACACGAGGTCCGTCGCGCCCCAGCCAAATGCAAGTGTATTGAAAAACGATTTTTTCAGATACACCTCACCTTCATCCATGGGCTCATCGCAAACAGGGCATTTCATGTGTTTTCTCCGACGAACGACTAACAATCTAACCCAACTGGAGCGGGAAGGAATTCGATTAGAATTCCTGGGAGCGGAACGAAGGGATAGATTGTGCGTTGGGCCAAGTCGCTTCGCCGTGTCTGACTAATGGGGATTCTATGCGTTCCGTGATTCGTGCCGATAGTCTAGCAGCCGTCTGGAGCATCTGCAACATGCTTGCCGCATGTTTTCCGGCCATTTGACTGTCGCCTGCCAACCGATTGTGACGGTTCTGATCGCTTGGTTGTGCCCGATATCCAGACCGCTCGACTTGTCCTCGGTGAAACATGGGGGTGAAACATGGGGGTGAAACATGGTATGTGAAACATGGGGACACGACACTTTTATTAGCGGTCTCGATTTCTTGCCCCTCGATTTGAGATATTGTCGGCGCGGACTGCCGAGAAAATTGGTCCTATTTCTCTATTTCGATTCCAATCATTCGAAATAATCGCAGGCAACCACCTTTGCCGGCGTTCCCACAATGAGACACATTTTAGAATTGGGCGACGAGAGCGTTGTTTAGACTCACGCTCGGTAGAACTTGCGAAACGTTTTACAACTGCGAGCCTCCGAAATGCTCTTTGCCGTTCCGGCTAAGTTCATAAACGCTCTTCCAAAATCCCTCACCATGGCTGACCAAAGCATCGGCTCGATACCAAGTCGTTCCAAGGGACTTACGCCTTACTTGCTTTCCTTGAGTAGCTTGACCATGGCTTCTCCCATGCCCAGGCCGACGTTCATGTAGGTCTTGGCGTTGCCGCCGTAGTGGGCATTGGAGCTACTGCCCATGCTCATCGGGTTCGTGTAGACGGTAGCGACCGAGCCCTGAAGTTTGGGGTACTTCTTGGGATCACTGATGGCGAACTTAGCTTCCAGGATCGGTTTCTCATTGCCCGAGGGGTTGTCCTTGTCGGTCTGGCCGAGAGTGGCGCAGGCGAACTTGGCATTCGGTGCTTTGAAGTCTTTGCGGAGCGCGGCGATCAGGTTAATCAGGTTGCGTTCGTACATCGCGGCGTGACCGGCGTTGTAGCGGTCTTTGTCGCCCTGCCACCAGAAGAAGCCGACGACGTCATACTTCGTCGCGCCGGGGTAGTACTTGTCGAGGTTGTCGAGCACCTCCTTGGCGCGGGCGATGTCGCCGTCGTACTGAAGACCGGCTTTCCAGCCGATCGGCTTCGGCTCGGTGCCTTTCTCCCAGCGTTCCGGGCTCTCGCCGTAGCCGGCGTAGACGTACGTTTTGCCGTCCTTGGGATCCTTGAACTCGTAAGAAGGCGAGCCGGGCGGGAGCAGGTCCCAGCCGAGGCTGCGGTTTCCGATCGCGCTCTTGAGGATCAGCACCGGCTCCTCCAGTGCGTTGCCCAGGTGATGGCCGATGCCCTGTTCCACCCCGATCTTGCCACCGGAGACAGTGAGCCAGTCGTTCACGCGCACCAGTGTCTTGCCCGGGCCGCCGCTACTCATCACGGCAACGTTTCGAACGTCCTTCCGGGTCGTCCATTTGTCCGCCTTGTCGATGAGGAAGGGGTACAGGCCTTCCTTCTTGACCGCGTACTCCAACGTCCCATCCTTGTCACCCGCGACCTGGCCCATCTCCAGCATGTTCGACTGGCCCATGAGGATGAAGACCTTGACGGTCTTGGACACATCGGCGGACTCGCCGTCGGGGGCCGGCAGCACGTCGTTGACGCCTTTGGCCTTGGGCTGCGAATTCTGTGCCGACACGTCGTACGACAGGCCTGCCAGCAGGCACAGCCCCAGCAACTTGACAGAGAAATTGGTAGGTTTCAATATCTCGTTCCTTCTTTTCCTGAGGTTCGTGAAGTCTTTCAAGGCAGGCCGACGTGAGAAGCTCCGCCGCATGTCTGCGATGACCGATGTCGCGGCAAGAAAAGTTTCCCTTAAAATAAGGGGTAACCCGCGCCCTATTGTAATCCGCACATCATAACCGATGGCCCGAGCGGGAGCCAGTCTCTGGCTCAGAGCGACGGCCAAAATCAATATTCGTGCAGCGTTTTTTCGCTCCGCCCAACCACCGGCTACTGTCTGATATCCCAACCCCAGTTTTTTAACGGCCTAGACAAAGCCCCGGACAGATGGGCTGGAGATATTGTCTAAGCGATATTGTTGTTCGGAACAAAAAAGAATCGATACAAATCAGAAAGAAATAACCAAACAACTATTTGTCGCGCTGCTCAGGCTCTGCCTGCCAACTTCGCATTGCATTCCGTAATATACAAATGCACGCGAGGCTAATTTGCTTCGGAAGACTTCGCTGCGCTCTCGCAACGTTTGAGTGTCATTAGCGCGAATGCGGTTCCATACGGACGGTGGTAATCGTACAGGGGATAATCCCACCAGGAACCATCCTTCTCCTGCAACTTCAACATCACATGCAAAAGCTGCTGCCTCAAGGGTGCTTGCTGTTCCTCGGGAATATGATCGATTCCGTAAGAAGCATAGTAATGTCCGTAGTAAAAAAAGTAGCCGGCTACCAAGAACCAGGACTCGTGTGGTATGGGGCGTTTGCGGCCAATGTCTAGCCAGAGGTTTCTAGAAAACAATCGATGGACCCACGCCACCATGGCTTCATCACTTACCGAAGGATCCTTGTACAATCGCAACACCAAGTTGCATACTTGACTCCGACCCACACTGCCACCTGGTTTGTTGATGTCCACGCTAGGTGAAGTACGGAAGTCTTCGGAATAGAGATAAGCCAAATCGGGACGCTGCTGCCGACGGATGACATCCAAACCGCGATCGATTAATTTTTGTGGCACGACGGCTCCTATCCCCTGCGCTTGATACAAGGCAAATAGAATGGTAGCCGTCGTAAAACTGTTTGGTTGCGTTGTAGGCTTCTGAAGATGATAAGCAAAATCATAGTAGCCCCAACCACCGTTGACAGACTCGTAGCGACCTAGAAGATCGATTTGATGTGCAATCTCCTCCATCAGTCGAACTTGCTTTTCTGGGTTCGTTGCATGCCGTTGGTGCAACCTCACGAGGGCCTCAATTCCGTAAGCGTGTCCCCAAACGTTGTAGAGCGCATCCTGATTCGCGCGGCGCAGATGCGTTAAATGCTCGAGCAACCATGTTTCGCCCTTTTCTATCGCTTGGGAGACCTCCGGATCATCCATTTGCAATTCAATCAATGCGGAAACGCACAATGCGGTTACGGCGCTGCGAAACGCATGATGTGCGCCAGGGACAGGGGCGTAGATGTTGAGATCTTTGGTATTGGTCGCGGCTCCCCATGAACCGTTTTTGTTTTGATGCGACAGCAGGAAGTCCTTGCCGCGACGAATGGCTCGATCGACTTCCAATCGTTCAGGCACGTCCACCTCCAAGGGAACGCGTGCCGTTTCCGATTGCACGCGGTCCCTCAACGTCGGTTTGGCCTCAAGGACACTCTCTTGTGCGATTCCCATCGGCGAGCTGACGAGCGACAGTCCCAACAGGGTTGCTGCAATCAACCGCTTTCTTATATGGAACATAATAATCATTACTCCGTCTTGGGTTTCTCGGCTAGAACTGAATCGGAAGCACTGATCCCAGAACGTATCTCAACGCGATCCCCCTGCACCACCCCTACCTCAACACTCTTTCGAATCGGCTTGCCCTCGTCGGAAAGCATGTAGACGTAACGAATCGTATCGTCAATTTCGTCCGTGTGCACAACATTAACGGGCAACGAAAGTGCGCGGGCTGCGAAATAATCTGTGACGCGGACCGAACCGGTCATTCCCGTAACGATGCTACGGTTGGCTTTCGATAAGTCCATGTTGACCTCGAATTGGCCGTCGAGAGTTGGAATCGGCGAAATGGACTTAACAACGACATCCAACCGTTCCCTTTTCATGGCCGTCGGAGTGATCTTGCCCGAGACACCCACACGCAGCTTGGTCACCTCGCTCTCTGGAACGGTTCCGATCAACTGTAGGCCCTCCGGCTGAACAATCGTCATGAAAACCTCGTTCGCCCCTATCAAGCCATACTTTCTTAATTTTGTCCGCAACTCAGCGGCACCGACCCATTTGCCCGACTGCACCCGACCATAATAGACGACTCCCGTTCGAGGTGCCTTCACTTCGCATGCCTTCATGTCCTCACGCAATTGATCTAGGGTCTTTGTTGCCTTCTGCAGTTCTTGTCGCGCTTTGGCTAAACCAAGCGAACGCTTCTCTGTCTGAAGAGGGAACGTGATTTGAAATCGCTCCCATGCAATATCGGCTAGACGCAGTGCCACTTTGCGATCGCGTTGAGCACGAGGCAAGCTGAATTCTTTGGTCTTGCGATGGATCATCTCGGTTTGTTCCAAGTTAAATTTCTGCCGTTCCAAATCATCGCGAGCGCGGCGCAATACGATCTCTTCCGATTCTTCCGTGAGATCGTCCGCCTTGTACATTTTCTCAAGTTGCCGCATTTCTTCGGCGGTATAGTCCAACGCATCCTTCATCGACTTTAACCGCTGCTCATTCGACTTTTCGCTGAATTCCCTCTCGACCTCTTGGTAGTATTTAAAGTCTTCATCGGACTGCTTCTTGGCTAGTTCGGCTTGCTCCCTGTCGAGTGGAGCTTGAACATCGGCCAGTTTCGCATCTCGTTCCGCTTCGTCTAGACTAAGTCGCAATCCAGCGACCGTTCGCTCCTGTGCCTCGAGTTGCTCCTTGACGCTATCGGTATCGAAGCGAATCAGGATATCCCCTTGTTTGACCGAAGCCCCGTGCGACGCGACCTCTTCCACTTTTAGTGCGGTCAAGTTTTTCAGACCTACCGAAATTTCACTGAATTCCGATGGTGCGAACGTCGCCGCAAATACCACTTCCGATTGAATACTTCCTATCGTGACAGGAACGGTCTTTGGCTTTGCCGGCGTTTCCGGCTTAGCACTCACCTCTGGCTTGGCCTCTTGCCCAATGACATATGGAACTGAAATCGTAAACGCAAGCAACCAAACAGATAGGGCGAATCGTGTCACGATGATGAACCTCAAGGAATTAGAAAGGTGGTATTGGGGAACTATAGTCTAGGAGATTTCGCTCGCGGCGTTTTTATCAGTCAGAACGGATGCCTAAGGGACACAGCTCATTATAGTGGGGCCGGCAGAAAGATTGAAACTGTTTACTTGTTTTCCACCCGAGGCTTGCTTTTTTCCACAACTGGGCCCGTCATGGGCGGTGTTTCAAAAAACTTGCCGTCGTCGACCAGTCGTGGATCTCCGGTGCGACTTAGCTCCGCCATCAGACGCTTTTCCAGATCGGCTTTGACCGATGCATAAGCCGGATCGGCCGCTACATTTTTGGTTTCATGCGGGTCTTTCTTTAGATCGTATAATTCGTGCATCGGACGTTTGCCATAAACCCATTCGTAATGAGTTTTCCATTTTGGGGAATTCCGCTCGCCAACCAGCCATCCTTTGGTCGGACCAGCGTCGTCGTCAGGATGCGTCGTGCGTGTTGTTTTTGTGATCTCCGCAACGGTCGCCACATGGTCGCCTTCTAATCGATAGGGATCGCCCAGAGGCCAACGGTCCGGTCGAAAGTTGATAATCAATAGATGGTCCGCGGTGTGAATGGCGCGTTGAGGATAAGGGCTGAAGTCGGCGCGGGCATTCTCAACGTGCCGCTCGCGTCCTGTTACCAACCAGGTTCGAGATTCGTCGACAAGCCCCGACTTGTTCGACTTCAGCACCGGCCACAAACTTCGCCCGGTCATCACTTCGGGCCTCGCTAGACCCGCAGCTTCAAGAAACGTTGGCGCAAGATCCGGAAGGTTTACGAAGTCATCGACGACACGACCACCCACAACACCGGGTCCGCTAATCGCCAATGAGACGCCTGTTCCAAAACCGTAAAGGTTGCATTTGCCGTGCGGAAACCCAGGTGCGCCATGATCCCCGCTGATCACAATCAATGTATTTTCTCGCTCCCCCGTTTTGTCGAGTTCAGCCAGGATGACTCCGATGCCGGCATCCCACGCCGCGATCTCACCGAAGTAATCGGCCAGATCCTCGCGAACTTCGGGCACGTCTGGCAAATACGGTGGCATCTTCCCTTGTAGCGAATCCGGGTCGATGTTCCAGAGTTTTTTACCGCTTCCTTGGATCCAAGGGCGATGGACATTGGTCGGACCGAACCAATAGCAAAAAGGTTTCCCCGATTCGCGAGCAGCCAAAAAATCGTTGAAGTTACCGCGTATCTCACCGTAAAGCTCCTCTTTGGAAATGTCGGACGTCTTGCCGCTGGCCATCAACTTGGTGACGTTCTCGGAGAACTGGTTGAATCGGCCACCGGCTTTTTGAAAGGAATACTTCTGGCCGCCATAGGGTGCATCGGGAGGGCTGCCCGGACTCCAAACTTTATAAGTCTTTCCGATGTGGTATCCAGCATCGTGCAGGAGCAGTGGATACGATGGAATGGACTCGTCCCAAACTGCGCCTTGAAGGATTGCACCACGGCCAGTGCGCCAGAAGTATTGACCCGACAAGAGCGAACTCCTACAGGGAGTACACGACGGTGCGTTCACATGCGCATGACGAAACAGCACACCTTGTTTCGCGACTTGATCAAAGTTTGGCGTGCGAACCACATCGTTAATGCTCCCTTTTCCGTTGACTTCGGAATAAATACTCGCATACCGGCCCCAGTCATCCGCGAATAGAAACAAAATATTCGGTGGTTTCACAGTAGGATTCACTGTAGCCGCCAAGTTTTTGTCTTCGGCCTGTAACGCGGCCTTCGGACTGACTAAGAAAACCAGTAGCAAGGTAAGGAATACGTGGAGTTTCATAAGTGGCACTCGAAAGGGTATTTTCAGGAGGATTATGCAACTGTTTTTCGTAGGGAGGGTATAACGCAGGCGCGGCTATAAGGCGAGCGGCGGACCAAAAACTACCTGCCAAGGGTTTAATGGGAGAGCGAGGCTCCTGCCTAGCCTGGCGTTGGTTCGGCTCTCCCTCCCGGTATAATCAATGGTGCCGCTCGCCTGAGGAATAATTTCTTCTGCGGGTCAAGTCTCATATTGTACTGTTCGCATGCGACCCAAAACATTCCAATGCATCCATCTTTTCGAAAGCCGCGGAACGCCGCAACAGGTCGTCCATATCGAGACTCTAGTTGCAAACACCCAATTTGTGCGGCAATCGCAGTGGTATTACAGGTTGGACAACTGATTTGCGTTTCTCTCTTGTCCGCCAATGCCTCGGCCATGGGCGCCCTCCAAGACGAAACCGAAACCGATCGACTGAAACGCTCAGCGTATAGCAAAGTTTCGGACGAAGAAGAACAGGATTTCGTTCGAATCGGCGATGCAAAAACGGGCGAATGGCTTTCTCAATTTCCAGAAGCAGGTCAATCTTTGGAACGATACAAATCGCGTGACTCGCGGATTTTGACCAATCCAGCGCGCCGCATTTTCGTACTGCAACCACTGGGTGTATTTACCGAAAGCCAGCTAGAGCTCGTAGAAGAGTTGAGAGACTATGCTCAAGTCTACTTTCAAATGCCGTCTCGCATAGCATCTGCGATCGCGTTGCCTGAACCGGAGAGAAGTAAATTGGGACGCATGCTCGCAGAAGATCGTCGTCGGGACAACTACGATCGCCAGTACGATGCGACCAAGCTGGTGAACAAACTTCTTCTACCCAACTTGCCAAAGGATGCAGTTGTCTACATAGGAATAACCATGCAGGATCTTTACGCAGAGGACATGAAGTACGTCTTCGGGTTTGGTAGCTTCGAAAATCGCACCGGGGTTTATAGTCTCGCTCGGTACTTTCCAGAATTTTGGGGCGAACCGACAAACGAAAGTTACGAACACCTTGCTCGGCGCAGGTCTTTTAAAGTTCTCAACCATGAAGCAAGTCATGTCTTTGGATTAAAGCATTGCATTTTTTACGACTGCACCATGAACGGAAGCAACAGCCTTGAGGAGGCAGATGGCTCCTCTATTCACGAATGCCCCATCTGCCACCAAAAACTTCTTTGGAATTTAAAGTTTGAGCCGCAAAAACGGTTCGATGCATTGCGTACCCTGTATGCAAAATATGGCATGGACGAAGAATCAGCATGGATGATCAAACGGAGCGAACACTGGAAACAGAGCCATGATCCAGCGCGGGCGAAACGCTAACGTCGCATTCGCAGCAAATTCAGGATCCAAGTTTAAACGGCACCTATAGTGATATTACCCAGACAGTAAAAGTTTGCAGGATTTTTTATGTTTGATGCCGAAGAGCTTGCGAGCGAGACGTGCCAAGCCGCATGGGATAGATGACGCAGTTCTTTGTCCACAACCATGTCTCGCATGGCGGCGACTTCGTCGCTGGTAAGTTGATTGGGATGGCTCTTTGGGCATGATGGAAGATCGGTAAGCTGGTAAATGTCAGCATTCGTCCAGGAATGAAATCGCGAGTACGACAAACCAATCACCGCGAACACCGATCGTTTTGGAATAACGGCAGTTGCCCTATCAACGGCTTGGATCAGTTTGCTTTTGTTCTTTGGATCGGGGATTCGGCATCGTTCGAGCTTCGATTGAAAAGCGAGTTGACGCTGCTTGGGTTCCAGCGGATGCTTCGCTGTCAATTCTCGTGGCCGAGTTTCAAGGGTATGACGATAATCTAATTTACGTTCGGATCGTGCAGGAGATGGCCATGCTCCGGGCGCAATACCCCAAACGAGAGGTTCGTGGCCTCGTTTTCTTTTTGGAATCCCGTTTTGATCCAGATTCCGATCCATGGCGTGAATTGGTTCAGGTGATCTACTTGGACGAAGCGTTGGAACCGTTGAGCCGCGACCAGCCAGACCATCCGATGGTGGCGGTTTTTGCGCCATTGTTTGCAAGGAGCGAGGAAGTTTTGGAAACGGAAGCCGCGGAATGCTATAATCGGATAGACAACCCCGAACTGGACCGGACATCGGTGGCTGGGTTGCAGGAAGTATTTGTAAGCTGGCTAATGCAGCGATTGCCTTACAAGGGAGCCAAGGAGATCGAAGAAATGTTGCTAGGAAAGTTACCAGATATCCGAAATACTAAATCTGGCCCAGACCTTATCGCTATTGGTATCGATCAGGGTAAGCTGGTTGGTCAGGTCCAATTGTTGGAATCACTTTGCAATTTAATTCCAACCGTGGAAGCAGAATTGCGAAGCATGACTGTCGAACAGTTCAAAAGTCGCTTGAATGAGTTGAGAATTATTTTTGATGCTCGCCAGCTATAAAACCAATCTGGGACGACAGCAAGAGACAATCTCGGGGGCCATAAGTGGCTACGTCTTCACCGCCGCTAGAACAACCTACGACTTCGAAGATCGGCTCACGGCACATGCACGCACCAGCAGCACATTTAGTCAATCCTGGAGTCTGACCTCGGTGGGTGATTGGTCGAGTGTGACGACCAACGGCACGGCACAAAGCCGAACGCACGGCAACACGCACGAATTGCTCACCGCCGGTGGCAGCAACGTCACGACCGACGTAAAAGGGAATACCACCCTCCTCCCCTCAACGCTAAACTCCTCAACCCTCAACCTCGCCTATGACTTTGACAATAAGATGAAATCGGCCGATGTTGGGAACAACAGTTCGGTGGATGTCGAATACAAATATGACGCACTCGGACGGCGTGTTGGTCGCTCGGGTTCGAGTGGCTCGTTCGCATACGTTCAATCGGACCAACAGACGTTGGTGGACTACGGCCTCGGCGACGCTCCCAGTTCGCCGCTGTATCGATACGTTTACGGCAGCTATATTGACGAACCGGTC
>JAYTVM010000534.1:0-3255 GCA_043743995.1 Pirellula sp. | reverse complement strand
TGTCTGCGGTGACCGCTTTCCTTTTGGAGCCTAGCTCTTTGCGGCCCACAGACATTTTTGGTTTACCCTCGGAAGCTGCTTCGTGGATAATAGGTGTGACTGAGGTGGTTTGCTTATTGGAACTATCCGGCGCCGTTTCTGTCGCTACTTCCTTTGCGTTTCCATAGTTCGGGTCGAAGTCTTTTCCAGTGGTCCATATGCGTCCAAGGCTGATTTAGCGAATAACCCTCACGGCCAAATGTCAGAGAGTCTTTGGGTTATTCGCTGATTCATCGTTCAGCGAGTCGCTATCCCATATGTCGCGGTAGATTTAGATGTAGCTTTTCCGAAGGAGCCAATTCACTTGCCGGAAATCATGCTAGGGAACGCCGATCCTTGAGAAGTTGCTGAGACCGTTATCAATGGAGGTCGACTGGACAGTGCAGACCAGGATGTGGTGGAGAATTAGAGATTGCTTTTTTGTATGTCGCCAAATGAAATGACTAGCCGTTGTATCGATCGCTTTGATTTCAAAGGGGGGAAACGCTATACTGGAGTCTATGAGCACTCACCTTACCACCGAACAATCAACCGCCTTGCATTCGAGTGCTGACCATCGCTTGGTAGTTGTCGATCCTGCAACCAACCGAGAATACGTACTTGTCAGCACAAGCGAATTCGAGGAGATTCGAAGTATTGAAGCCATTCGCAGGGGCATCGCCCAAATGGAAGCTGGCAAGGGACAGCCCCTGGCGGAGGCCTTCAACGAAATCCGCAATCAGCTCAAGCAACATTCCTAATGTTTCAGGTTCTGATTTACGTTGAGGCCAAAGATGACATTCTCCGAAATGCAAAGTGGTGGTCGGAAAATCGCTCCATGGATCAAGCCATCTTGTGGATTGAAGCCATTGAGATGCAACTCTGGGAACTGTCTAAGGAACCCGAACGACATGGGACCGCCCCAGAGTCCCATTTGTTTCACTATGAACTTCGGCAAGTGTTAGTTGGACTTGGCAATAGACGCAGTTTTCGTGCTGTCTTCACGGTCAGAAATCAAACCGTGCACGTTCTTACCATTCGTCGAGCTGAACAGGACGCGATTTCGCCAACGGACCTTCCGGCAATTCGCTAGCACGCTCGCAGTCCCAAGCCGGCATCTGATGTCCGCGAATCTGATGTCCGCCTTTGATCGATTGGAGTCTCCTTACAACGCAGGTTTTCCGACCCTAGCCGGCCCTCTAACATAAACCTGTGGATTTCCGTTCCCGACTCGCGTTATGACTTTACCTTTCAAGCAACCAAATGAAAACCCGCCGAATGTTTTACCTTTCAATGATTGCAGTTGTCGCCTTGATTGGTCTTTTCGCATGGAATACGATCGGACGAGCTGCCTACGAGTCGGCCGAATATAAGGTCGTTACTTCAGATGGCAAATTCGAAGTCCGCGAATATCCCGACCTGATGCTGGTCGCGACCACAACCAAAATGGACTCTCAAGGTCGCGATGGCAGTTTCATGAAACTGTTCCGCTACATCAGCGGCGCGAATGAATCCGACAAAAAGATCTCGATGACCACGCCGGTCTTCATGGAAAATGACAAAGAGGATTCGGCTGTGCAAATGGGTTTTGTGATGCCCAAAGATGTCGCCGTCAAAGGTGTCCCTGCGCCCACCGGGGAAGGCGTCGATGTTCGCAAACGAATCGGAGGCCGCTTTGCCGTGCTGCGGTTTTCGGGCCACCTCAACGCCAAACTGGCCAAGGAATCGGAAGCCAAGCTTCGAACCTGGATGGAAACCAAAGGCCTCGCCGCTGACGACTCGCCCGAATCGAGCGGCGTCGAAACCGCCGGCTACGATCCACCCTTCACGCCAGGACCGCTGAGACGAAACGAAGTACTGATTCGTTTGAAGTAACAACTATGAATTCCGCTGCTTGATTCCTCTTGAATAGTTACGCCTTCAGCCAGACGCAACGAGCCGAGGAAACGCTTTTCGTCGCAGACTTCAGTGTGTTATAGGATCGACCGAGTTACTTGATTCTTGACCATCGACGTCTTCTGCAAAGAAGGGCCAATCCTAAACCTATTACTTCGGATTCGTAATGGGACCCGTCCACAGAAACCGTTCGGTGCGTATCGAGCCACCATAGATTCCAGCAGTAGATGCGGCTAGCTTTTTTGCCGAGATTCCTAAATCATCAAGGTAAATCAAAGACGCTCCGGTACATCCACCACTCTCGGCAAAGTGCACCGCGACGCCAATTTTCTCACGCAGAATCCGATCAACAAATTCAGCCGCACTATTCGCAGCGATGAGCATTCGCTCGTCTTCGCATGTCGCCTCTTCGAAGTCGCCAAAATGGGAGTGGTATTTTGTCCCAAACTCCAAAGTCAATTCCGTTTCCTCATCAAAGAGTACCAAAGGGCCAACACTTGGGTGTTGAGCGGCGAGAGTTAGCGTGGGTGGAATCGCATCACTAAATTGCCAACGCGATATATCGTGTCGAAGGGTCTTCAATTTATCGAGAAATGCAACGAAGTAGGGTGGCATCATTTGTCCAACTAACAATCTATTCAGGCCGTTGGTAACGGGAGACAACTCTTTGATGCCCAGTGAACGTTGACAATCAATTAGATCGCAATTGTAGCAGTTACACTTGTCGCCGTGAGAAAAGCAACGTATCTGGGCGATATCAACATAGCCCGCCAGACTTCGCAACGGCGTCAGCTGACAATGGTTTCGTGGTCTACATGCTTAGCACGGCGAAAGCTAATGTTGGCGAGATTGATAGAAGTAGCGGACCGCCGCTTCGGCTCTCTTTGGCCCCTAGGTCGTAGCGTGTCGCGTTACGTTGCCGAAGTTGGCGTTTGATACGTTGGGGGCTAGAAGTCGCAACACGGGCCAACGTCGTAGTCGGCCCAGCGGCGAAGAGCGATAAAAAGTCGTGGGCTAAGCTGTTTTGGCTGATCTTGTTTGCTGCTTGCCCATTGATGTGAAGACCAACTGCTTTTTGTGTTGATCCATTATCTCAACCAGGTCCGCCATACGGTCGCTGACTGGAAATCGTTCCAAACGACTCGCTTCAAGGCAGAGTACGTACTCAAAATCAGATCGTGGTTTGATCCATTCTTCTAGCATCTCTGGGGAGGCCACCAAACCGGACGCGGCTCAGGTACGTACGGAAGCGGCTCTCCAGGTGGATCAAACGGAGGAGGCGGCCACCAAGGTGGTCGTTGTCCGTTGGGACCGAATGGGCCATTGGGAATGGTCATCTTT
>JAYTVM010000533.1:0-3267 GCA_043743995.1 Pirellula sp. | reverse complement strand
TTAGCCGATACGGCGCTGAGTATTACCGTTGCCGAAGATGCAGGCGTTCCATCGGGTGTGGTTGGTTCGCTCATCAGTTCCTTCACCGGTGGCGTGAGCGACGTCGATAGCGGATCGGTCAAAGGGATTGCGATTACAGCCAGCGTTGAAACCAATGGCACCTGGTATTACACGACTAACAATGGAACGACCTGGACAGCCGTCGGGACCGTAAGTTCGGCTTCATCGTTGCTCTTAGCCGATAATGCTAATACCCGTTTATACTTCGCACCGAGCGCAGACTACAACGGGACTTCGAGTTCGGCACTCACGATTCGCGGATGGGATCAGACATCCGGTTCGGCTGGAACCAAGGTTAGCACCTTGACCAACGGAACGACGACTGCCATTTCGAGTGCGACAGATGTCGTCGACGTTTCGGTAACGGCTGTCAATGACGAACAAGTTCTCGCGACGAATACCGGTTTGACGATCGCGGAAAACGCAACCGGCACCGTTATTTCCAATACGATGCTTCTGACAACGGACGTCGATAACACAACCAGTCAATTGGTGTACACCATAACTTCCGCGACTGCGAATGGGATTCTTCGCCGTAGTGGTACGGCACTCGCTTTGAACAGCACTTTTACACAAGCTGATATCAACTCAGGAATCCTCACCTACGACCACAACGGCAGTGAGACGACCAGCGATAGCTTCTCGTTCAGTGTTGACGATGGTGTTGGAACGGCGTCGACTGGAACTTTCAATTTCACGATCACGCCCGTGAATGACAGCACGCCGGTGATCACCAGCAATGGGGCTGGTTCGACAGCCAGTATCAACGTCGCAGAAAACGCGACTGCGGTGACGACAGTTACCGCAACAGACGGCGACTTGCCAGCCCAAACACTGAGCTATACCATCGTTGGTGGAGCCGATTCGGCACTGTTCGCTATCAACAGTTCAACTGGCGTGTTGACGTTTGTCTCTGGACGCAATCGAGAAGCGAACACCGACGCAAACCTGGATGGAATTTATGATGTCTCGGTTCAGGCATCGGATGGCACCCTGACGGACACACAAGCGATCAGCGTTACCATCACCGACGTCGATGAGTTCGACGTCGGGGCTGTAAGCGACACCAATGCCGCGGCCAATTCGGTAGCGGAAAACGCAGCCAATGGAACAGTCGTTGGAATCACCGCTCTTGCATCGGATGCCGACGCGACGACCAACGCCATTGCCTATTCCCTTTTCAATAACGATAGCGGTCGATTCGCGATCAACAGTAGCACTGGTGTCGTCACCGTTGCTGGAGCCATCGATCGCGAAGTCGACGGGGCATCGCGAAACATTACTGTTCGAGCTACTTCGGCCGACGGTTCGTTCACCGATCAAGTCTTTAGCATCAATATCACCGATGTGGATGAATTCGATGTCGGAACGGTCACGGATACGAATGCCGGTGCTAATGCAGTCGCGGAAAACACCGTCAACGGAACCGTCGTCGGCATCACCGCATCCGCCAGCGACGCCGACGCGACGACGAACGCGATTGCCTATTCGCTCTTCAACAACGATAGCGGACGCTTTGCGATCCATAGCAGCACTGGCGTCGTCACCGTTGCCGGAACGATCGATCGAGAAGCCGACGGCGCATCTCGTAACATTACCGTCCGAGCCACTTCGGCTGACGGCTCATTTACGGATCAAGTCTTGACGATCAGTATCACGGACGTCGATGAGTTCGACGTCGGGACAGTCACGGATACCAATGCTGCGGCCAACTCCATAGTCGAGAATGCGGCCAACGGAACCACCGTCGGGATAACCGCTTTTGCAAGTGATACTGACGCGACGACGAACGCGATCACCTACACGCTCGATGACAACGCCGGTGGCCGATTTACAGTCAATACCTCGACCGGCGTCGTAACCGTAGCGGATGGGTCGCTGTTGAACTATGAAGCAGCCATCTCGCATAGCATCACGATTCGAGCGACCTCGGCTGATACGTCGTTCTCGACGCAAAGCTTTACAATCAATCTCACCGACGTCAACGAAGCCGCCGTGGGTGCCGTTTCCGACAGTAACGTAGCCGCCAACTATGTTCTCGAAAACGCTTCGAATGGAACGACCGTTGGGATCACCGGATTAGCCACCGATCCTGATGGAACGGATGTCGTTACTTATAGCTTGGACAGTGACGCTGGTGGACGATTCACGATCAATGCGACGACCGGTGTCGTGACCGTCAATGGAGCGATCGATCGCGAGGCAGCAGCATCCTACAACGTTACGGTCCGGGCCACTTCGACCGACACATCGTTCTCGACCCAGTCCTTCACGATCAACATTGGCGACGTTGACGAATTCGATACCGGTTCAGTCACTGATTCGAATGCCGCCGCCAATACCGTCGCAGAAAATGCTGCCAATGGAACAGTCGTCGGCATCACCGCATCCGCCAGCGACGCGGATGCAACAACCAATGCGATCACTTACTCGCTCTTCAACAGCGACGGCGGTCGATTCGCGATCAACAGCAGCACTGGCGTGGTCACCGTTGCCGGAGCCATCGATCGCGAAGTCGTCGGGGCATCTCGAAACATTACGATTCGAGCCATGTCGGCCGACGGTTCGTTCACCGATCAAGTCTTTGCGATCAACATTACCGACGTCGATGAGTTCGACGTAACGGCTCCGACTGATGCGAATGCAACGGCCAACGCCGTCGATGAAAACGTCGCTATCGGTACGAATGTTGGAGTTCAGGCTTTAGCCGCCGATTCCGATGCAACTACTAACACAGTCACTTATAGTCTGTTCGACAACGACGGTGGCAACTTCGCGATCGATGCCAACACGGGCGTCGTAACCACAGCGGCAGCACTCGATCGTGAAGCGCTAGGTCCCACAAGAAACATTACCATCCGAGCCACATCTGCCGACGGTTCAACCGCCGACACGGTCTTTACCATCAATATCAACGACCTCGACGAGTTCGATGTTGGTGCTGTGATTGACAGCAATGCGACCGTTAACACCATTGCCGAGAATTCGGCCAATGGAACCGTAGTGTACATTACAGGCCTGGCAAGCGACGTCGACGCAACGACCAATGCGATCACTTACTCGCTAGATGACAACGCAGGCGGTCGATTTACGATCAACGCTTCGACGGGCGTTGTGACCGTCCTAGACGGTAGTTTACTCAACTACGAAGCGGCCATTTCCCATAGCATTACGATTCGAGCGACTTCCGCTGATACGTCCTCTTCG
>JAYTVM010000532.1:0-1017 GCA_043743995.1 Pirellula sp. | reverse complement strand
TTGCTGAGGTCTTGACACGGCCAACCGGCGGTCCAGACATCAGCGCGAGGGATTGCTGACGGTTCGAGGCTTTGAATATCGCCATGTAGTGTTACCTTAGGCCAGTGCCGTTTCAAAATCGTTTGACAATACGGATCAATTTCGCACTGGAACACTGCGTCGAGCCCTGCTCGCTCGAAACCCAGATCGAAACCGCCGATTCCCGCGAAGAATGATGCAAATTTAAGTCTTTTCATCGTAACTGATTATAAATACAGCAATCCTATGAATGCAATGAAATTTACCAAGGCTAAAATGGGAGCCTTGGTCACTCCGAGTCCGACCAAGAATATCAGTGATGAGGAGCGACTTGCGTGGCTAGCAAAAGCGAGCGCCGAATTTGTCAATCCATCAAGGGCAAATTGTGAAAAGTACAGCATTATTCTCGATGCGCTCTGGCCAGCCGGACACGGTATTCCAGGGCCAGTCTTGTCGCAAGACGACATTCGGCGTGCCGTCGATGATTTTCAAGCAACGAAAGGTGAAAAGCCGTACAAAGATCCGTTCCGTCGAATGCGGGAATTACAAGGTGAAGAAGGATTTTTGTGCATTGCAAAAGAGGGCGTTCGCTATCAATTGGTTTCAAAATCAACAGCGGTAAAACGCACACCTCGTGTCAAACTTTCAAGCGAAGACTGGGCGGGACTGCGTCTGAAATACGGCGGTCGGTGCGCTGTATGCGGACGTAACGAGAATCAAGTCCGACTGAGCCAAGATCACAAGATACCGAGAACACGTGACGGTACGAACGACCTCGAGAATTGGCAGCCGCTGTGCGATGAGTGCAACAACGTCAAAAGCACTCAGTGTCGCGGGTGCGAGCAAAACTGCTTTACGTGCAGTTGGGCGTTCCCCGAAACCTATCCACCGCTGCGCGTGGACGACACCAATAAGGAACTGCTGATCCGGATGGCGGGAAAGCAAGGTGTTGCGGTGTCGGCGCTTCTCAATTCGCTGCTGAATGATTCGTTGAAACGA
>JAYTVM010000531.1:0-43111 GCA_043743995.1 Pirellula sp. | reverse complement strand
GATTCGCTATAGGGAGCGGGAGCTACGGAACTTGCTCACTATTAGTACACCAAAACAGGGTTGCGGGGGGACGAGCCCCCACGTAACCCAACATAACCCAACATAACCCCACGTAACCCAACGTAACCCAACGTTTTCGCTGCATAAAATCCTTCACGGCGTTGGGAGATGCCCAGAGTTTAACTCGGGGGAAATTTACCTTTCCTCTAAATCAGATCGTGAGGTTAGTCGTCATTTGCGACTTGGAAAGAGGTCCCCCACTTTTTTTGTGACTTGGGTCAAAACTTGAGACTGATCCAGTTTGCTGGAGGACTGCTTGGCTTCGATATAGGTTCGACACCATAGCACTTCACCTGTCTCAACGCTCACTAACCTCGCGCTGATGGTGACTTGCCCTGAGGTGGATTGAGCATTTCGCCGTGCTGCCCGCTGCGTTTCGGAAGCATACTCAGTGATCTTAACTACTAGTACGGCTGGCACGTTGAGCAACTTGCCTACGGCGACCGTGTTGCTGTCCGCAAGCCCCGACTGACCGAGTGATTGTTCCTTCAGAACAGCCTTCAAATCGGATCTGGCAACTACGACGTGCCCTAACTCCAAGAGCGATGGAACGAAAACGTCCTCAGACGTATTCTAAGACATTTCCCCAACGACACAAACGGATTTAAGAATCCAGGGATCGAGCGCATTGCGGCTCATCTTTTGGTATACAGGAAACTGCCACACGCCTTACCATCCGGTTATCCATCCCGCCACGCGAGTTCCTTATGGCTTTTAACTTCATTTGCTCCATTGTTTCCGCGGCATGCTGTGCAGCCTCGCTCTGGTCTGTTTCGCCAGCCTTGGGGCAGACAGATCATGACGAACATGTCTCATTTTCCCTTCAATCGGTTCGGAGCGGAAAGTGGTCCGACGCCGATACTTGGAAACCGGCACGGGTGCCGGGACAAGGTGATCGTGTCCTCGTCAGTCGCGGCACCAAGGTCGAATACGATGCTAAACAGCAAGAGGTCCTGCGGCTATTGCAAATTGTCGGCACCCTCGACTTTGCCCGTGATCGCGATACCGAATTGAACGTCGGAATCCTCACCATTCAGCATACGGACGAATGCTCGGAGCATGGCTTTGCCTGTGAATTCGAAGGCACCATGGAGGGACCGACAACTTCGAGCGAGTTTTGGCCCTCGCTCATCGTCGGTACGCCCGAGCAACCCATCCCCGCAGAGCACACCGCGCGCATTCGACTCCATTTTTTTGAAGGGATGAACGCGAAAGACGCACCGGCCATCGCCTGCTGCTCAGGACGAATGGAACTCCATGGCAGCCCGCTGTCGTGCTCTTGGGTGAAGCTGGGTGCTGACGCTGCGGTCAGAGCTAACAGGGTAACCTTGTCGGAAAGAGTCACCGGCTGGCGTGTGGGTGATGAGGTTATTGTTACGGCGACAAGTCGCGCGGGGAGCGGGGCCGGATTCCGGCAAGGATCACGGCGAGCCAAGGAGCCCCAAACCGAACAACGCACAATCACCGCCATCGACGAAACGACGCTGACGCTCGACCAGCCATTGAAATTCGAGCATTTAGGAAATGGCGACTTCCGAGGCGAAGTCGCGAATCTGTCCCGCAACGTCATCATCGAAAGCGCCGACCCTAGCGGTGTCCGCGGCCACACCGTCTTCCATCGCTTTAGCAAAGGTGGTATCAGCCATGCACGCTTTGCCCATCTTGGCAAGGAAGGGGTGCTTGGACGTTACTCCATACACTTCCATCTTGTCGGCGATACGATGCGAGGAAGCAGTGTGCAGGGGGTGGCGATCGTCGATTCGCACAACCGATGGATCACGATTCACGGTACGCATTACCTTCTGGTGCGAGATTGTGTTGGCTACAAAAGCGTTGGACACGGCTATTTCCTGGAGGATGGGACCGAAGTCTTCAACCTGCTGGATCGCAATCTCGCCGTGCAAGCTTATCAAGGACCGCGTCTTCCGCTGCAGGCTCTGCCCTTCGATCCCAATGAAGGGGCCGGGTTCTGGTGGGCGAACGGGCTCAACACGTTCACGCGAAATGTCACGACGGAAAACGATGAGTACGGTTACCGTTACGACATGCAGAAGCGGCGTGACTTTGACACAAATCTTCCGATTCGGCAGCCCGATGGTAGCCAACGGATCGTTGATGTACGAACGATTCCTATATGGCGATTTGAAGACAACGAAGCACATGCGGAAGGCTTTTACGGAATGGTTGTCGCAGCCAACGGCAATAGCCAGCCTGACAGTCCTATCGATGGTCAAAAGATGTTGGAGACGATCAAATGTATCGACTGGACGGGTCCAGACTCGCGGCATCCACACATGATCCGAAACCTTTTCATCTGGGGCTCGCATTATGCGTTCCGCCCGCACAGTCCCTCCATGCGGATAGAAAACCTGCGAATTCATATAGCGGCCTATGGAATCTACCGGCCTGCCTTCGATAACCATGAGTACGTCAACCTGAATATCTCGTCCGTTGATGCAGAACCGTTCAATCGAGGCATGGACGACGCCAGCGCGCAGACCGGCCGGATCTCAGTTGATGGGCTGACGTTTGCGACCGGTTACGGCAATCGAACGACACCGCTCGTTCAGATCAGTGACGTGAATATCCATGGCGATGCCGAAACTCACTTTCGAAACGTGGTAGTCAACCGCCCAGAACAGTATCGAGATCGATGGCCAATGATCAATCGCGGAGTTGGCACCCGCGTTCCGCCGATCACGGGCGGTGTGCCAATTTTCATCCACGATTACTTCGGTATCGGGCGGCACGCCAAAGTTGTCAGCACAGCAGCGAAAGATCTGATCGGCGACGGAAACAAGTACCGAGAAGAACCCACCTTAACGAGCGACGAATCACGCGTCGCCGAAATTACCGAAGTCCCTTGGCCCAAACTGCTCGACCCAAAGGATGACATCCCGCCCGCGACAATGATTACGTCCATCCGGGAGGTGGATGGGAAGCTCATTGTCTGCGGCGTTGCTCACGATAACGGCAAGATCGTTAAGACTATGCTCAACGACTTACAAGCGACGTTCGTGTCTAGCAGAGCAGGCGTGGTGGACTGGCTCATCGAACTACCAATCCCGGCCGATGGAATACTGAAAGCCGCCGCAACCGACGAGGCCGACAACGAAGAACAAACCAGCCATAACAAAGTGGTCGTAACTCAAAACAATGCACATCAGAAAACCAGATGATCCCTTCGCTCGCATGGATCCTCGTGATGACCATGACGGAAAACCGGATGAGGAAGCACGTACAGTTGAATGCCCCCGAGTTTATCTCGGGGGATTGTTACCACCTCTCTAGAAGGTTTGGCCATTACGTTGTAGCTTATAAACGGACACGAATTTGCTTCCAGGTCGTATACCCGACCATTCGATACGAACCATCGCTTTTCTCTAACGCATGACCAACTTCAGAAAGATCACAATTGTTACTCCAACGCCCGTGAGCAAGAAAAGAAGTGCGGTCAAGATCAATCCCAACCATGCGTGTAGATGACTCCAGGTGGTGAACCCGTCGTGTTTGAGTCCAGCACGGTATTCAGCCCCGGCCATCGCGAACGCTCTGCGAATACGTTTGAGAAACGACGAATTACGCAGTTCCCCACTAGGTGGTTCATAAGGATTGATCATTAATGATCTCAGTCTGGTCAAGTGGATTACGAACGGCAAGCTTCCCCTCCGCCACCTGCAACCATCAGTTAGGCCGATCCGGTGGACGTTGTGCGAGCATCTCGGGTGTGTCCCTGCACAGAGCGCAATGATGACCTCGGTGAGCGTGGTACGTTCGAGAAGCCGTAAATATGGCCGAGGAAATGGTGCTCCAAATGAGGCCTTGAATCATAGAGTCGCTAATCGTACGCCCTCTCAAAAACTGAGCTCCGCCAATCACAACAAAAGCGATAGCGAACACAGTCAGAAACCGGCGAATCCAAAATACTGTACCCATCTTTGATGTCTCCGAGGACTGTCCACTCGAATTGGAAACGACTCCAGTTCCGAAGACTGGGCTTAAAAGGATTTTACACAATTCTCGCTGATCACCACCATACGAATCGCATTTTCGCTCACAATCCCTGTCTTTTCGTGCTCGCACTTACCCATCGTCGGTGCTCGTGCTCGATTAGAATAATCAAGCGTGAAAATGCTTAATTTCCACCAAAAATTTCCATTCAACTAAACTATTCGACATGAAAACTACTGCCCGCCTTTGCCTCCTTTCGCTGTTTTTCGCCCGTGCCGTTGCGTTCGCGTCGGATCGCCCGAACGTCCTATTCCTCTTCAACGATGACCAGCGCGCGGACACCATCGCCGCGCTCGGTAATCCGGTCATAAAAACACCGAACCTCGACCGCTTGTGCCGAAAGGGGGTGGCCTTCAACCGCGCCTACATGCAAGGCGGCTTCAACGGCGCGACATGCGTGCCCTCGCGGGCGATGCTAATGTCAGGACAGTCGCTGTTCCATGTCGATGAAAGACTCGCGAGCGACGAGACGTGGCCGGGGGCGTTCGGGCGCTCTGGCTACACAACGTTTGCGACGGGCAAATGGCATAACGGTACGAGGTCGCTCGCTTCGAGTTTTCAAAACGCGCGGTCCATATTTGCTGGTGGTATGACGAATCCGCTCACTGCAAAGGTGAGCGATCTAGAGAAAGGTGAACTTACCACGCCGAAGTTGGCTTCCAAGCACGCGTGCGAGCAGTTCGCAGATGAAGCGGTGCAGTTTTTGAAGGAGCATCAGGGCTCGCCGTTTTTCTGCTACGTGGCGTTTGATGGGCCGCACGATCCACACATTGTGCCCGACCAATACCCCGTGCACTACACGCCGGACTCGCGACTATTGCCGCCAAATTTCTTGCCATTGCACCCATTCGACAACGGTGAGATGGTGATTCGTGACGAGCTGTTGCTGCCGCATCCACGCACAGCCGCTGAGGTACAGGCTATGAACGCGGACTACTACCGCTACATCTCATTCCTGGACATGCAGATCGGCCGTATCCTCGATGCGCTCGCGGCCTCGCCTGAAGCGGCGAATACGATTGTCGTTTTTTCGGCGGACTCGGGTGTGGCGCGAGGGAGCCACGGACTAATCGGCAAACAGAACCTCTACGAGCATTCGGTGCGTGTCCCCTTGATCTTCAGTGGACCGGGAATCGCCGTCGACAAACAGACCGATTCGATGTGTTACTTATTTGACTTGATGCCAACGCTCGGCGCTCTATGCGGTGTTCAAGGGCCGAAATCTAGCGAGGGTATCGACCTCCGTGCGACGCTTCGCGATCCGAGTCACGCGGCTCGTTCGGATCTCGTGTTTGCTTATCGGGACTTTCATCGCGCCATCCGCGACGACCGCTGGAAATTGATCCGCTATCCGCTGGTCAACCGAACGCAGTTGTTCGACTTGCAAAACGATCCGCTGGAACGCAACGATCTCTTCGGAAAAAGTGATTCAACGGCCAAAATCGCGGAACTGACCATGCGACTGGAAACCACCCTCAAACAATACGGCGATAAGTGTTTACTAACCGTCGACAATCCAAAGCCTGCAGAGTGGACTCCACCTTCGAAAGAAACCAAGACGTTGAAGAGCAATGAAGCCAAAAAGAAAGAGGGAAAGACGCAATGAACGTTGACCAAGTCATAAACGGACACTGATCTGCTGTCAGGTCGCAAAGGAACGTATAGTCTCATCGGTGATTCTCGCGGCCTCAACGAGTTCCGCGTCTGAATTTAGAATATCTGGACCAAATCGGACAAATCCACCTCGAGCATCTGTGTTGACTCCAGCAAGTTTCAACGCCGAAACGAGTCCATACGAATCTCGGCTTGGGACCAACGTAAACGCCCCACGCTCCTCTGGATTCTGTGGATCCACAAACTCAACGCCGTTTTCTGCTAAAGCGTCACGCAACATTTTTTGCTGAACCAAATTGTGTTCACGAAGTCGATCGACCCCAATGGCCAGCGTTAACGCGAGGCCAGAACGCGCTTGGTAATACGTCAGCACGGGGGGCGTGCTTTCTAGCCAAGCGTCGCCGGATTCGCTCAGTATTGGCTCGTCCGATCGTTCGTAACCAAAGGGGTCTTTTTTGGCGAACCAGCCAGTGTCCAGGGTTCGCAGTTCGCTGCCAAGGTGTTTTGGGTGGACCGCCAACCAGCATGCACCAGGGCCACCGCGAGCGTATTTATAACACCCACCAATCATGAAGTCCGCATCGAGTCGCGACATATTCACGGGGATAATTCCGGCTGTGTGATAAGCATCCAGCATTACCAAAGCTCCAGCCGCATACGCCTTTTGGATGATCTCATCCAAACTAGAAATCACTTCGCCCGTGGCAAAAACGACCATTGAAATCACGATCAGATCAACACCTGGTTTGATGGCGTTCAGAATGTTTTGGCTATTCGATCCATCCAATTGCATCGGCACCCATTCGATCTCGGCCCGTCCCTTCTTCGCGTAGGTTTTGAGAATGAAGTCGATGCTGTCGAATTCGGCGCTGGTTGCCAACACACGAACTGGGCGAGTTGTGCCATCTTGTGGGAGTGCATTCAAGACGGCGCGAAGTCCTTGCCCGGCGGAAGTCTTGGGGACAACGGCAGTCGAGTCGTTGATTCCAATGAGCTTCGCGACCTGGCTTCGGTAGGAGTGCATTTCTCCCCACCAAGCGTCTTGCCCCCAAGCACCATCCATCTGTGAGTACCAGGCTTCGATACCTTCATTAACGTCGAGGGCCATTTGATCCAACGGTCTACCTAGAGAATGATTGGCCAGATAGATTTCGTTTCTAGCTTTATCCCCCGCTATTGCGCGCGAAAAAAGAGGCCATACATGTTCCTTGAGTCCGGCTTCGGTTAGTGGTCCCGACCCGAGTTTGGCGATTTGTGCTTCGATGTTCATTGCATGTTCATTGATTTTCATTGACCTATTTCTGTTCGAACATCCCAAAGCTCTGGGAACAATCGTACGGACAAGGCTTTTTGCAAGAATGGGACTCCAGAGCTACCACCGGTCCCCTTTTTGAATCCGATGATTCGCTCTACGGTTTTCACATGACGGAACCGCCAAAGCGAAAAGGACTCTTCCACGTCAATCAATTTTTCGCACATCTCATACGCGTCCCAGTGCTGCGATGGGTCGTCATAAATGCACTTAAAGACCGGGAGCAAGTCCAGGTTTTCTACGTAAGGAAGGGACCAGTCTCGCTCGACGCAACTGGCTGGGATCGCATACCCGCGGCGATGGAGTGCCCTTAAAAACTCGTCGTAAAGACTAGGAGCTTTGAGTAGCAATTCCAACTCTGCGCGATGGACTTCATCGTGCGCAAAAACACGCAAAGTCCTTGCATCTTTATTTCCCAGCAAGAACTCGATCATCCGATTTTGAAAAGACTGAAAGCCGCTGGATTGGCCAAGCACCCCTCGAAACTGCGAATACTCGGTCGACGTTAAGGTCTCCAATACAGCCCACTGCTCAAACAACATCCTTTGAATTTGTTTTACCCTCGATAGGATTTTGAAGCATGGGGCGAGTTCATCTTTCTTAACGAATTCCACGGCCGCCTTTAGCTCATGGACCGCGAGCTTCATCCAAAGCTCCGAAGTTTGGTGCTGGATAATAAACAGCATTTCGTCATGGTGTTCTGGAACGGAAAGCGGCTTTTGCGCCCCCAGCAATTTATCCAAGCACAAATAGCCCTGGTAATCTAGCTTCGCTTCAAAATCGGTATGGATCGAATCTTCAAACTCGCGTTCAACCATTTATTGTTTGCGCGTCTTGCTCTCGCGAGCCTTGCGATTCGCGACCAGAGATTCACTTAATGAATTGATATCCCCTGGCGAGAGTCGTTTGGTCGATTCCAGCATTGTAACGAAGTAGGCGATCTCGTCGTCAGTGGCTGGGAAGCCGATGTTCCCACTCGGTCCATCGCTGGTCGTAACAACCGTACCGTCTTCCGGCGACACCAATGCAAACCAAGGAATTCCACCTTGTTTCTCACAGTACTTTTTCAATAACTCTTGTCCGCCAAGCATTCGATCTGTGTCAACCTTGAGATCGACAAATGCTTTCCCCAAGATGGCGGCGACGGGCGGCTCTGCCATCCAGTCCTCCATTCGGTGGCACCAACCGCACCATGGTGCACCGAAATGCAGAAACACGATTTTCTTGTCCGTTGTCCCTTGCGCCATTGCTTTTTGAAGAATCTCGTTTGCGTCCATCGGCTTAGCTTGATGCTTTACAAGAAAATCCAGAAGCCCCTTGTGATCGACTTCTGGTTTCGCGTCTTGCTCCGTCACGAATGCCTTGCCTGCTTCGCTTACTATGGTCGTTCCAGCGGTATACAAGACGGTGAGGAATGGGAGCTTTTCGACGGAACCATTTACTCCGAAGAAACTGGCTAGTTCCGGTTTCTTGCTCAATTCGCTGACATCGATACGAACGACATCATATTCATACTGAAGCATCTTAGCGATTTCCCGATTGCCGATCAGCGACTTGTGGAGTGCCAGGCATGATGGGGAATCATTGCTT
The DNA here is from genome assembly GCA_043743995.1 of Pirellula sp. Taxonomy (GTDB): domain Bacteria; phylum Planctomycetota; class Planctomycetia; order Pirellulales; family Pirellulaceae; genus JBKCUI01. Next base: position 34,524 of record JAYTVM010000531.1, on the reverse strand, counting down.
CCCAAAAAAACAAGAACCCGCCTGTTTTCTTTTCGAGATTTCCCCAACGCGGCTCCGATCTGCTTCGAGGCGTCAGCGGTCGCGTCGAAGATCATTTCGCTCTTCGGGGGAGAGGCCTCCGGTGTCTGCGCTGCCGAGAATTCGACGAAGAATGAAGAAAGGACAAAGCCAATGGCTAGTGTGCGAATCATAATCAATTTCTCTTTCTGTAATGTGACCGACAATTTAGCTTTGGATTTGACCAAATCCCCCAACACATCGCAACAAGATATACGGCTGAAATAGGACACTTCTCGCCGTTCGCGACCGACTCTTTCCAGGGCTCTGCCCAAGTTATTTGTAGAAACTTGGCTTATGCGGCTCGATCTTCAGTCTCTTGTAATCAAAGCCACTATCCAGCGGCTTGTAGTCACCGACAATGTCCACATTCGCTTTGGCGTCAATTTCCTTCTCCATATGCATGCACCAATAGGCAGCATTCACGGTCAAACGACGCAGGCCAGCACTTTGAAAATCATGCGCACTTCCCATGGTGACATGAAAGACTCTAGCGGTCTTTCCCGTATTCCCGGTCCACGTTTTCACCCAAGCTACGGGCAACGCAATTAATTCAGGATTCACCGCATCGTCAGGATGACGCCCGATCAGCGGTTGACCGTCAACGAGCGGGGTACAACTTTCTGGTAAGTGTCCACCTTCCTTAAAGGTGCGATAGACATCGGAGTTTCCCCAAATATCGGAGACGCCTGACAAGACAGGATGATCCTTGTTTTCTTGAACAAGGATGCCGCGCGTAGAATCCTGTTGCCAGCGGCCATGATGACTTCTAAACGAACCACCTAGCACATCCTCACCAAAATCAATCTTCTTTCCGTCTTTTTTGTATTCGAAACCTAGGAAGCCGTGATTGGACGTGCGTATGCCGATGATCGGTCGTCCGGAGTCCAAGTATCGGTAAACATGCTCCAGTTGATCCGAAGGCAACGTAATCAATCGGCTAAACAGAATCACCAAATCGGCCTTGTCGATATACTCCAAACCAGGAATCGTGTGTGTCACCGTTTTATCTTCCCAACGAATTTTCTTCGTCGGATCGACTTCGTTGTTCTCGTTCAGACTAAACAAAACAGTGCAGTGAAATCCATGATGTTTGGCCAGCATTTTCGCTAGCATCGGCATGGAATACTCACTGCGATATTCTTGATCCGCCGCGATAAGCACGATGTGCTTTGCTACGCCAGAGCCCTTCTCGCCGGGATAGGTAAGCCAAAGCGGGCTTTCTGGAACCGGATGATCGGACGCATGCAAGCCTTCCCCATTGATGGTCATCAACATCCAGGATAGCCCTAAAAGGATCCAAGAGTTTGAGCGAGGGTATTCATGTTTCGAGGATGGCATGATATTCATTCAGCGTCGTTTAGGGAACCGGGATTTCATTGACCGTGTAGTATGCATTGCGATGCAACAACTCGTCGCCATCCGTCGAACGCACCTTGATGAGATCGAATTCGTAAACATGTCCGCGGGTCATCTTGTCTAATACGATGCTGGCCGTCAGCCCATCTTCGGCGAGTGACACCGATTTCACGGTCGGTTGCGTCTGCTCAATTTCAGGACCGCCATAAGCACCGTGATACGGATGCGTGAACGTGGACATCGCATAGGACTCCGCTGCGCTGCCCGTTGCTCTATCCACCGGCTTGGTGAACGCAACTCGGAAACCCTCCGGCTCAATCGTGATTCGGTTGATTTCAAAGGGCATTATGCCACTCCACTCGAGACGTTCTAAAGCAAATGCTTTCATCCCGCGCACGGGCCATCCTCGATTCGTACCACCGCATAGCAAGTTCCCTTGTGGAGTAAATTCGACATTCAGAATTCCGGTCGAAAGCCCTTCACGAAAGGGATAACATGCGCCTTGCCAGACTCCATTGACTTGTTCCGTCGTGGCCCGCATGAGAATGGAAAGCGTAAAATCGCCAAGAAACAATTGGTCTTCAAATGGGCCAAATTTCCCTTGCGTTCGATTGACGGTGAACCCAGTAATCGAACGTCCCATACGAATGTATGGGAAGATAACCGCATACGGGACAAGTTGCTTGACGCGTTCTTTCTCGATGACGATGCGCGATCCCGATTTTGGATTTTCAGGAACCGGCCCTAATTCAGGTGCGTACTTGTACGAGTTGAAGCTTGCTGGATGGCCGTGAAAGCTGCCAGGCGAAACAGCCTTTAAACTGCACGAGCAATTCCACGGCCCCTGGCTTTCCACGTAGAAGAGCGCTCCATGTTCATCCTGTCCGATGCCGGCTGGGCTCCGCAAGCCACTCGCGTACGGAGTCGTTTTTCCATCGGCCGAAACTTTCAAAACAAAGCCGCGAAACAACGCATGCGATTCGTACGACTGCGACAGACCGAGGGAAACAAACATATTCCCTTGAGCGTCCAACTTGGAGCCGAAGGCGTATTCATGGTAGTTCGCATAGCCCCAAGCATCGGAGATGGTCTCAAAGCGATCGGCCTGGCCATTGTTCTTCGTATCGCTCACTCGCGTCACTTCGCAACTCTGCGTGACGTAAAACGATTTGTCCTTGGAGGAGAGGCCAAAGATCTCGTCGAGCCCGGTCGCAAATAATTGAAAATCGGGGTTCGGCTTTTTCTCGTCGATTCCGTCGATCAAGTAAATCTCACCATGTCGGGTTCCGACCGCCACCCGGTTGTCTGGCAAAACGGTAAAGGCCCCCGCCTCGACCACCGTATCTTTGGGAAGCGGCACGTTCACGATCGGATAATATTTTCGTTCACGCTCTTCAGTCCCCCAACGATGCCCCACTTCTTCGGCGAGACACAAGTTAAGGTCAAGTGCGAGGATGGCGAAAAGAGCCCAGAAAACGCTTTTTCGATTATTTCTTAAGTGGTTCATAGGTGAACGATAGTGTCGATTGGCCAATGGGAATTTCGATTCTCAGTAATAATTCTGACAACTCCGGATTATCCGACGAAGGGCGCAAAAGCGTCTGTGCCTTTGGAATCGTCAACCGTAGTTTTTCTGTCCTGTAAACGAGTTCGGACTCAGCTTCGACGCTACCGGTTAACGCCCGATACCAGATCGTTTGCGGTCTTGGCGAGTTGAATTGAAACGTCCGTTGCAACAACAGTTTTTCACCAGAATTCACCACCACCGATCGATCTTGGATCTCTATCGTTCCGCTCAAGTACATGAATGTCGGGATGGCGGCGTCATCCAAAAAGTAACCTTTGAACTGATAGCCGAGATTCTTTGGGTACAACGGGTTCGGATTGTTCGGGTTCTCTTTCGTCATGACTGGCCGCAATGGCCAGAGCGTTTTTTCATCTGCCAGTTCAAGGAATGAAACGTCTTGGGCCAGCGCAATGGCTTGGGCCGCTGGATTGAATCCGCCTGAACCTTGCCCACCACGATCCACTCGAACGAACTCCCCCTGCCAGATCGAAGTCAATGTTCCTGTCTCGGCGTTGAATGCATAGCTCAGCTTCTCCGGAAAACCGACCGCGATTCCCCGGAAACCAGCCACACTGCTTCGCCCCCGATAGGTTCGTGTCGTATCTGCGACCGATAGTATCGTTTCGAGTCGACGTATTCCCGGCGGATCGGCGGCCGAAGTACCAAGGGAAAGATAGTACCAAATCGCTTCGATTTGCATTTCCGTATCGCCGTCCAAAATGGTTTTATGGGCAGCTACACCATCTGGCCATGAATAAGGCATGACGATGCGTGGACGATAGGCACCAGGATTGCGAACGAAATTATTGAACCAACCCGGCTGAAGCCGTTGAAAGGTCGTCATCAAGTCGATCCCTTTGTTGATGGGTGACGGCTTGCCGTTAAAATTGTGGCACGCGATGCAGTTCAGCCCCTTATCGCCAAGCAATTCGCGGCCGGCAGGGCGCAGCAGTTTCTCGCGTTCTCGCTCACTCTTCGTATTGCTTTCCGGACTGGGAATGTTCAACGCAACGCTCTTCAAAACATCCAAATGACCAAATAGTTCGGGCAGGTCTCGAAGGTTGGATTCGCCATACTGCGGCATGCGAGTCGTCATGTAGGGCCGGACACTCTCACCATCGAACAGAACCTTCTTCAACCAAACCGGCTGCAGCTTGGCACCTACCAATGTCAGCGGCGGCGGGATACGACCATCATCCCCTAAATTCTTTTCGCTGGTTTTAAAATAGGCGTTGCGATCTTGTGGGACACCACCAAAATCATCGCGGACATGGCACGCAATGCAGTTGAATGCGGTCAGTGTCTTGGCGATTTTTACTTTATCCGAGTCGACCGGCTTCTCCACTGTCAAAGCTGCAACAATGGCTGCTGCTTGCGCGTCATCGAGCGTAAATTTCGGGCTCTTGCCCGGTTTTTTTGATAAGCAACCGCGAGTCAGGTCTGCTTTTCGTAAGGAACCAAGCGGAGCAGCGGCAGGAATATTTTGCAACTTATGACAGGCTGCGCAATTCAAATCTTGAAAGGCCTTCCTTCCCAACTCCACCAGTTTCTTTTGTGGTTGAAGAGCTTTCCCTTTGAGCTGCTGTTCACCCACCAAATATCCAGCAATCGCTTGCGACTCCGCTGGCGTCAACTTCATGTCCGGCATCCGTCCCGAACTTCGTACCCGCAGTGGTTGAAACAAAAAGGCGCTCAAGGCTTGGTGACTATATTTGCTCGGAATATGACTTAGGTCGATTCCAACACTCTTTGCAATTTCGTTTCCGTTCTCGTCGGTGTTCTCGTCGGTGTTCTCGTCGGTGTTGTCGTCGTTTATCACTTCGCGAGGAACATGGCATGCAATGCAACCTACTGAGTGAAAAAGCTCTTTCCCACTGTTCAGGTCCGGCTTGTCCGCCACTTCGGACTCAAAGGGATGAGCCGACTGCTCAACGAGAAAATGCGTTAGCGCCTCGGCGATTTCGTCACGCTGGCTGTCCGATTGCGAGGCCAAAAGGTCGGGCATGGTCGTCCCTGGATGCATGGTCGAAGGTGATACTAGAAATCGTCTCAGATAGTCGGGCGCAATCCTTGCACCAACATTGGACAAGTCCGGGGCGGATCTTTCTAACGAGGGCTGCGGCCCGGTATCGACGTGACATGCCGCACAGCGCAGTTCACTTATCAGCAATTCTCCAACCTGAGGCTGCGTTAGGGGATGCGTGTTGGAAAGCCCTAACACGACCGTCGATGCCGAGGCCCCTCCTGCGAATAGTACCAAGATCCATGAAGCACAACCTACGATACAAATTCTTGTCACGACATCAACATCCCAAGCTTGTTTTGCATATTACGTTTAATTGCTCGTTCTCTGAGCGACTCTCCGCTCACCCTGTGGAAATGATACCATGCTTTTGCGAAACCGGCGTGTGGTCTTGCCCTTGTCTCCGGGCAACAACCTGGAATTGTTACGTCACGCACAAATGGTTTGCCATTCGGGGCTTTTCTGCATGCCCCTGGCTCGCCCAATGTCATTCTCTTTGTGAATTTTGAGCCTCAATGCGCTAGCATGAGGGCCGGATTTGCAAATGATTACTAGCCGTCCAGCCCGCGCGCTAGCGCGTTGCGGCTCAAACTTCTAGTAGAGGTATGGTAAATATCCCCCGAGTAAAACTCGGGGGCATTTCACCGGTAAACATTCGCCAAAGGTGTGGTAGCCACGCTTGCCAAAGCGTGGGTCAGGCCGACTTGCCGGGTTTCCCACAGTCTGGCGACTGTGGCTACCACCGGTTCGGCGAATGTTTACTTTCACCACCCTTCGGTGATGGGGTAAGTTTGCTATAAAGACCTTGACGTTACGCTAACATCTTTTCAACGACTGCAGCCGCAGCGTTTTCGACGAGAGCCAGGTTTCGCGTCCCAACTCGGAACTTCAGTGTTTGATGATTGAGGCCAAACTGGTTCAGTACGGTCGCGAGCCAGTCATGATTGGAAACTAAATCCTCAACTGCATGATGTGAGAATTCGTCCGTCTGACCATGAACGTAGCCACCTTTGAGACCGCCGCCCGCGACCCACATACTGAAACCATAAGTATTGTGATCGCGTCCGACTTTCTTCATGCCGTCGTTTCCCACTGGAACTTGGATCGTCGGCAAACGACCCATCTCACCTCCCCAGTGGACTAATGTCGAATCCAGCATGCCGCGACGCTTGAGATCTTGAACCAAAGCGGCGGCGGGGCGATCAATCTCACGGCAGCGGTTCGGCAATTCCGTTGCAATCGATGAGTGATGATCCCAGCTCTGACCGTTGTTGAAAATCTGAACGAATCGGACACCTCGCTCCACTAACCGACGAGCAATTAAGCAGCGTGTTCCATAATCGCGAGTGACATCTTGATCGATTCCGTACAAGCGAATGGTTTCTTTGGACTCGCCCGAGATATCGAACACTTCGTTGGCCGAAGTTTGCATTTTGGCCGCCAACTCATAACTGGCCATCCTCGCCGCCAACTCAGTGTCTCCTGGAAATTCTTGCGCGTGGGACCGATTTAATCGGTCGAGAAATGCCAACTGTTGTCGTTGTGCCTCTCCTCGCAAATGGACGGGCGGTTCGAGATTGAACATGCGAGGTTCCTTCGGACGCACAACTGTTCCTTGATAAATGGAGGGCAGACTCCCGCAGGTCCAACTATCACCGCCTACAATCGGCAATCCGGACGGATGCGTCAAAGCGACGTAGGACGGCAATTCTTGAGTTGCACTACCTAATGCGTAAACGAGCCAACTCCCCAACGTCGCACGACCACCCACTCCAGCCCCTGAATTCATGGCATAAAAACCAGGGAAATGATTATTAACCGCGGAGTGCATGGAACGAATCAGGGTGATGTCGTCGACTACTTCTCCTAAGCTAGGTAAGAGATCGGAAATCTGCATGCCACATTTGCCGCGAGGACGGAACATCCATTGCGGGCCCATGATTTGTCGACTCGCCTGCGCTGCATTGTCGAATTTTATATCCCCGTCAAACTGCTGGCCATTTCGTTTGGTTAACTCTGGCTTCGGATCAAACAAATCAATTTGACTCGGCCCGCCCATCATGAACATGGAGATCATGGCGGTCGCGTTGGCTGGTTTTGACGGTATTTTGGGGAGCAGATCGAACTTCTGAGGTTCCAGTAGCGGCTTCTCCGGTGGATCGGCTGCCAGCAATCCATCCTGTCGCAGCAACCATGCGGCTCCGATAGAACCCAGTCCGAAGGCTGAAGACTGCAGAAGATGCCGTCGTGAGCAAAGCCCTAGCGAGTTCGATAAGTATTTAGATTCATTGAGGGGTGTCTGCATACCCTTGATCGCCTCACTGTTGGTATAAGAAACGATTCGACGAAAGGAGCATTTGGCACAAGCTGGCCAGCGCGCGAACGTCGGCGGCTTCAGGACGCTTTGCAAGTTCCGTTTGCCACGCCGCACTCGCATCACGACGAAAAAGTTCCGCTTGCTTTGTCAAGAACTCAACACAATCTGCAAGCTCATCGGCAGTCGGGCTGGCCCCAAACGCTCTCGAGAATGCTGTTTGAATTCTTTTTGACAAGAATTGCTCTACATTGTCCGGAGTACCGTTTTGCGGAAGTAGGTTATCTAAACGCCAAAGCAGCTCCGCCATCTTTTGCGACGAGGCCACCAGGGACGTGTCGTTCAAGAACCACAGCGATTGTGACGCCGCCGTCGAAGTGTCGCGACGTTGGCAATTGGGAGTCATTGCCGGTAGATCGAACGTTTGCAACATGTTCAGCGGCAATGCCCGAGAAGAACTCAAAAACACACTGCGGCGGAACGCTTGTTCACCTGCGTCTTCGATGCCTGCGAACAGTCCATCACGCAGCAAACGCGTTCCTACCACTGCTTTTCCTTCGCCGTCCTCTGCAACGGGCACACTTGGACCACCTAACGCTGGATTTAATTGTCCGCTAACCACAAGAATACTATCCCGAATTGCCTCGGCTTCGAGCCTGCGCAAATTCATGCGACTCAAATAGCGATTGTCCGGGTCAATATCTGAATCCGCATTCGGCGAGAGAGTCGCCGTCTGTTGATAGGTTCGAGACATGACGATCTGCCTGTGAAGTCGCTTCATACTCCAACCGTGTCGAACAAAATCGTTCGCAAACCAGTCAAGCAACTCGGGATGCGAGGGAGCTTCACCACTCAGCCCAAAATCTCCAGGAGTTGCGACAATACCACGTCCAAAATAATGCATCCAAATTCGATTGACGGCCACGCGAGCGACCAGCGGATGGGTTCCGTCCGTCAACTGCCGAGCGTAAGCCAAACGACGACCCGTCGATCGATTCGTTCCGTCTGCCTGTTGCATCACAGCCGTATTTGGCCGAGCTGATACCAAGACGGTCAATTCACCAGGAGAAACTTCTTTGGTCGGCGATTCGGGGCTGCCGCGGAAAAACACACGACTTGCAGGAACAGCATTGCGGGACTCTTCGACCGCCATGATCATGTGATTGAGCGGTTTTGTCTTGCGAATTTCGGCGACCTTTTTCTCTTCTGATTCGAAGGCTCGATGGGCCGGCATGTCATATTCAATCAACTGCCCCACTATCCCAGCGATCGAACGCACCTTAGGGTATTGAGCGAGTAACTTCTTTTGCTCATCGGTCTGGTCAGATGGCTTCTCATTGGCTGCCGTTCGCAAGAGTTCGCGGACCGCCTCAGGTGCCAACTCAATCTCTCGGTCTTGGATCGTTTGACAATGCGCACGCCTTCGGACATTGATATCCTCCTGGACCGCAACTGCTTGAGCTTCGATGGCTGCGGAACGTTCACGCGTTGCGTCGTCGGTCATATCAATCAATCGTTGATTCGGTTTCTTCCATTGATGAATTGGGAACGCAGGATCGAAGACGGCGCGAAATCGGTAGTAGTCTTCGATGGTTATTGGATCGTAGCGATGATCATGACACTGCGCACAACCTACTGTCAGTCCCAGTACTGTCGTACTGACCACATTCAGCACATCGGCAACAGCTTGATTTCGATCGATTAACGAATCATCCGTCTGTGTTATGTCTGGGGACATTCGCAACAAGCCGGTTGCGGCCAACAATTCTGCATGCACTGGGTTGTTGCGATCGGGCGTTCCCTCAATCAATTCATCGCCCGCCAATTGTTCCGTTAGAAATCGATCGTAAGGCCGGTCTTCGTTCATGGCGCGAATAACATAGTCACGATAGTACCAGGCGTAAGGACGAGCTTGGTCCTTGCCAAGATTGCCGTCGCTCTCCGCATAACCCGCGACGTCTAGCCAATGCCTTCCCCAGCGGACTCCATACTGTGGCGATGCCAGTAGCCGATCCACCAATCTTTCGTACGCATCCGGCTCCGTTTCTTGTACAAAACACTCAACCTCATCTCCGGTCGGCGGCAAACCATGAAGGTCTAGCGTCAGTCGCCTAATCAACGTTCGGCGATCGGCCGCGGGCGAAAACGCCAATCCGTGCGTTGCAAGTTTTGATGCGATGAACGCGTCAATCGCAAGGCCGTCGGAGGAACAAAAAATTGCTGGAGGGACTTCAGGCCTAATCGGTTGAAAGGCCCAGTGGCTCAATTCCTCTTCCGTAAGCCGTGCTTCCTCGGGAAGCAAGGGTTCAGCCCGAGCTGTTTTGGCCCCCTGCTGAATCCAATTAGCAATGGCTTGCTTTTCCAACGCAGACAGTTTCTTTGCTTTTGGCGGCATCTCATCTGCAGCGATGCGATTCCAGAGCAACGACTTTTCCAGGTCGCCTGCTAATACTGCGGCTCCCGATTCGCCGCCCGCTGTGATGAGCCGTACCAGTCGGACATCCAAACCGCCGGCTAACTCGGTGTCTTCGCCGTGACACTGAAAACAATGTGCTTTCAGAACAGGCCGCACATGTTTTTCGAAAGTGATGACAGCGGGTTCGTTCGTATTCGCAGTTGTGAATGGTTGCTGCGCAAAACTTGTCACGATCGACAAAGCAATAATTACCGCAATGGAAGCGATTTGAGTGGACGCATGCAATGTGCAATGGTTTAACACGCGCTTGCGTAAACGGATAGCTTCAGTGTACGACATGACAGTAAACGTCAATTGTGGGCAGGGGTTTCGGTAGGACTGTCTAGTATAACCTAAGGCGAATTCGACGGCGCTGTCAATTTACGACTCCCTGCGTAGAATCCCGCGGGCCTTTAAGGCGAGCTGCAGACCGAAGACTACCAGGCCAGGCACCGTGTGGCATGCCCAAAGCGATTAGCTGGTCCACGCCGTGGCGGATGCTGCCAGCATCCGAACCGACGCTAGCGATGGGCGTGGGCGTGGGAAGTATGGCAAATGACTCTAGCGATTCAGAACTCTCTTCGTACCTCCGAGAGGCTGTGATTTTATTGTACCAATCACGCTCCGCGTGATTTTCGCAGTTCAAAAACCTTTGGTTTCTGAGGCAACATCACGCGGAGCGTGATGGGTACTGTCTTCAAATTCGAAAAAATCACAGCCTCAGAGCGTGCCACCCGTGCCTCAGAGCGTAGCACCCAGTTTACCCGTGCCACCCAGTTTATAGGTAGATTTCAAACTGCCCCTCGCCTAAAGGAAAAGTCTTGCGACTTCACATTTTTTAGCCAAGCCGGCACTACGACGCCGGGCTCAGTCTAGCCGATCCTGTTGGCGTTAAACAGAAGAATTGGAAGAGACAAAGAGTTTTTGTCGCTCCTTGCTAGCTCGCCTGAGTACTGGCACAATAGGCTGCCATGAATAAACCACATTGCCCTTCGCGCGTCATTTTGTTTCTGTTTGCATTGCGGCTTCTAATGGGGAGCGAAGCGATTTCGGAAAATCCGAAAGAGATATCAAACTCGATCGGAATCAAGTTGGTTTTGGTGCCCGCCGGCTCCTTTGTGATGGGGGCTACCAGTAATAACGCGAACCTGCGGCAAGTGGCGGCTCCACAACACGAAGTGCAACTCACCAACCACTTCTATCTCGGAGTGTTTGAGGTCACCAACGAACAGTATAAAAAGGTGATGGGGCAAGAACACTACTTTAGTCCGGAGGCAGGGCCGCAACACCCAGTAACATCCATGGATTGGAATAGTGCCGTCTATTTCTGCGACCGCCTATCGGGACTGCCAGCCGAAAAAACTGCGGGTAGAAGGTATCGGTTACCAACCGAAGCCGAGTGGGAGTATGCCTGTCGTGCTGGTAGCAAGAGTGCTTACTGTTTCGATGAATCGGCCAATAAGCTCGATGACTACGCTTGGTATTTAAACAACACGAGTACCGACGGCAAACGACCGAGTGAAAAGCCGGTCGGTACGAAGAAACCGAATGCTTGGGGGCTTTTCGATATGCACGGAAATGTCGACGAGTTTTGCCAAGACACCATGGGCAACTATGCCTCGACACCGGTTGTAGATCCGGTTGGAAAAGGATCGACGTTTCAGCGTGTTATCCGTGGCGGCAACTTTCACGAGAAAGCGGACTATTGTCGATCGTCGGCTCGAAATAGTACTTCAACCGGTACCTATGCCACTGGGTTTAGACTGGCCATGAGCTTTGTGGGTCAGACCATCCCTCCCAAGCAAGTTGTAGCGATTCCACTCGCCAAGTTTGACCATTCGGTGCTCCTCGAACGAAAACCGAGAAATGGACCGATCCGGCCTCTGGCGGAAATGGACTTCGTCATGCTTACTTCCTATTACGATTCGATCGAAGCCTTACTGGCCAATGGTGTTGATCCCGACACTCGAAACAAAGATGGATTTCCGATACTCTTCTATGCAATTCAAAATGCCAACGTTCAAGCTAAAAACGATGGAGCTGTGTTCGCGTTTGAGAACAAAGAGCGCCAACAAAAGTCGATGCCACTTTTGCAGCGACCAGCGATATCGAAGGGTCTCGTTGCGCTTTTGGAAGCCGGTGCGGACCCCAATATTCGCGACCCTTCTAAACTGTCGCCGCTGCACATCGCAGTTGCCAATAATAATCCAGAGGTCGCCCAACTACTTTATGATTATGGTGCCGATCCGTCTCTAACCAACGCATCTGGGAAAACCGTGATCGAGTTTGGCCGCACCATCAAGAACGGAATTCCTCTATCGCTCTTCGAAAAACCTCGCAATCCGCAAATCGCCAATCGTATCAAGCCGCCACGGGTGGTTCGATTTCCTAACGCACAACTTGGCGATCAGCGACTAGGTAACGCGCCCTTTCGGCTTGCACGAGAAGCGAGAACGATAACCTACTCCGCTGATGGCAAACGAATCATTGTGGGCGAGAACTCTCATGTTCTCCGGGTTTTTGATGCGACAACGGGCGAATGCCAGTCGGTTATCGACATCCACGGCAAGTATGGAAAATACCACCGCATCGAATCCCTAACGACGATACCCAACTCATCCATTGTTTTGGTTTCATGTGGCATGCTCGCACCGCTCCAATTTTGGAACATCGATACGGGGGAACAAGGTCTCCAACTTTCAGGCGAGAATCTTCATGCTTCCGTGGCGCCCAATGGCAAGTATCTATACACGAGTGAATACTTGTGCGAGATCGAATCCATCAATCCGCTAAAACTCGCTCCCTCCGCCCGCGAGTTCCTTGGCACTCACGGACAAAAGACTCAAGTCCTCTTTTCCTTCTTCACGGAGGACAGTCGCTTACTCGTTTTTCTATCCGGTGAGCGATTGCGAATGTGGAATTTGGAGACCGATGAGGTGGAATTCATCGAAAAACAAAACCGAGCGAAACTTGGGAAAATGTCGCCCAAATACCTGGCGAAGATCGGCGCACAGAAACAAGTGAATGACCTCAAGGAAGTGGGGAGTTTGCTGAAAGATCTGCAAAACGAAGGACCCCATCGACTATTGCTGGACGAGCTGACCAAGAGCGGTGCCCATCGCGTCTTTGCTTTTTCTCCGAACATGGAAGACTTAGCGGCAACCGGCGTTTCCCATCGAATCGACCGATTCGATGTTAAGGGGCAAATCCAAAAGACCCAGTTCAGCGGTCACAACGACAGCGTACTTGCTGTCGTTGCGTCCTCAGATGATCAGTGGATCACATCGGTCGGCCTCGACCTGCAAATGATACTCTGGGAACGTTCAACCGGTAAGGCTGTCCGAAACGTGCCCTTAAAATCTACCGGAGAGGGGGCATCCAAGGCCCAGCTTGTCGATCTTGCATCGGCAGCAATGAAACCCTGGCAAGCCGATAGGAAACTCCCAGGATTTGATGAAAAGCGAGGTGCCTTGGTTGCTGTTAGCAACACGTTGAAAATGCTCGAAGCAAAATCAACTGACGGAAATACCTACCCCCTCGCGTCCGGAGCCATCGCCGTCTCAAGTGATGGCAAGCTGGCGGCTGCAGCATCGCAATGGGGAGGCATTCGGCTCTTCGACCTGAAAAAACAGGAAACGATCAACAAGAAGTTTGTTGGAGCCATAGGAAGCGTGAACGACATCGAGTTCTCCTTCGACGGCAATTTGATTGCAGCAGGCTGCGACGATGGCACTGTTCGAGTTTGGGACGTTGCTTCGGCCAATCAATTGATCGTCTTTGATGCCGACGCAGGACCAATTGTCGACATTGCCTTCGAGTCGAACGGAAACTTAGTGACTGCCAATAGTGATGGCACAGTCAATGTTTGGAATACAATTAGGAATGGGATCGATCCGTGACGTTAGGCGAGCGGCAAGCTAAGGAAGCTTCGAAATACAATCTTAAAGCCGGGATGAATCCCAACACTCCAAATTTGCCTTGGTTTTGCGGGACGCACGAACTATAAATACGACTGTCCGATTCCGACAACCCTGAGGATTTTCAACGGCCATGTCAAAAAAATCACGTCGTTCCTTTCTGAAAGAGACCGCTTTTGGAGGTGCTATTCTGGGTCTCTCTCCACGTACCCACCGCGCCCTTTTCGCGGCGGAGCCCCCAAGCGAGCGAGTCCGCGTCGGCATGATCGGCGTTGGCAACCAGGGAGGGCCGAAAAACAACATGAAGTATTTCTTGAAAAATATCGTAGCGCTCTGCGACTTGGATAAAACGTATTTATCGGAAGCCAGTGATTTCCTGCAAAAGGAAGCCGGACTGTCTGCGGTCATGACCGACGACTACCGTCGCTTGCTCGACGCAAAGGATGTGGATGCCGTCGTTGTGACCGTACCAGACCAGTGGCACGCTTTGATGACAATCGAAGCTTGCAAAGCCGGCAAAGACGTTTACTGTGAAAAACCGCTCACACTCATGATCGGCGAAGGAAAGCCGATGATCGATGCTGCACGCAAGCACAAACGGGTCGTGCAAACCGGCACTATGCAACGGAGCGGACTCGAGTTCAAACTAGCGGTGGAGCTGCTAAAGAAAGGGATCGTTGGCAAAGTTCGCACCGTCAACGTAACGTTGCCTAGTCCAAACTGGATTGCCCGTGCGAAGAGCCCTGTACCGAACAGTGCACCGCCAGAGGGCTTCGACTACAACCGTTGGCTAGGTCCAGCACCGATGCGTCCTTACAACAAGAATCACGTTCACTATCTTTTCCGTTTCTACTGGGACTATAGCGGCGGACAACAAACGAACTTCGGTGCACATCATCTCGACATCGCCCAATGGGGACTTGGCATGGACGAGAGCGGGCCGACGAGCGTCGAGGGGTCGGCCGTCTTTAATCCGGATGGTTGGTACGAGACACCCGATACGACCAATATCAAGTACACGTATGCCAACGGCGTCGTGATGACCTGCCGTCAAAAGCTGGATACCAAGAACACCGACCAAGGCACGGAATTCGTCGGTGAAAAAGGGAGCCTATTCGTCTATCGTGGAGGCATTGTCACGAACCCTCCCGAACTGCTCCAGGGCGTGGAATTGCCAAAGATTGTTAGTTCCCAAGCCAATTTCAGCCATGTGAACAACTTCTTTGATTGCGTGAAATCTCGCCAAACGCCGGCTGCCGATATCAGCATTGGCCATCGCTCAGCCACGGTATGCCACCTAGGCAATATCGCTGTCCGAGCGAATAAGAAGATTAACTGGGATCCAAAAACCGAAACCATCGTCGGGGATGCAGAAGCCTCCAAATGGTTGATGAAGGAATACCGCAGCCCGTGGAGCCTGAGTGATTCCTAGGGGCATGCCAACAACTATCAACAGCTATATGTGGGGCCTTTTCGCTAGAGAGATGGCAACCATCCCCCGAGTAAACTCGGGGGCATTGGCGTGCCCTCGGCTTCACTTGCTACTCGCCGCGGGTTCTAACCTTCTGTACTAGGTCAAAAAGTCTATGATTTACCGGACCATTTTCGAAACTGCATTGATTATTCTTGCCTGGTCTTTCCTCGCAACCGATTCCACATTCGCCGACGAGGAGACGCGTGTCTTTATCTTCGCCGGTCAATCCAATATGGTCGGAGCGGACGCGTTGACGGAACACATGGATGACTTCCCAGATTTCAAAGGCGCCGGGACAACCCAAAAAGAGGTTCTTTACTCCTATGTTCTGGGCAATGGTGATGAATCATCCGGCGATTGGACTCCCTTGCGACCGCTTCGTTCCTTCGGGCCAGAAGTGACCTTCGCGCGACGAGTCAAGCAGCGGGTCGGTTACCCCATCGCTATCATCAAATCAGCCGTCGGTGGTACCACGGTCGCTTTCGACTGGAATCCGGATGCACCGGACAAAGGACAGAAGTTGTACCCTCGGACACTCCGCCTCATCCGCGAGAGGCTGCAAGAGTTGGAAAAACGCGGCATTCGCTATCGGCTCGAGGCCGTCATGTGGCATCAAGGCGAAAACGACATGCTCGATCGCAACCTTTACCCACAATACGCTGACGGTTTGAACAAGCTGATCGCGCGACTACGAGAAGACCTTAAGGCACCTGAGCTGAAGTGGTTCATTGCCGAAGTCAGCGAGAAAGGGATATGGGGAATGGACCATCGCAGCAACCTCGGTATTTTCCGTCAGCAACAAAAGCAGGTCCTTGATGCAGATCCTCTGCTTCGTTGGGTGCCGACCTCGCATCTGCCGCATG
Source organism: Pirellula sp. (assembly GCA_043743995.1). Lineage (GTDB taxonomy): Bacteria > Planctomycetota > Planctomycetia > Pirellulales > Pirellulaceae > JBKCUI01. The sequence continues at coordinate 18,495 of JAYTVM010000531.1, read as the reverse complement.
AACGCCACCACTTCGGGACAAAGGGATCGTTATTGTTAGGCGAAGAAATGGCCAAGGCTTACCTAAAAAAGCCGTAGGATTCTTATTTGCAAGTCGCTGCAAATGGACACATGCATTTATTTTTCACTGATCTGTTGGTTGCGTGAGTGGACGTACCATTTCCAATCGCTCGTCCCAGAGGCCAGTTCTCGTTCGAAGTCAACAACATTCTCTGCTGGGAGCAAGTATTCATCGGCATCCACTCGGACAGCATAGATCGTATCGTAGGTTTTTCGAGAATACTCAACCACAGCGCCGTCGAATAAGATCACGCCGTCGGTTATTGTAGCCGTCCGCGACAGTTCGCAACCCCCGCCGCATCCACCCGCCCGAAATCGTACGTCGTATCGCCCATCGGTTCGAGGGATGAATGTAAATTCGGTGTGGCTTAACCGTCTGGTAGTACGCCATTGACCCGTTAAAGATATTTCCGTGTCAATCAACGAACGATCGTTCAGAAAAGGTGCAACCGTTAGTTTCCTGTCGCGAGCACGACGTTCCATATCGCGACGTGTAGCGGTACCCGAGTCGGGAATGAAGATCAGACATGCGAGAATCGCGACGACCGCAATGGTCGTTATGCATTCAACGATGGTAGGTCGACGGACTCGCATCATTTATCCCTGTTATTATAAAAACTAGGATGACGAGGAATACCAGCTTGGCGAGGAAACACAACGTAAGCAATGAGAAACGAACAGAGCGAACTGATTAAAGCAAACGGTATCCCGAGCACTGCACCTATAATCGCAGCGGGCAGCGGATGCCCGAGTCCGATACTGTTGGCTGCCCGTTCGGGAAAGAACGTCAGCAAATAGATCGACTGACAAGCAGCCAATCCAGAGCAATGGATCAGGCTCACCGCAAACGCGATCAGTGCGGTAAGTCCCTTGTCATAGCCCAATCGGAATCGCAAGAACAGCGCCAGCAAAATGCTCGATCCGATAATCGTCGTTGTAACAACCCAGGCTTTCGGCGAAATGACGGCCACGAGGTCCAGTGCCACAATGGCTGTAAGGCATAACAGCAAGGCAAGTGACCACTGTAAGCCAAGCCAAGAGCGTTCGATACCTAGCTCACGTTCGTCAATTGCTGAGAGTCCAGAATCAATCATCGCAAAAATGTGGATCGGTGGTCCCTACTGAGAATGACACAGAGTGAATCTTAAAGCGGGGTTTAACCCCAGCACTCCAAATTTCAAGCCCCTCCATTCTATCAGAATTCTGAGATTCACTGCAAAATCTTGACCTTCGCCCTTTGCTTGCTTGCACGCAGGACCGAAAATGTCCTCGTTGCGTGGAAGATCGCCTTGGGATTTCAAAGCGGAAATGAATTTCCGCACTCCAAATAGCGGCGATCCGTCAGGATCGTGGAAATTCAATCCCTGTCCCTGACTGACATCATTCACTATGATCCTAGGTACGAGCAGAGAACGCGAGCCACGCACGACGGCCCATTTCCACAACGAAAACAACGCATGAAAAACATTCGAAACTTCTGTATTATTGCCCATATTGATCATGGCAAATCGACTTTGGCCGACCGATTGATCCAGGCTTGCGGTGGAGTTTCGCAACGTGAATTTCACGACCAAATACTCGACTCGATGGATATCGAGCGCGAACGGGGCATCACCATCAAGAGCAATTCCATCACCCTTTCCTACCGTGCAGCCGACGGCCAGGACTATTTGCTGAACCTGATCGATACTCCCGGACACGTCGATTTTTCGCACGAGGTGCGGCGTTCCTTGATGGCGTGTGACGGTGCGCTCATCGTTGTCGATGCTTCTCAAGGAGTCGAGGCCCAAACCGTTGCCAACCTCTATCTCGCACTGGAATACAACTTAACGCTCCTGCCAGTGATCAATAAGATCGATCTTCCGGCGGCTGACGTCGAAAAAGTTCGCGAGGAGATCGATGCCGATTTGGGCTTAGATCCATTCGCAGCCATACCGGTTTCCGCCAAGACTGGGGTCGGCATCGAAGACTTGCTGGAAGGCATCGTGGAGAAACTGCCTTGTCCCGAGGGGGACCCCGATGCGCCCCTGAAGGCATTGGTCTTTGACGCTCACTTCGATACTTATCGAGGTGTGATCCTCCAAGTTCGTGTGATGGAAGGGACCCTGAAAACCGGCGAAACGATTCACTTCATGCACGCTGGTCGCGACTACAAGGTGGATGAACTGGGCTACAACCAGTTGAAACTCAATCCCAAAAAGCAACTCAGCGTCGGCGAGGTCGGCTATATCGTGGCCGGCGTCAAGAGCGTTCAAGACATCGAAATCGGCGATACGCTCACCCTCTTAAATCACCAAGCTTCGGAACCGATCCCGGGCTACAAAAAGGCCAAGCAAGTCGTCTTTTCATCCATCTACCCGATGAGCACCGACGAGTACCAAGACTTGACGAAGGCTCTTGAAAAACTTGCCATCAACGACGCAGCCCTGACCTTCGAAAAAGATAGTTCGGCAGCACTTGGCTTCGGGTTCCGATGCGGATTCCTCGGCTTGCTCCACCTGGACGTCATTCAAGAGCGCTTGCAACGCGAGTTTGACCTTGGACTAGTCATTTCGGCCCCGTCCGTAAAATACAAACTGCTTTTGAGAAACGGTACTACGTTCGATGTCGACAACCCAAGCTATTGGCCCGATCCGATGTCGATCGAATCCACCACCGAGCCTTACATCAAAGCATCGATTCTTATTCCCGAGGAGTACGTCGGGCCGGTCATGGAGCTGTGCCGAGAGCATCGCTCGGACAGCCAAACCATGAACTATCTCTCGGCGGGACGGGTTGAAGTCAAGAGCGAGATGCCACTGGGCGAAGTGCTCTTTGACTTCTACGGAAAACTGAAAATGATTACGCGAGGATACGGATCGTTCGACTACGAGCCGATTGAGTATCGAGCGACGGATATCGTGAAGGTCGATATCTTGGTAAACAAAGAGCCCGTCGATGCCCTTTCTTATCTAGTTCACCGTGACAAGTCGCGAACGCGGGCACTGCATTATTGCGAGCAGCTAGCCGAAGCAATTCCACGCCACCAATTCAAAATCCCGATCCAAGGTGCGATTGGAGGCGAGATTATCGCCAGAGCGACGATACAGCCTTTTCGCAAGGACGTTACTGCGAAGTTGTACGGCGGCGACGTAACACGCAAGAACAAGCTCCTCGATAAACAGAAGAAGGGCAAAGCGAAAATGAAGCAGTTCGGCAGCGTGAATATCCCTCAAAAAGCCTTTATTTCAGTGCTTCGGTCCGATAAAGATTAGTGGGTACTCGTGAGGCTGAGCGAGGCCCTCGCTCGTCCACAATAGGAATCTACTCACCACGTGTGATTTGATCTAGCGTCTTGGTTGGCGTGATGGCTTGCGGGTCCAGCAAACAATGGAGGATAGCAGGCTTGCCACATGCAAAAGCCCGTTCGAAGGCGGGCGCAAATTCTTTCGTTTCACGCACTGTTTCTCCGTGACCGCCATACGCTCGAGCTAAGGCGGCAAAATCTGGGTTTTTCAAGTCGGTGCCAATGACCCGGTTTGGGTAATCGCGTTCTTGATGCATCCGAATCGTGCCATACATGCCATTGTCAATGACTACAATAATGACTGGAATGCCATATTGAACGGCGACCGCAAACTCTTGCCCTTGCATTAGAAAACAGCCATCGCCCGAAAAGACAACCACCGGCTTGTCAGGAAACTGACGCTTGGCCATAACTCCAACGGGCACGCTGTAGCCGACCGAGCCAGACGTGGGTGCCAACTGTGTACCCAACGCTTGATGACGCCAATAACGGTGCACCCATATCGCGTAGTTGCCTGCTCCATTGCAGACGATGGTGTCGCGCGGCATCCTTTCTCTCAGCCAGACGATGACTTCACCATATTGAAATGGTCCTGGCACCGCTTTTGGGGTTTCGGTCCATTCCAAGTACTCCTGGTGTGCCTTCTTGGTCTGATCTTTCCAGGGTATGTTCAGCGGTGGCGCCAAGTCTCTGAACGCCTTCGCCATGGCATTAGACGCGGCAACAATGGCAAGATCTGGTTGATAGACGCGACCAAGCTCATCAGGATCAGGATAGACGTGAACAAGAGTCTGGTTCGGTTTTGGAATATCCAATAATGTATAGGACGAGGATGGCACCTCGCTGAGCCGCGCCCCGATCAAGATAACGAGATCGGACTCTTTGACGCGTTTGGCAAGAGCTGGATTAATGCCAAAGCCCAAATCGCCAGCGAAGGACGGATGGTAGGCGTTGAACAAGTGCGTGCGCCGAAACGATGTCGCTACAGCCAGTTGGAACCGAGTGGCAAAATCATGGATAGCCTCATAGCCTGCTTCATCCCAGCCCGAACCACCCAGGACAACGAAGGGTGATTTTGCATTCGACAAATATTTCGATAGACATGCAAGGTCATCGACACACGGAGCGGTAACCACCGGGAAAATTTTAGGCGCGTCGACGCACCGTACCATTTCGGTCAACATATCTTCTGGTAGGGATACGACCACAGGGCCAGGGCGACCTTGGGTCGCCGTTCGAAAGGCCCGGGCAATCAGCTCAGGAATACGTTCCGCTCGATCGATTTCAACAACCCATTTCGCGAGGCCTCCGAACAATTGCTTGTAGTCTATTTCCTGAAAACCTTCGCGGCCCAAGACGCCCCGTTCTGCTTGACCGATGAATAGGATCATCGGGGTGGAATCATGGGCGGCGATGTGCACGCCGTGGGCGGCATTGGTTGCACCTGGGCCGCGGGTAACAAAGCAAATTCCTGGCTTAGGCGTTAATTTCCCGTAGGCTTCGGCCATCATGGCCGCGCCCCCTTCGTGACGGCAAATGAGCACATCGATGTCGACGTCGACCATGGCATCGAGCGCTGCTAGAAAACTCTCGCCCGGCACGCATGTTATGCGTTCAACTCCCTGGATCAGCAATTGATCCACTAGGACTTGACCTCCGCTCCGCGTTGCTTGGTTTTCGTTCATCTAGTATCTTTTGTAACTTGGTTGGGATTGTGTTTCCTAAATATTGGGCTGGATGACCCTAGTTTCGGGCTAGCCTGATCACTCGATTGTCGCACACCGTCGATCACCATTGGTGAGGCTATCGTTTTCACTACGGCACCGTCGACACCAACCAATTCACGGCACATGGCTCGATGGACGATTTGCGGATCTGCAAAGACATCCTCTACTGAGTTGATCGGCCCGGCTGGCACAGCCTTTTGTTCCAGCGCCGCCAAGAGCTCCGACCGCGTCCAATGCAAAAGGATTGGGCTAAGGACTTCGGTTAAACGTGCTCGCGATTGAACCCGCAAGGTATTCGTTTGAAACTCGGGATCCTTCGCACATACGTCTGCCGCTAGGACTAAACAGAGATCTTGGAATTGGCGATCATTGCCAACCGCAATAATGATGTAGCCGTCCTTCACCGCAAACACTTGATACGGGGCAATATTGGGATGGGCGTTGCCGAGCCGCGTCGGCGATTTCCCCGAGACTAAGTAGTTCATGCCCTGATTGGCTAAGGTGGCTGTCGCTACGTCGTAAAGGGACATGTCAATATAGGCACCGGAACCGGTAGAAGTGCGTCGATAGAGGGCAGCCAATATGGCGGTAGACGTATAGACGCCCGTGAATAGATCGACCACCGCCGCGCCAACTTTTTGCGGTTGGCCGTCCGGCTCACCCGTAATGTCCATCAAGCCAGACATGCCTTGAAGAATGAAGTCGTAGCCTGCGCGTTTGGCATAAGGCCCGTCTTGACCGAAGCCCGTAATCGACGCATAGATCAAGCGTGGATTCTCGGACTTGAGAGCCTCATAGTCCAAACCATAGCGTTTCAAATCACCCACTTTGTAGTTCTCGATCAGCACATCCGCTTCCGAGGCCAGGGCTTTCAATACCGCTTGGCCTTCGATGGTTTTAAAATCGACGCAAACCGATTTTTTTCCTCGGTTGGTGGCATGAAAATAGGCTGCGCCCCATGTTTCTCCCTTAGCATCGGTGACAAAAGGTGGACCCCAGAGACGGGTATCGTCGCCGACTTCTGGGCGTTCGATCTTGAGGACCTCGGCTCCAAGATCTGCCAAGATTTGCCCACACCACGGCCCAGCCAAAATGCGAGCCATTTCAAGGACGCGCACGCCGTTCAAAGGTTTCTGTTGCATGCTCACGGCTTACGGCCCAAACGCCTGAAGCCCAGTTTGGGCACGACCGAGGATAAGCGAATGCACATCTTCGGTGCCTTCATAAGTATTAACCGCCTCAAGATTTTGCGAGTGACGCATGACATGATACTCTTCGTGAATGCCGTTGCCGCCATGCATGTCGCGCGCCATGCGGGCTATGTTTAGCGATTTGGAACAATTGTTGCGTTTGATAAGCGAAATCATCTCCGGGGCCATTTTATTCGCGTCGAACAAGCGTCCAACACGCCATGACGCCAAGAGCCCAAGGGTTATATCTGTTTGCATGTCGGCAAGTTTTTTCTGAAACAATTGGGTCTGGGCCAGCGGCCGATTGAATTGGTTGCGGTCTAAACCATATTGTCGGGCACGGAACCAACAATCTTCGGCGGCCCCCATGACTCCCCATGAAATCCCGTAGCGAGCACGATTCAAACACGAAAACGGTCCCTTAAGACCTGAAACTTTCGGCAAGAGATGTTCTTCGCCGACCTCCACTCCGTCCATCACGATTTCACCGGTGACGGAGGCTCGGAGTGACAGTTTTCCATGGATTTTCGGGGCCGATAACCCCTTCATGCCTCTTTCCAAAACGAAGCCCTTGATAGCCCCTTCATGGGCTTCTGACTTTGCCCAAACCACGAAGACATCGGCGATCGGTGAATTGGAAATCCACATCTTCGAGCCTTTAAGGCGATAACCACTCCCCGTTTTTTCGGCGACCGTGCGCATTGCACCGGGATCCGAACCCGCATCGGCTTCCGTCAATCCGAAACAACCAACCCATTCGCCCGTTACCAGCTTAGGTAAATATTTTTGTTTTTGCTCGTCCGTTCCAAAGGCTTCGATCGGATGAATCACGAGCGAGGACTGCACACTCATCATCGAACGGTAACCGCTATCGACACGTTCCACTTCGCGGGCGATTAACCCATAGGCGACATAGGAAGCGCCCGGTCCGCCGTAAGCTTCGTCCAAGGTCGCCCCAAGCAGACCAATCTCCCCCATTTCATTAAATATTTCCCGATGCGTGATCTCCTCTGCATAAGCCTTGAGGATACGAGGCATCAGTTTATCTTGGGCATAGTCGCGCGCAATGTCCCGGATCATTTTCTCTTCGTCAGAGAGCAGTTCCTCCAAAAGGAAGGGGTCATCCCACTGGAATTTATTGGATGTTTGGCTCACTCTGCGTGGTAGCCTCGCCATGTCCAAACAAGCGTGTCTGCTAGTGTTTGCTGGAAGACTTTTTGGTCGCAGTGCTTGGTCGCCTTGCTGAACACGTAACGGTAGTCGTAGCCTTTGGCCTTGAGAGCCGCTGCAGTACGTTCGTTGGCCATGACCCAATTATGATACGTTTCTTCGGGATCCTTGGCCCGGTTGTCGTTCTCCGAAACGTGGGTGAAGATACGCAACGGTTTCTTCTCACTGGTTTCAATCAGTTTCATGCTGGAATGGTATTCCCACGCACCGAGTGGGAACTTCGCTTCGTCTGGCGCATCATCGTCTTGCTGATCGACAAAGGTCCCCGAGTAAGTAATCAATCTCCGATAGAGGTCCGGGCGAAACCAGCCCATGGTGAGGGCGGCTGCACCACCGGAACTGCAACCCATCGCAGCCTTGCCCCAAGGATTCGAGGTGAACGCAATCTTTGGGTACGCAGCCTTGATCTCCGTATTGCTCAGCACCGCCGGCAACACTTCGTCGTTGATGAATCGAGCCAGACGATCGGACATCGTATCGTATTCCAGACCGCGTTGGCTTCCTTTGCTGTCATCACCACCGTTTTCAACAGCGATTGCGATGAACGCAGGCAACTTGCGATCCACGTTGGTTGCAGTGGTCAAATTGTCCAGGGCGTTGCGTACTAGGTTGAGGTTACTCGGTCCGTCATGCATGACTAAAATTGGCGCTTGCGTACCATCTTTGTACGCGGCAGGGATGTAGACAGAAATCTTCCGCTCTTTGCGCACGGTCTTCTTCGGTTCAAGCGTGGCATCGTCTCCGCGGAATATTTTGCTGTCTGCCAACGGCATGCTGAACTGGAAGAGTTTTCCTTTGGGATTTCCTCGGTCCGTTAGATCCGGATCGATCGAGTATTCTGGCCCAATAACGAAGTTGCCGTTGCCTACGGTACCAGGATTTTCTGAGTAGTGTTCATCGGGAAAGGCCGGTGTGGATCCTATAAGGGCAAAAGTTAAAAAAGGGACTACGCAGATAAGGAAGATTTTGAATTTCAAAAACATAAGGGTAGGTCAATCGATGGAAAGGAGGGAGGCAGAGCGGACCCTAGTAGCGCATTGTGACGGCTAAGAACTAGGGTTGGCTACTGGTAGCCGAAGTCGCCAGACTTTGGATTTTGGAGCCTTCCACTGAATTCTTGCGAATCCTGCTAACCTAAAATTAAGCTGGAACAAAGCACTAGCAACCCAGTATAACGTAGCTGAAGCTCATGAGAATTCCGCGCTTCTCTGATTTTTCATGGGACTTGCTAACCATCGAAACTCTTGGCGAGTTCCGCTACCTCCAAATCTAGCATAGACGGACCTCTAGCGGTTGTTTTCCATGCGCTGCAAGCGAGCTTCGAGTTGTTGCAGACGAGCTTTGGTTTCGGACAACTCGGAATGAACACGTTCCAATTCCCCTTGCAAACTGGCGACGTACTCGGGTGTAAGCATCTCAGGAGCGATGTTCGATGGGGATCGGCCGGAGGTTTCCACATCCGAACCTAGCGGTACGCTGGCGCTGTTCAACAGACGACCTCGATAGAATGAGAACGATATGACTTGGCCTGGCTTCGAACGAAGGATCGTCTCGAAAACCGTTTCCGCGGACTGGACCGTCGCACCCTCGATTTCCACAATGCAGTCACCCGGCTTGAGACCCGCGGAATGCGCGGGCGAGTTCGGGACCACTTCGGTTACCGATGCGCCACGATACGCTGGAATGCCGAATTGGCGTCGATACGCATCCGACATGTCGCTAACGTTGACGCCAAAATACGCTTGCCCCACTCGGCTAGCTTCGGCTGGTCTGAGGCCCGGTTCCAATTCAAGAGCCGTGCCAGGACGCATCCCATGAATCTGTCCGGCAATGGCCCGATCCTGCAGGACGGCAACGAGGTTGGCGGTTTTTCCTCGACGGTCCACCAAAAACTTGACCGGAGCTCCTGGAGCGAATCGCGACAACTGTTCTGCAAATGCGTCCGTGGTGGAGACTGCTTGTCCAGAAACCCCAATGATCTTGTCTCCGTTTCGAAACCCTGCCTTCCAAGCCGGGGAATCTGGAGTCACTTGCACCACGGTCAATCCAAAGCCGCCACCGGGAATCGATTCCACCTCCAACCCAAGGAATCCGCCACCCGGCACGGTTTGAGTATTGGTGTTGGCGGGAACTCGGGGGAATGGCGAGGGAACGGGACGACTTGCTTTCGAGGCCGAATTGTCGGAAGGCGCAGGTGCCGACTTGGTCGATCTTTTGACGGACGGAGCTTTCGGATCCGCTTTTGGAGCCGGTAATTCAAGCGGTTCGCTTTCCGTCGTCGGCTTTAGTAACCCTGGGGTTGGCACCCCTTCTGGTTCGAGAACGCTCGGAAATTCGAAAGGTGCCTGACTGGTTTCCTGCCGACTTGATTCCTTCACCGTGCTCGATTCATTTCCCGGCGGTTTTGAGCTAGGTGGTTGCTCCTTGCCCTTGGACTCTTGTTGTTTTTGAAACAACTTGGCTTCGAGCTGCTTCAAAAAATCCTGACCAAGGAGCGAAGGGGCACCCATCAAAAAGAGGACGGTTGCAATATGCACTTGCCATTTGTTGACTGTCATTATCATTGCCTCAAACTCAAACAACTCATTAGAACTGCGGGACCTATTGATTGTTTCGATTCTGAATTTGCAGGGCAACAGCAATCCGGACATTTTGCCGGGGATCGCGGGGATCGCGAGGGGGACCACCCCTCCAGCACACCAAACGCTCCCCGCTCCCCCGCTCCGTATCGGTGCCTTAATTCACGCTAAGTCTGTCTAGTCGCGTTATCTTCAACCACACTGTCCTGGACGAGTCTGATCTAGTTCAGCGTCTTCGTTCCGTCAATCAAATTGCTGGCAATTCCGCGTTTTGCCCCGATCGACTCTTTCCAACATTAACGGTTTTGATCTAGCCAAAAAAGCGAAAATCGAGAGAATTTGATTCTGTCGGTCGGCCGTCTCGTTCTTGTTGTCAAGTCTCCACCCTGGGACCATTTCGGAATTACCATCTGGGAATTGCCGTACGCAAGTTGCGGGTCGCGCAGCAAGCCATTCGAAGTGTCATCATCCAGGTAAATCATGCAAAAGACTCTTGTACTCCTCAAACCAGATTGCGTTGAACGTCGTTTGATCGGCGAAATTATCGGCCGATTCGAAAACAAAGGGCTGAACATCATCGCCATGAAAATGTTGCGAGTCTCACCAGCTCTGTCCAAACAGCACTACGCAGAACACGTTTCCAAACCATTTTATCCCAATTTGGAAGAGTTCATCACGTCATCGCCCATTGTCGCCCTAGCGCTCGAGGGGCTTGAAGCGATTCGTGTGGTTCGAGACATGCTAGGCGCAACCAGCGGTCTCAAAGCTGCACCTGGAACGATTCGCGGCGATTTCTCCAGTTCGCGCCAAATGAACTTGGTCCACGCCTCTGACAGTGAAGAATCCGCAACTCGCGAATTGGCGCTTTACTTCCAGCCGAATGAACTTTGTGCTTACACGCCAACACTCGTAGGCAGCTTCCGAGCTAGTGACGAAACCTAAACCGCGGTCGTGTGCTTCCTCACTTCGGCAACACCTTTACCACTGAATATTCCAATGCGTCGCAACGACATCCGAAACATCGTCATCATCGCTCACGTCGACCACGGCAAGACTACCATGGTCGACTGCTTGCTCAAACAAAGCGGTCAATATCGCGAATCGCAACTGCAAGGCACTTGTATTTTAGATAGCAATGACTTGGAAAAAGAACGCGGTATCACCATTCTCTCCAAGAATATTGCCATTGAGTACAAAGGGGTCAAAATCAATTTGATCGATACCCCTGGTCACGCGGATTTCGGCGGAGAAGTGGAACGGGTCGTTCGCATGGCGGACGGAGCGCTGGTATTGATGGATGCTGCTGAGGGGCCGATGCCTCAGACGCGGTTCGTTCTCTCCAAAGCTCTCGAGGCTGGCGTCAAGCCAATCGTGGTCATCAACAAAATCGACCGTCCCGATGCGCGATGCGATGCCGTCGTCGAAGAAGCATTAATGTTGCTGGTGGATCTGGGTGGCGAACACTTCATGGATCACTTCGATGTGGTTTTCGCTTCGGGCCGAAACGGTTACGCCACGCTCGATTGGCATTCGCATGGCGATAGCATGGCTCCACTTTTGGATATGCTCTTGGAAAAAATCCCTGGTCCAGAGGTGGAACCGGAAGCACCCCTGCAGCTCTTGGTAACCAATCTGGATTGGTCCGATTATGTGGGCCGCATAGCGATCGGTCGAATTCAGTCCGGTACCATGACCAAGGGTCAATTGGTCGACTTGGCAAAGGACGAAGGAAAAATCGCCCCTGCGCAAATTGCCAACTTGCAGATGTTCGACAAACTTGGTCGCATCGACATCGAACAGGCGACCGCCGGTGACATCGTGGCTGTAGTCGGTATCGAGAACATTGAAATCGGTGACACCATTTGCAATCGTGGCGAAGTACGTCCCCTACCACGATTGCGAGTGGACGAACCTACATTGGAAATGATATTTAGCATCAATACCTCGCCGCTGGCGGGCAAAGATGGAAAATACGTTACGACTCGCCAACTTCGGACCCGTTTGGAAAAAGAACTCGAACGGAACGTCGCTTTGCGTGTTCGTCCTGTCGAAGGCACCGAAGCCTTTGCCGTTTGCGGACGGGGTGTGCTCCACCTTTCGATTCTTATCGAAACCATGCGACGTGAAGGATTCGAGATGAGCGTTAGCAAGCCAAGAGTGGTTCTTAAGAACATCGATGGTGAGCTGCAAGAACCGTATGAAGTATTGAACATCGAAGTTCCCACCGAAAAAATGGGACCGATCATGGAAATGGTCGGTAATCGACGCGGCATCCTTGAGGAACTCACCCCTCGCGGCGAGTACACTCTGCTTAGATTCTCAATTCCAGCACGTGGGTTGATCGGCGTGCGAACCAAAATGCTCAATGCCACCCAAGGCACAGCCATCATCCACCATCGTTTTTCCGGTTACAAGCCTGTTGAGGCCGAGCTGCCCCATCGTCAAAACGGCGTCTTGGTTTCGATGGTTCCTGGAAAAGCCATTCCGTACACGCTATTCGCCCTGCAAGATCGGGCTGAGCTGTTCGTGGGTCCTGGCGACGACGTTTACGAAGGCATGATCGTCGGTGAAAACGCTCGGGACAATGACTTGGTCGTTAACCCAACCAAGGAAAAGAAGCTCACCAACGTTCGGGCTGCTGGCAGCGATGAAAATATCATCCTCAAGCCTCATCGCCAGTTGTTCTTGGAAGCGGCCTTGGAATATATCGAGGACGACGAATTGGTCGAGGTAACACCGAACGTCATTCGCATGCGGAAAATCTACTTGAGAGAAAACGAACGACGTCGCCAGACCAAGGCGCCAGGCGAACTAGCCGTAAACTAGCCAGTGCCGCAACGCGCAATTGCCACGTCATAACCCCTGGCGTGAAGCCAAATGGCTCTCACTTTGAGCCGCTGCCACGCTAACTAGCGTGCTGGCTGTTGATTTAGTGATTACATGGACTCATTTCGTTTAACCGTTAGCCGTAGGCGTACGTTAGTAGTATCGAGTACGGCTGCGGCTGACTGTTAAACAAATAACTGAACGGTATTGCTGTTAAACGATTAAATCAACAGCCCCCGTGCGGGCTGGAAGGCTAGTAATAACCTGCAAGTCCGGCCCTCATGCTAGCGCATTGAGGCTCAAAATTTACAAAGCTAGTCTTTTTTTAACAGCGTGTAGATGCGTTCGTCTCGCAACGTATTGGCTATCCATTGGCACCCTTCGAAGCTGCCATGCTTGGTGTGTTCATTCGGGACGGAAACCACATATGCCATGGCTGTTACCCCGGCTTGCGTACCCGTAGGGCTGTCTTCTAAAACCAACATGTTCTCGACCGGCACTGACATCCTGCTAGCTGCTGCCAAATAGATATCTGGATTGGGTTTTCCTCTGGAAACATCTTCCGCCGTTATTACGAAATCAACTCGCTCAAGCATTCCTACCATCGCCAATGCTTTCCTGGCGAAACTCTGCGTGGAACTGGTTGCAACGCAACGGGGCAAGCCTAGTTTGTCCAAGTAGTCCATCAAATCGCTTAGACCATGCATGACTGCTAACTGAGTGGGCAAGATCGTATCGAAGATCTCATCGGTTTCGCTTTGCAAGTCTTGCCAGGACTCCGACAGCCCTTCTTCGCGTATCAACACCCCAAACGCTTCTGCAGCTGGCAAACCTATCATTTGTTGCCTTACCTCATCTCGGTACGTTTTGCCTCTACGCTGCATCAAGAGATTCCCTACTTGACCATAGAGGTCTTCCGTGTTCAACATCAACCCATCCATGTCGAAAGCGACCGCTCCAATTGTTCTGGGCCTTTCTTGCGTGGATAAGTTGTCTATTTCCTTGTGAGTCGCGTTATTCATAATCCCCGTTACCAACATCGAACTTTTTCGTGTTCACAACTGGCTGCTTTTTGAACATCCTGGTTGAGGCTTTGCTTCGACTCAGCAACGTTTTTTCCACTTTGGGTTCACTCCCGTTCGTTCTACGTTTTCCTTGTCTTTTCCTCGTTTTTATTCGACTAGCTGACAGAAAAACGTCTCCCTTTACAACAACAACAAATAAATAGTTCTATTTAGCTTTTAAGGAGAGGGCAGTTTGAAATCTACCTATAAACTGTGTGGCACGCTCTGAGGTACGAAGGGCGTGGTGAATCGCTAGCTAGAGTCATTTGCCACGCCCATCGCTAATCGCTTTGGGCGTGCCACACAATCGCCTTAGGACATTGTCCAACCGTCGTTCAAAGTAGCATCCTTGGTAACGATAGCGATGCCATCTCGAACGTAGCACGGTTCATACTGATCAGAATCGCTTACCGTCAATCGATTGATGACTTGGACGTGGCGGCCAATGCGGCAATTCTTGTCGAGTATGGCGCCGTCTATGAGGCTTCCAGAGCCTATTCCAACGGGGACATTCCCTTCGGCTTTGATCTTGGCCAATTCCTGTTCGGTTTCCATGTAATCGGCACCCATGATGATGCTGTTCTTGATCGTGACACCCTCACCGATGACACATCGGAGTCCGATCACGCTGTTTTCGATTTTGGTCCCTTTGCCTATGCGGCAGCCGTCGGCCAGCAGTGAGCTGGTGATGGTTGCCCCCTCGACCACGGAGGGCGGTAAGAAGCGAGCTCGAGAATAGACAGGGCGATCCGCTGAGAACAAATCGAAAGGGGGATTGTTTTTCGTGAGGGACAAGTTGGCATCGTAAAAAGCCCGGATCGTGCCGATGTCTTCCCAATAATCATCGAACAAGTGCACTTGGACCTTGCGAGAGCGAATGGCGGCGGGAAATACTTCTTTGCCGAAGTCGCTGTAGTTGGTCTTGTTGAGAATGTCGAAAAGCAGCTCCTTATTGAAAATATACAAGCCCATGCTAGCCAAACAATCACGGCCTTGGGAAGGAATCCCACGAGCGTCGATCCAAGCTGGACTGGTTGAAACCATATTGATTTCATCGTCGGTCTTTGGTTTCTCAAGAAAGCCGGTGACACGACCGGTATCGTCACAACGCATAACGCCAAGCGCATGGGCGGCGGAACGGTGAACGGGGATAGCGGCGATGGTTACGTCGGCGTTTGCTTTGATATGGGTCTCAAGCATCTTGGAGTAGTCCATATGATAGAGCTGATCCCCGCTCAATATGAGGACGTACTTGCAATCGTTCTGATCGAAGTAGCGTAGGTTCTTGCGAACAGCGTCGGCAGTACCCTCATACCATTCCGTCCCCCCCTCCATCGTTTGCTGAGCAGCCAAAAGCTCGACAAAGCCACCGTTGAAATTGTCAAAACGATACGTTTGGCGGATATGCTGGTGAAGGGAAACGCTCAAAAATTGGGTAACGACGTAAATACGATTGATCCCACTGTGCAGGCAGTTGCTGATAGGAATGTCGATGAGTCGATACTTGCCCGCGAGAGGGACGGCGGGTTTGGCGCGAATCTTGGTGAGAGGAAAAAGTCGAGTTCCGCGACCACCACCGAGGATCAAAGAAATCACCTGGCGCATATCATTGAGCATCGAATTCACTTAACCTTTCAACAAAAAACGAATGGGCGTACATCACAGCGAGTTAACGACTCCACTAGAATACTCTAAACCGCTTAAGCCGGACAGTTTAGCAACAGAAGAACCAATCGATGAATGGGCGTAATTTAGAGAAAATACTGCATTTGACCAAGGATTTGGTAACTTTTCCATCGGTTAGTGACGTAAGCAACGAAGCGGTTAGCCAATTCGTGGCCGATCAATTGGACGGCTTGCAATTCGAAGTAGAATGGCATAGTTACGTCGATAGCAAAGGTAAGAACAAGGTGAGTCTCGTTGCCAAGCGAGGCGAGGGCCTTGGCGGAGTCGCTTATTTGGCACATACGGACGTAGTGTCAGCCGAAGATTGGTCCGTGGATTTCTGCGGCGCTTTTGAACCCAAGGAACAGGGGCTCAGGCTCTATGGGCGAGGGACTTGTGACATGAAGGGGTCACTAGCCTGCGCTCTCCAAGCGGCAAATACTATCGAACCGTCCTCACAGAAAAGACCCATCTACTTTGTAGTTACCAGCGACGAGGAAGCTGGAATGATGGGAGCCCAACTCGTCAACGCAAAATCCAAAACCTTTGAGGAAATGGTCCAAGGAGATACGGTAGGCATAGTCGGAGAGCCAACCCAGTTGGGCGTCTTCCATGCGCACAAGGGTGCCCAGCGATTGTCCGTTCGGGCACGTGGCAAGAGCGCCCACACCAGTACGAATGCGGGTATCAACGCGAACTACCAATTGATTCCTGCGTTAGCTGAGCTCCTGGCGATTAGAAAGGAAAGTGAATCCAACCCTACGTACAGAAACAGTGACTTCGATCCACCGACGCTTTCATGGAACATGACCATTATCAACGAGCCCGAAGCAGTCAATGTAACGACGTCGCTAGCCCAAGCAAACATCTTTCTGCGGACCATGCCCAACGTGGATCACGTACCTTTGCTGGAAGCCATCCAGAGCTTGTGTGACAAACATGCATTAGAAATGGAAATGAAGGAGGCTGTCGATCCGTGGCAAGTGCCCAAGGATTCGAGTTGGATAAGTGAAATGCTAACCCTGGTTGGTGAAAAGGAATCACGAAGTGTCTGTTTCGCGACCGACGCAGGCATACTACAACGCTTGAAGCGAATGATGATATGCGGTCCGGGTGACATACAACAGGCACATCGAAGCGACGAGTGGATCAGTTTTGAGCAACTCGAAAAAGGAGTCGAAGTTTTCCAGCGAGCCTTTTTGCATTGGGCGTGCAAATAGTTTCGCGCACAATGTAGCGACAATAAGACTTACGCATCGGAGGGAAGGAAAAGGGGTCAGGCCTCTTTGATTGGGGAAGGAAAAGGGGTCAGGCCTCTTTGATTGAATTAGCAAGGTGGTGCACCTAAGTGCACCATGCTCTAAATCGCCGGTCAGCCGCAACGACCGAAGACTAACGGTCTCTTCCGGCGAAACGAGTACTCGCCTTGTTATGTTGATGGTTCGAACTGCTCGATGTAAAACCACCGAGCCAATTATTCGATAACAAATCATCGCTCTATCGAAGCCGATGGCGCCCAACCTCCCAGGACATTCTGAAGAAAGGTGTTCGAGTTCTCGACATGCTGACGAAAACGTCGTTATCGGCGCGATCATCGAAGCGATGATTGCAGGTGCTGCCAATTTTCGACTGTTTTGGAACCTAAATTTGCTCTCGTCCAGCAACGAAAATTCCATCTTTTGCTCGAAAAATCAATGTCAGAGCGGACCGCGAAACAGTTCGGTATTTGCAACGAACGGTCGAAGGTGGATTAAATTTCCTCTATGCGAAGTTTGGTTAGGAGGTGTTCGATGGAATTGCTGCTACCGTAGGAGTGAGGTACATGCTCGTTGTGTTGTTGGACGTAGAATTCGACCAGTTTGCGCACCGTTGCGATGGAGTCGAGCGCGTTCAGGAACAACCACTGGTGTTTTAGTTGTCGCCACCAGCTTTCGATCATGCTGTTCGAAAAGTGGATATCGACTTGGGCAAGGACTCGTCGGATGGTGTTGGCTTCGATCAAAGTGGTAACGTCCGCGTTTATGTTCTCGACGACGCTGTCCATGTAGACTTGCGGAGGCACATGTTCTGCTTTTTCCTTGATTCCTTTGGCCGCCTCCATGATGAGTTTTGCAGTAGCGTCCGTATCGAAGGTCGGATCGACGGCAGTGTTGCCCGAATGCCGATTTTGGGCTTAGCGGGATAGATGCGATACCTGGGCCGTTTCTGCTAAAATACCGCCAGTTGGGATTTGAGTGCTGTGGATTGCCAAGTTGGATGGATGAGCGATGTCGATGAAGATTGGAATTCGTGCTTGGATTGATTTTGCGTTTCGCAAGATCTTCGGCAAACCAGGAAACGAGATCTGTCTGATCAGCCTACTGAATGCTGTGCTGCAGTTGCCGCACCCGGTCGTTTCGGTCGAGTATCTCAATCCGTTCGGCATGAAAGACTTCGAGACGGACAAGCTGGTGTGTGTGGATGTGAAGGCGACCGACCAACGAGGGCGGGTGTTTGTTATCGAAGTTCAGATCGTAGTCCAGTCCAGTTTCGCCAAGCGGGCTGTCTTTTACGCGTGCGAGGCGTACACCGATCAGCTACGTGTTGGCCAGGGGTACAGCGATCTTAAAGCGACGTATTCGATCTGCTTGTTGATGAGGAATTTGTGGAAAGACGAGCAACTTCATCACCAATTTCAGTTGGTTGAACGTGAGAGCGGGATGGTTTTGGAAGATTCGATTGAGATTCACACAGTCGAGCTTGCCAAGTACAATGGAGGGGCAATCGAAGTTCGAGGAGCGAGTATTCTGGAGCAGTGGGCCTACTGGATCAAAAATGCGAGCGACCACACGGTCGAAGAGTTGCTAGAATTACTGCCAGGCTTGGAGTT
>JAYTVM010000530.1:0-11288 GCA_043743995.1 Pirellula sp. | reverse complement strand
AAGGCTACGACTTCTTCGGCGCTTTGGTTCGCCGCAAATGGATTATGCTCCCGTTTGTCATCGCGGGTTTGCTCCTCGGATACCTTTACTACACCAAGCAAACACCTATTTATGCTTCTAGCCTGAAGTTGATGATTTGGACGCAATCGCCGCCAACCATCTTCAACGGCGAATATGTGGTTCAACCCGAATCGATTGGAAAACACCAGAACTTGCTGCTAAGCCAAGTGGTGCTGAACAATGCCATTGAGGAAGGCAACTTAAGTCAATTGAAGACGTTTTATGGCAATCCCTATCCGCTGTCTCAATTGAAGGGAAGCCTAACCGCAGCATCGGTTACCGCGGCGTCTGATACTCTGGTGTTGACGGCCAAAGGGCCGGATCCGGAAGATCTACCGACAATTCTCAACACGGTAGTGACGGCTTATCAAAAAATTATCAATGAGGACACGGCCGCCGTCGGCAAGGAGTCGATCGAGTTGATCGCCAAGTTTCAAGATAGGATTGTGGATGAAAAATCGAAAGCGGAAAAAAGGCATGCGGAGCTGATTCAAAAATTGGTCATCAGTTCCGATCCGCGAACGGGACAATTCATGAACCCGAATTTGTTGCGTGTCGATCAGATGAAAACCCAAATTGCTGGGATTGACCGGAGCTACCGTGAGGTCTTGAATCGCATCGACAGCTTGACCGACATTCAAAGGATTACTTCCGACAAGCGAAGCGAACTTTTGAAGGTGATGGCTATAGAAGCCGCAAAATACCTTTCGTTGAAACCGGAACAGGATGTTGCACCATCCGAAATAAAGCAGGAACAGGATGATCGGCAGAAATTGTTTGATCAGCTTGGAGATCGCATCGCTGTCTTGGAGTCCAAAGTATCGGACTTGCGATTGAAGCGGTCGCAACTGAAGTTGAAAGATATCGGCGAGCAACATCCAGAGGTAATAAACGTTCGAAACGATATCGACTTTTATGGGACGCAATTGGCCGCGTTGACCGAACAACAACAAAAGTTGCGAGTAAGCATTCAAACCGATTCCATTGCGAACAACGATAACTCTGTCAAAGCAGCCATTAGCTCGCCGTTGTCGCTAAGCAAATATGACCAGGAACTGATTAAGATCTATTACGCGTCGCTCAAGCGAGAGTCGGAGCGGCTTAAGAAATCGATAGAAGGCCTAGAGTCGGAAGTAGTTGAAGAAGATAAGAAGGCTGTGGAGATTGGAGTTGAAATCGGCGAGCTAAATAGGCTGACCAACGAAATCAAAGATAAAGACTTAGAATTGCGAGGTATTGTAGATCGACTGGCACAGATAGCCACAGTCGCTACCAACTATACGTCGACCAAGATTCGAGTGATCGATAACCCTGGGAACGGCTACCAAGTGGAACCAAGTCTTTCCAAGATCCTCCTTACTGCTGGTTTTCTTGGGGCGCTGGTCGGATTTGGGATGATCGTGCTGCTTGACTGGGCGGACATGTCCTTTCGAAGTCCTTCTGAAATTCAGGAAAAACTTGGTATCCCGGTTGTTGGAAGAATTCCCTTTATCGAAAAGCGCAAGGGGAAGATTCTTGGCAAAGCGACCGGAGTCTTATCAGCCAACAAACAGACTTCGGCGGCAAATGAAGCTTATCGGAGTTGTCGAACGGCCATGTTGTTTTTAGCCAAGGAGCACAACGCCAAGACGATTCTCGTTACGAGCCCTTCGGCGGGGGATGGTAAATCGACGACTGCCGCCAATTTGGCGATTTGCTTTGCTCAAGCGGGGTACAAGACGGTGTTGGTGGATGCCGACTTGCGTCGTCCTCGGTGCCATGTGTACCTCGGCGAAACGAAGACGCCTGGCTTGAAGGATATGGTAGCTGGATCGGCCGACTATCACACTTTGATTAAACCTTGCAAGGACTTCGAAAACTTGAGTCTGATCGCTTCCGGGGGACATCCGTCCAATCCGACAGAATTCCTTGAGTCGGTCCGGTTCAAGAAACTGCTTACGGACCTGAAGAGCGAATTCGACTTTGTCGTTATCGATTCACCGCCGGTGTTGCCTGTGGCGGATGCGACGGCCTTGTCGACGATGTGCGACATGGTGTTTCTCGTGCTGAGAATTCGACGAGGAGTCGAATTGGCTTCCCTGAAAGCCATCGAGATTTTGAAAATGGTGGATGGGAATGTGCTTGGCGTGATCGTTAACGGCGTGGACAAGAAGTCGTATTACAGCGATTACGGCAAGTACGGGTACAACGGGTACGGTGGGTATCGATATTACGCCAGCCGGTACTACGAAAAGGATAATGAGAAGTATTACAAGGCAGAGCAGGAAAAGGTCTTTTCCGACGAAGTTTAGGGGGCGGGAGGTCGGAGTTTCAGGCGGTCCATTCGGGGCGAGTAGCGACACGGTCCATTTGATAGAAATTACGATGCGATGCGGTTTTTAGCCCAACGGGCTTAAGCAATATAGCCCAGGGCAGAGCGAAGCGCCGCCCTGGGTCTAAACCGCGAATTGAGGCGTGACGAGCATGATGGGTTTTGCCCTTTCCTTTCAGGGTCATTCGCTTGTCTTTTCGTTCTCCGGGGGTGCGCCGCTTCGCGGCGACCCCCGGCTACTCTCTGCAATCCCTATCGGGATACTAAGCTATTTGCGGTAATCCCTATCGGGATACTAAGAGGAGGTATTACCCAGTGAAATGGATACGCAAAACATCGTGTCAACACCCAATTTTTAACGGCCTACCCTTAGCCCCTTAGACCCTTAGACCCTTAGCCGGTCTCGGTGTCGACCGCCGAGGTACGGGGCGAACGCCTCGACCCGCTACACTGGGCTATTTGCAATAGAATTGTTACACTTTTCCAAAAAACAGGATGGTATTGCTTAATTCCCTTTTCAGAACTTCACAACATGAAATTGAACTACGATCGAAACAGCCTTATCGCAATTATCCGCGAGCATGCACTTCAATTTGGGCAGTTTACGCTGGCAAGTGGCAAACAGGCCTCCTACTACCTAGATTGCCGTATGGTTACACTTCACCCTAAGGGTTCCAATCAAATCGCCGCTGGGATGCTTGAGTTGATTATGAGCAACCACTTCGGGATGATTCCAGACGCCGTAGGGGGGTTAGCCATCGGAGCGGATCCAATCACGGCATCGATTGTAGTTCATTCAGGACTGCATGACCAAGATTTGCTAGGGTTCATGGTTCGCAAAGAAGCCAAGCAGCATGGTACAGGAAAACTGGTGGAGGGACCGGTTAAGCCTGGCATGACATGTGTCATCGTAGAGGATGTTATCACCAGCGGAGGTAGTGCTTTGAAGGCAGCCACCGCGGCTCAAGACTTTGGACTAGAGGTTATCGGCGTGCTGGGAGTTATTGATCGCCTCGAAGGAGGGGAAGCAGCTTTTAAGGCCGCTGGAATCCCGCTTGCAACGCTGCTTACCATCAATGACTTTCTATAGTACTCCGGCCCGCAAAAGTTGGATTTACGCGTTGAAAATTGCACATAATCCGCTTGACAAGAGAACAGTCGATACACGCTTCGTAGCACATCTTATCTACTTTGCAAAACAAGCCCAAATGGTAGTTGACAGCCCGGTAGGATCGAGAGACGCTAAGCGTTCTTAAACCACACACACTTCGATACACCAATTGGTGGAGCTTGTCGTGAACCTAGTCACAGAGTCTCAAATAGAAAACATGTTCGACGGCGATTGCGCGATTGAGGATCAACCGTTCCTTCCGGGCGCGACGTGTGAACTCGACCTAACTACAGTGCTCGATATCGATCCAATGGACGCCGACAAAGGTGACATCGGGACCGTTGAGCCAGCCGTGGAGTTTGGAAAGCCGCTTCAGGATTGGTTTGAAATGGCGCTGAAGGTTGAAACCCCGATCCGAGCATCCATTCGTGCCTCTTGGGGTGAAGACGAAGACGAAGTCGAGGAAGAACCAATCAAAGAGGAGCCTGAGGAAGATGATCCGGATCCTTTTGAGGACTTCGACGAGGACGATTTCGACGACGATTTCGACGACGATTTTGAAGAAGAACTTGACGATGAATACGAAATCGAACCTGCCGACGACGGATTGGTGGCGGAGCCCGATGCAGATCTAGGGAACACAGGGATCCTCGACGAGGAAGAAGAGATCGGCCCTGAAGCCGGCGAAATTGATTAGGATCAGTGCAGCACAGCAGTCTTCGTCGTGAGGCAGCATACTGTTTTTTACGGCCTTGCATTTTCATCGTTAAACCCCGCTTAACGACACTTCTCGCCGATCAGCACCGACTTGTTCCAGGGCTCTGCCTTGGAACCCAATGACTTGCAGGGTCTGGGCTGAGCGACAAATAGCAGTTTCGATATTTCTTTCTGCTTTAAATCGAGTCTTTTTTGTTCCGAACAACACAATAGCGTTAGACAATATCGCTATCCCATCCATTCGGCGCTTACCTCCGATATCGCTATCCCATCCATTCGGGGCTTACCTCCGACATCGCTAGCCCATCCGTTCGGGGCTTGCCCCCGACGGATGCGTTTTGGCGTACTAAAATTGGGTGCCCCAACTCCCGTTGCCCACGGCTTTGCCCCAATGGCACTCACTTTGCAAATTTTGAGCCTCAACGCGCTAGCGTGAGGGCCGGATTTGCAAGTGATTACTAGCCGTGCAGCCCGCACGCTAGCGCGTTGCGGTTCAAAGTGAGTGCCATTTGGCTTTGTCCGCCGGAGGCGGGCAAAGCCAAATGGCAACGGGTTCGCGAGTGCCGGTCCTTAGTACGCCAAAACAAGGTTGGTGGGGGACAAGCCCCCGACCAACCTGAAAGGCCACATCGCAGAACGGAAAGGCTGCATTCGGCGATACCCGAAACGGGATGAAAAGTCTATGATTTGCGTTCACGGAGCGACGCCTTTCGCTCGACGTGGATTTTGAATCCCCGTATTGCCGACCCTTTTCATCCGACCCCGATTTCAGGTCATGTTTCAAGCTGTCAAGACGGACATCAAATTCCCAAAACTCGAAGACGATGTCCTCACGTTTTGGAAGCAGAATCGCATCTACGAAAAATCTCTGGAGCTCAGAAAAGATGCTCCCTCCTTCGTTTTCTTTGAAGGACCTCCCACCGCTAATGGGATGCCCCACCCTGGCCATTGCCTTACTCGGGCCATCAAGGATCTGTTCCCGCGATATCGAACCATGCGTGGCTACCGCTGTGATCGCAAAGCCGGTTGGGATACGCACGGTCTACCTGTCGAAGTCGAAGTTTGCAAAGAACTAGGTATCCACAGCAAAGAAGAAATCGAAGCCTATGGCATCGAAGCCTTCATTCAGCGTTGCCAACAAAGCGTTTGGCGATACATGCAAGAGTGGGAACGCATGACCGAACGACTCGGTTTCTGGATCGATCTGTCGCAAGCCTATGTTACTTATCATCAAAGCTACATCGAAAGCGTCTGGTGGTCACTCAAAAACTTTTTCGATCGCGGACTGCTCTACCGAGGTCATAAGATCGTCTGGTGGTGGGCACAAGGTGGTACGGCACTGAGCGCCGGCGAAGTCGGCCAAGGCTACCGCGAAGTCGCTGATCCAAGCGTCTATGTCCGCTTCCCACTCGAGGGAGTCGAGAATACCTGTCTAGTCGTCTGGACCACAACTCCATGGACACTTCCCAGCAACCAATTCGCAGCAGTCAACTCGAACTTGGAATATGCCTACTGCACCGATAACGAGACCAATGAGACGATTATCGTCGCAAGTGCACTCGTGCAATCACTCGCCGACAAGACCAAGCGAACGCTGACGGTTCAGAAAACGGTAAAGGGGTCAGGCCTCATTGATTTGAAATACATCCCACCCTTTCCGTTTTATTACCACCAACAGTCAAGCGAACTGGCCGAACTCAAAAGCGGTGGCCAGCAACGACCCTCCTGGCGCATCGTCGATGCAAGTTTTGTCACCATCGATTCCGGTACGGGCATTGTCCACATGGCGCCTCCTTTCGGCGAAGCGGATTACGAAGTGCTTGTTGGCGAAAAGGCACGATTCGAAACTGCGGATCAACCTCCGTTACTCTGTGCGGTCGCTCCAAACGGTCGATTCACCCACGAAGCTCCTGAGTACGAAGGGACTTGGGTCAAGGATGCCGACAAACCCATTACGCGGCGTCTTCGCGACGAAGGCAAGCTTTGGCACCAAGAGCAATACTTGCACGACTATCCATTTTGCTGGCGAGCAAGCGAAGATCCGCTCATTCAATATCCTCGCGAAAGTTGGTTCATCCGAACCACCTCGTTCCGTGAGGCGATGCTGGAAAACAACAAGAAAATCGGTTGGCTGCCAGAACACATCGGAACCGGTCGTTTCGGCAATTTCCTTGAGTCCAACGTCGATTGGGCTTTGTCGCGAGAGCGCTATTGGGGTACACCGCTACCGATATGGGTGTGCGACGAAACAGGTCAAATGGAGGCTATCGGTTGCTACGACGAAGTGCTCGCCAAACCTGGTGTAACTGGCATGGAAGTTTGGGAACAAGCCAAGGCCAAGAATCCAGAACTGGTGGACGATCTTCGTGTACACAAACCGTACATCGACGCGGTTCATTACGATTCACCGTTTTCGGTTGGGGCTCGCATGCGTCGCGTTACCGAAGTCATCGATTGTTGGTACGACAGCGGCGCCATGCCCTTTGCGCAGTGGGGCTATCCGCATCAAAACGCAGAATCCTTTCATAGCCAATTCCCTGCCGACTTCATCAGTGAAGCGTTGGACCAAACCCGCGGATGGTTTTACAGCCAACTGGCGATCAGCACGATGCTCTTTGACAAGGAAGAGGTCGCGTATCCGCATCCGTTCAAGAACTGTATCGTGCTTGGGTTGATGCTGGCCGAATGGTACGAAAGCAAAGATGGCAAGCAACGCTTCCTCACCGAAGAGGAAGCTCGGGATGCGTTGGGCAGCGACCTTGTGGTCAAGACGGGCAAAATGTCGAAGCAGCTCCGCAACTACCGCAGTCCACAAGAGATTTTCGATCGCTACGGCGCGGATGCATTGCGTTGGTATCTGTTCGCAAACCAGCCACCTTGGAATTCGATTCTCTACAGCGAGCGGGCCATCAAGGACAGCATCCCTGAGTTCATTTTGCGATTATGGAACGTTTTCAGCTTCTTTTCCATTTATGCAGAAATCGATGGTTTCAAGGGGCCATCTGACATCGTTGATCCACTGGATCAGTTGAATTCAGCTGAGTTCGGGCAATCGCCGACGTATCGACCGATCGAACAGCGCAGCGAGCTGGATCGTTGGATGATGAGCGAACTAGCAGCTGCATGCAAAGATGTCGTAGACCGAATGGACAAGTACGATAGCTATTGCGCTTGCCAAACGCTCAATGCGTTGGTCGATGCACTGAGCAATTGGTACGTTCGCCGTAGCCGGTCCCGCTATTGGGCCGCTGACAAACAGGCGCCAGAAAAGCTCGACGCGTATTGGACGCTTTACGAGAGCCTCATCGTCATTGCAAAACTGATTGCCCCGTTCACGCCTTTCATTGCCGAAGTGCTATGGCGACATCTCAAGGGTGATCTTGCCGGTGTCCGCGAGAGCGTGCATTTATGCGACTATCCAGAAGGCAGTTTTTCATCGGCAGATCCCTTGCTCAATCAACGCATGGCATTGCTCCGAGAGATCGCATCGCTTGGTCGTTCGGCTCGGATGGAAGCGAAGTTGAAAGTGCGTCAACCTTTGAGCCGAGTGGAAGTGACTTTGGCTGACGAACTGCATATGGAATGGTTGAAAAAGCATGACGACATCGTACGCGAAGAAATCAATGTCAAAGAAATCCATTACGCGAGTGGTGCAAGTCCATTTGTGGAATACTCAGTTCAGCCTAACTTCCGAAGACTCGGACCGCGTGTAGGTCCCCTGCTCCCTAAAGTCAAACAAGCTCTTGCGAACGCTTCGGGAGCAAAGTTGCTTGAGCAAATGAACCAGCATGGGAAAATTGTTTTGACGATTGACGGCAAGAACATCGAACTGGACAACGAAGACATCCAAGTCCGCATGAACGCGAAAGCGGGTTGGGCCGCTTCGCAGGGAGCACAATGTGTCGTTGCACTCAATACGGAATTGACGGAAGACTTGATCCGTGAAGGAATCGCCAAGGATGCCATCCGGTTGATTCAAGATATGCGAAAGAAACGTCAATGTAATTTTACCGACCGCATTGAGGTGACTTTGTTAAGTGACGAATTGACCATCCAAACCGCGATCCTTGAAAACCACGATTTCATTTGCTCGGAAACACTTTCCGTTCGCTTAACGATGGATTCATACTCAATGAGCGTCGAACTGGAGCCAGTCGAATTGGCCGATTTTACGGTCCAACTTGGCTTGATCGTCGTCAGTGCATAACTGGTATTTGTTGTGGGTACTTGTGTTGGCTCTCCATTTAACATTCCATTTCTCAGGAAACGAAACGCGACCCTTCTATGACAAACTACCGCACCGAAGTTGATTCAATGGGCGAAGTGCAAGTCCCCGTCAACGCCTACTACAGTTCCCAAACTCAGCGAGCGGTGGAGAATTTCCCAATCTCAGGTTGGCGACTGCCAACAGCCCTTATCCGCGGTATGGGCCGCGTAAAACTAGCCTGCGCAATCGCGAATAACGATCTCGGCAAACTCACCCGTTCCGGAAAGAACACGCTTTCTAACGACCAGGTTCAAGCCATGTTTGCGGCTTGCCAAGAGGTTATCGACGGCAAGATGGACGGAGAATTTCCAATTGATGTTTTTCAAACAGGCTCCGGCACGTCCAGCAACATGAACATCAACGAAGTGATTTCGAATCGAGCGATTGAGCTCATGGGCGGTGACCGTTTTTCTAGAATCAAGCCGATTCACCCCAACGATCACGTCAACATGGGACAGAGTACTAACGATACGTTTCCAACGGCCATTCACGTGGCAACCGCTTGTGAAATTCAGAACAACTTGATCCCGCAACTGGAACGTCTCACGAAGATCATGCGGGAAAAAGCTCAAACGTGGGACAAGATCATCAAGATCGGTCGAACCCACTTGATGGACGCCACGCCGCTCCGATTGGGACAAGAATTCGGCGGTTTCGCTCGGCAAATCGAACTATCGATCGAGCGTGCAAGGCTGGCGGTGAAAGCGGTCTTGGAGTTACCAGTCGGAGGAACAGCAGTCGGTAGTGGTATCAATACCCATCCGGAATTCGGAAGACGGGTCTCTGAGAATCTAGCCATACAGACCGGAATTCCATTCATCGAAGCCAAAGACCATTTTGAAGCCAACGCTCAACGCGACGGCTTGGTCGAATCGCACGGCCAGATCAAATCGATCGCCATGACTTTGTTTAATGTCGCCAACAACATCCGTTGGCTTGGCTCGGGTCCCCGTTGCGGCTTTTACGAAGTCGTCTTGCCTGACCGCCAACCAGGCTCCTCCATCATGCCAGGCAAAGTGAATCCAGTCATGTGCGAAAGCATGATGCAACTAACAGCACGGGTCATGGGCAACGATACAACCATGACTTTATGCGGTGCCTCGGGCGGGAATTTTCAATTGAACATCATGATGCCGGTCATGGGGGATGCGATGCTCGAAAGCGTTGCCCTGCTCGCCAATGGCGTGAACGCTTTCATCGAGTTCTGCATGGACGGCTTGGAAGCGAACCCTGAAGCTTGCGAAGCCGGCGTGGAACAGAGCTTATCCATGGTCACGAGTCTCAATCCGTACATCGGCTACGAGAAGGCTGCGAAACTGACCAAAGAAGCATTCGCATCTGGCAAAACCATTCGGGAATTGTGTGTTGAGCAAAGTGTCCTGCCAAAAGAAACGCTAGACGCCGCCCTCGATCCGTTCAGCATGACCGAGCCACAAGCGTAAAGGCGTAGAGCGAGGCTTGATCGTCAAATGGCACTCACTTCGAGCCGAAACGCGCTAGCGTGCGGGTTGGAAGGCTAGTGGTCTGACCAAGTCGAGTTTACCGGTGTGTCGGCTTTTGCTATGTTAGTAGTTTGGGAGTCGAGCCAAACCACAATTCCAAGGATGGAACCATGCAGAAGTTATACATTGTTCGCTTGTCAAGTGAAGAACGCGTCGAACTTGAAGCGATGTTAAAGGGAGGCAAGGCATCTACTTTAAGACTGACTCGTGCAAGAATTCTACTCAAGGCGGATCAGCGCGATCGAGAACCCGCTTGGACAGATTCCGAAATCGCAGAAGCGGTTGGAGTGTCCATCAAGACGGTTTTCAATATTCGTCGTAGATGGATGGAGGAGGGAATCGCCGGTGCGATTGATCGAAAAAAACAAGTGACACCGTCGCGTCAACCGAAGCTCGACGGCAAAGCGGAAGCGAAGCTTGTTGCAACGTGTTGCGGCCCAGCCCCCAAAGGTCAAGCCAGATGGACGTTACGATTGCTAGCCAGCAGAGTGGTTGAGCTCGGGATAGTTGATGCGATCAGTCCCGAGACGATTCGGCAGACTCTAAAAAAAATGAAATTAAGCCTTGGTTGAAGCAACACTGGTGTTTACCGAAAGCACATGACGCAGAGTTTGTTTGGCGCATGGAGGATGTTTTAGATGTGTACCAACGCCCCTACGATCCTCGATTCCCTGTGATTTGTATGGATGAGGCATCGAAGCAGCTAATTGGTGAAGTTCGAAAGCCATTGCCGTTAAAGCCGGGCCAACCCTTACGCATCGATAGCGAGTATGAACGGCTCGGAACATGCAACTTATTCATGTTTTGCGAACCGCTTCGCGGATGGCGTTACGTTCGGGTGACCGAACGTCGCACGAAAGTGGATTGGGCTTTTGCGCTCCGCGATATGCTTTCCGAACATTATCCCAATGCTGAAAAGATAATCTTGGTCATGGACAACTTGAATATCCACTCCCCCTCTTCGTTTTACGAGGCCTTCGAACCGACGCTGGCTCGGCAATTGACCGAACGATTGCAGATTCACTACACCCCCAAGCATGGTAGCTGGCTAAACATTGCCGAATGTGAGTTAAGCGTCCTCACACGCCAATGTTTAGATCGCCGTATAGACGATCCGTTAGAACTTGGAAGGGAAGTCAATGCTTGGAACCAAGAACGCAATCGAACGGCGAACAAGATCAATTGGCAATTCACAACGAATGATGCTCGTCGCAAACTTCGTCGCCTCTACCCAGAGTTCCTCCGTCTCGACACCAACCAAACCGCGCCCAAACCAACCACCACCTTCAACTAGTAAACTCAAAGTGGACGGACCACTAG
>JAYTVM010000529.1:0-3278 GCA_043743995.1 Pirellula sp. | reverse complement strand
GCGCAACGCGATCAAATGAATCGACTTGCCGATCCGATTCGGGCGTTCACAGACGACTTGTTCCAGGCCGTTGGGCCTAGTCGGAAGCTGAGCTACGTGGGCAATTACGAATTGCTCGAAGAAGTCGCGCGTGGCGGGATGGGGGTCGTCTACAAGGCACGGCAAACCACGCTCGGACGTATCGTGGCTGTAAAGATGATTGTTTCGGGGCAACTTGCGAACGAGCAGGATGTCCAGCGATTCAAGTCCGAGGCACAAGCGGCGGCCAGTTTGCATCATCCCAGCATCGTTCCCATTCACGAAGTCGGACAACACGAGGGCTGGCATTATTTTTCGATGGATTACATCGAGGGACACGACCTGGCGGCGAAATTGCGGATAAACTTGCCGTCCGCAAGAACAGCAGCGACGTATGTACGGCAAATGGCCGAAGCAATTCATTACGCACACCAGCAAGGCATTCTGCACCGCGATTTAAAGCCATCGAATATTCTCGTCGACGGAACGAATCAAATCCACATCACCGACTTTGGTTTGGCCATGCGCGTTGAAGGGGACCAAGGGTTAACTCAAACGGGTCAGATCCTAGGAACTCCCAGCTACATGCCTCCCGAACAGGCGCAATGCAAGCGTGAAGTGATTGGTCCTGCGAGTGATGTGTATTCGTTGGGCGCAATTTTGTATGAATGCCTGACCGGTCGTCCGCCGTTTCGGGCTGAATCGGTCATCAAGACCATCGAGCAAGTCATTCACGCCGATGCGGCGTCGCCCCGGACGCTCAATTCAACCGTTCCGCGTGACCTGGAGACGATTTGTCTCAAATGTTTGGAAAAAGAGCCCCATCGCCGCTATAGCACTGCCCAGCTTTTGCAAGAAGATCTTGGACGATTTCTCAGCGGCGAGCCGATCGTTGCACGCCCAGCCCGCGCATTGGAACGCACTGGGAAATGGATTCGTCGCCACCCAATGTCGGCAGCCTTCATTGCCTCAAGTATGGTCGCCCTGTTGGCCGTGACGGGAATGGGACTAGGACTCTACTACAATTCTCAACTCGACTCGGCGAATAGCCAGTTGCGCGTTAGCAATAATCAGCTTGAGGCGGCCAAGCAAACGCTTGTGTCTAGTAATCAGCAGCTCTCCGTAACTTCAGAGAAACTGGAACACTCCATCCAGGAAGTCAATGCCGAAAGGACTTTAGCGCGGCGATATCTATACGCGTCACGAATGGCATTGATTCAAATTGCCGAGCGGAATGGCGAAACCGCCAGGATTGTTCAGTTGTTGCGGAGCTTGATCCCGCAATCGGAACAACAGGAAGACCTGCGAGACTTCGAATGGAATTACTTGTGGCGAAAGTACTACGGTGAACTCTTTCAGTTGAAGGGACATGAAAAGTTAGTATCAAGCGTCGCTTTTAGTCCAGACAATCAATGGATTGCGTCGGGCGATCGCAAGGGAACTCTCAGAATTTGGAACACGATCTCCCGCAAGACAGTACATACCTTGCAACCCTATT
Organism: Pirellula sp.; assembly: GCA_043743995.1. Taxonomy (GTDB): domain Bacteria; phylum Planctomycetota; class Planctomycetia; order Pirellulales; family Pirellulaceae; genus JBKCUI01. Next base: position 1,762 of record JAYTVM010000529.1, on the reverse strand, counting down.
CGACTGAAGTGCGAAAAGTTGCCTTCAGCGCCGATAGCAAACAACTTGTCTCTGCAAGCGAAGATCTCTTCATCAGATGGGACACGGAAACCGGCGGTGAGTTGGAACGAATGAATTTAAAAGCGAGCGAAGGGGGAAAGGAGAAGATCGAAACTTTCTTGGCATCCTTCGGCGATGCATCCGAATTTGAGGCACCGAAGATTCTCGATAAAAAGACAATATTCTCAATATCCAACGCTTCCGGCTTGCGAAGTGATGCTGAAGTAAACTACAGCACAAAAACGACCAGCACGTTGAGCATCCACAATATTCGATCAATCCTCGTACCGAAACTGGTTGATATTCCCACTGAAGTGACTTCCTTGGCGATTGCAACGAATGGTAAATACGTTGCAACGGGCGGATCAGACCAAGTGGTTCGCGTTTGGAATGTTGAAAACGCCAACGTTGCCCACACTCTCTATGCTCCAGGGGGAGTGAATTCGGTAGCCTTCAGCGCCGACAGCTCACAGATAATCGCGGGAACCGAAGAAGGACTTGTGCTGCTATGGGTACTACCGGGTAGCGAGCAACGAGTGTTCTTCCAGGGGGGGCAAGCAAATTGCGTAAGCTTCGGTTCTGAAGGGCAACTACTGGCTTCCGTTTGTAACGGCAACGCTATTGTTTGGGCGGTTTCCTCGGGTGAGAAACTGCACATGTTACCAGCGAACAGATATTCTCGAATCGCATTATCCCCCAACCGTCGTTGGATTGCTGGTACGAATTCCGGCCAACTTTATGACTTGGATACCAATAGCGTGTTGCTGCCCGAAGTTCCCAAGGATCCCAAAGTTCAAGGACCCTTTGGCGTAGCGATTAGCCAAGACGAAGCACTAGTCGCAAGTGCGTTCGGGGGACCTGGAAGTTTCGCAGGGGGACCACTTGTAAATGTTCGCTCCAAAGATACGAGTGAAATTCTGAAATCGATCTCAATGCCACTTTGGCCGACAAGTGTCGCTTTCAGTTCGAGCGCAGGGATCTTCGCCGCCGGCTCAGGTCAAATGGCGAAACGTACAGAGACTGGGGCGATCAGGGTAAGTGATTTTTTCTCAACGCGAACTGTCTTTGAAGAAAATTTCTCGCTTGGTATTTGGTGTCTGTCGTTCAGTCCAGATGGCAAGTTTCTCGCCGCGGCAATGGGGAATTATCAAGCGAAAGGAGATCAAATTGGGTCGATTCGAGTCTGGAACACTCAGGATTGGCGGATGGTCTATAACCTACGCGGTCACCCAGGCTGCGTATGGTCTGTGAAATTTAATCCGTCAGGATCTAGGCTCGCCTCGGCTGGTGGCGCTAATTCTAGTTCACGGGGACTTGGCAATGTCAAAATCTGGGACATGGAAACGGGTGACGAGTTACTGACAATTGATTCGCAGAAAGATGCAGCTTTGGGTGTGGACTTTAGTCCGGACAGTAGACTGCTTGCGATCGCTGACAACGGTGGGGTAACTGTCAGAGATGGTGGGCCACTCTTGTCCCGTCCTGAGTACCAACCGCTGCCGTCGGAATGATTTTCGCCACTTAGGATCGCCCGATCTCGTAGTAGGATAGGCTTCCAGCTTGTCAAAAGGAAAATGACAGGACAGGCTAGAAGCCTGTTTATGCGCCACAAGTCTTGACGGACCCCTTGTGAGCTTGCCTCACAGGTGAACAAGTTTTGAAGTTAGCTTCGATCCTTCCCAGTGCCCTCAAGTTCCGACCCGTTGGCTGCCACGGGCAGCCA
>JAYTVM010000528.1:0-3281 GCA_043743995.1 Pirellula sp. | reverse complement strand
ATTCACAACCGTGTGGCAGGTCGTATCTCATTCGGGGCTGTTAAGCAATCATCGAGTCCGAATTTGTTTTTCGCTGCCGTCCAATACGTCACCGAGGAGTTGGGGCAGGCCGTTATGGAAGCAGCGTTGACGATGCTCGAGGCGGCGTCGACTGAAAAACCTCTGCAGCTCGACGATTTACTAAAACGGCTGCTGGAATTGTCCTGCGAACAGTTTCCGCTAACCAATTATCGCAACCTGGCAGGAACGTTCCACATCTTTCACGCTGCTAGGAAACGCAATATACCAGCGGCCCAGTTATTCCTGCCTTACATCGGATGTCTGCGCTTAGGTCAAGGTTCGAAGCATCATCGGCTTCGGGCGTCGGAACCTGATACCGTAAGCAGCGTGGCCCGCGAGCTATCAACGGACAAACCACTATGCAAACAGTTACTTCAGGAGGCCGGCGTTCCCGTGCCGATGGGTTGTGTGGTTGAAACGGTCGAACAAGCGTGGGCTTCGGCACAGGGGCTGGGACTGCCGGTGGCCATAAAGCCAGTCGATACCGACGTCGGGATAGGCGTATCACTAGACATTCGTTGTCGCGAGCAGTTAGAGCAGGCGTTTAATGAAGCAGTCAAGCATGCCTCCAAAGTGCTGGTCGAGCAATTCGCGCCAGGCGTCGAGCACCGCGTGCTTGTTGTTGGCGATCGCGTGTCTGCAGTTACGCGTATCGAACCTCCGCAGGTCGTGGGAGATGGCGTTTCGACGATCGCAGCACTCGTTGAGCGCGTAAACATGGACCCTCGCCGTGGCGAGGAGGGCAGCACATGTCCCTGGTTCAAGCTCAAACTCGATGACGTAGCCCTCAGCGTGCTTGCTTCGGAAGGATTGACGGTTGAATCCATTCCTTCGATCGGCCAAAGGGTCTTGGTGCGACGCAATCCGCCTTATATCAAGCATGGTGGCGTGCCAGTCGACGTAACCGACAGCATCCATCCTCTCACCGCCTCCCAGGCTGTGGCTGCGGCGAAGTTTATGCAGATTGACGTTGCTGGCCTCGACGTGGTCGCAGTCGACATCGACCGACCTTTGGAGGAGCAAGAAGGTGTTTTTGTGGAAATTAATACTAGCCCTGGCCTTTGGCTGCACTTGCCCCCGTATATTGAGTCACCACGTTCCGTCGGAAAAGATATTGTCGATATGTTGTTCGCGCCATGGGAAGACGGCCGTATCCCGGTCGTGGCAGTCGTTAGTGAGACGTCTAACTTGGCGACCAATCATCTCGTTCGTTTGCTCGCCCAATCCGGAGTGCGCGCAGCGAGCGCTTGTGAAAAAGAAATCGTTGTGGCGGGACGGAGTTATGTTCCGCAGGGAAACTCGCCTCAGTCACGAGCCGCCGCGCTCTTCCAAAACGAAACGGTCGATACGGCCATTCTGAAGACTACGCCTCAAGAGCTATTTCACGCCGGGTTAGGCAACGATCAATGCGATGTAGCCCTCGTTATCGACTCATTGAAATCCGCCAGAAACGCACGCGAGTCATCCATCATTGCTTCTAACTCGCGGCTTGGAGTTACATCCTTATCAGTGGAAAATAGGGAGTCCCAAATTGACGAGAGCCATATACTCGGCGAATGCATGCAGGCATTATGCAATGCACTATCGCCAAACGGAATACTTGTGTTGGAAGCGGAGCAACACGATCCAGTATTCTCGCCAGACTTGCCTGTCGAGCGAATCATTCGGTTCGCTGTCAATGAGCGTATTGCAGGGCTAGAGGAGCATTTACTGGCAGGAGGAACTGGAGTCTACGTTCAGGATGCCAGAATTGTCTTGAGTCAAGGGAATCAGCCTTCGATTCCGCTGGGATGTCTCCCAGCTAGGATTTCTGTACAAGAATTGCGTTGGTTACTCGCCTCCCTCGGAGCAGCCATGGGATTGGGACAACGCATCGAATCGCTGCGTGAATATGTCGATTCTCTTGGCAACCCACAACATGGCATCTGTAGAGTGGACACCTTCGTTCCTGCATTGAGTTCGCAATCCTGTTCGTCGCCCCGGCGAGCGGAACCAATCATTTCTGCAGCGTGTAGCCGGAACATACCCGCCACTGTTCTCACTTCTGCGGACCGCCGCTTTCTACGTTTGGGCCAGGGTTCGAAACAACATCGCTGTCAGGGCATGGAGCCCGATACCGTAAGCGCCGTGGCCCAAATGGCGTCTTCGGACAAACAAATGTGCAAGTATCTCTTGACCGAAGCGGGCGTTCCAGTACCGTTGGGTCGCGTCGTGAATTCAACGGAACAAGCTTGGTCCGCCGCTTGTGATTTGGGGCTACCAGTGGCCATCAAACCAGTTGACGGTGGTTCGGGATCCGGAGTCTCTCTCGACTTGCGCACTCGCGAGCAAGTCGAAACCGCCTTTTACAAGGCTGAGTTGGTCGACAACGACGTGTTGGTCGAGAAGTTCGTATCAGGGCTAGTGTTTCGTGTCACTGTTGCAGGCAACCGAGTCCTAGCCGTGTCGCTTGTCAATCGGCTGACTTTGCCGCATATGGACACGAGTGACACTGGCGATTCGCTTGCCGATTTAAGTCGCGTGATACATCCCGATACTTCAGCTCAAGCAATCGCTGCCGTGCATGCAGTGCGGCTACCTGTGGCTGACGTAGAAGTAATTGCACTCGACATATCCAAGCGACTTGAAGAACAAGGTGGTGTCGTCGTCGGAGTCAGTTGCAACAGACTCTTGAATTGGGGCAATCCGTGTGGTCCTGCTGAACAAGACACGCTAGCGGAAGAAATAGTCACATCGCTGTATCCGCATCCCAACGGAGGCCGAATCCCAGTCGTAGCGATTTTGGACGATACATCGGGTTATGCTTCGAAACATTTGACCGCGATGCTCGCACGAGCCGGTCTATGCGCTGGAACTGCCGGAGACAGCGAGATTGCAATAGCCGAACGGCATTGGACACCGGCCGACAATTCACCATCTGAACGGGCTCGAGTTGTTTTTCAGGCACCTATAGTCGACGTGGCACTTTTGAAGATCTCTCGCAGCGAACTCATTTGTTTAGGAATTGGTAACGACCTCTGCAATGTGGCAATTGTTCTCGATTCCGTCTCGCTTGACATCGGTTCCGTTGCTAGCGAAATGGGTATCTTATCAACTGCTTTTCCAGAGCCCGAAGTCGACGGTTTGGGTTCAATCGAAAAACTTCTTCAAGCCGACATCTTGGGAGCAGGAATTCTGGTCTTGCCTCTCGATCTACGACTTTCACGAGTTGAACAGTCCAT
>JAYTVM010000527.1:0-11303 GCA_043743995.1 Pirellula sp. | reverse complement strand
GCTGGAATTGCTTGGCGAAGGAGGGATGGGGGTCGTCTACTTGGCCCAACAGGAGCAGCCGATCCGCAGATTGGTCGCAGTCAAACTAATCAAGCCCGGAATGGATTCCAATCAGGTCGTTTCCAGGTTCGAGTCCGAGCGACAAACGCTAGCGGTCATGAACCACCCAAACATTGCCAAAGTGCTGGATGCGGGTGCCTCTTCGTCAGGTAGTCCCTATTTCGTGATGGAATTGGTTCGGGGTAAACCGATGATGGAGTACTGCGATCATCATAACCTCGGCGTGCGGGAAAGGCTGGAACTATTCACGAGCGTATGTGATGCGGTTCATCATGCCCACCAGAAGGGAATTATCCATCGCGATCTGAAGCCCTCCAATATTCTCGTGGAATTAGATGATGTGCGGTCCATACCGAAAGTCATTGACTTTGGCGTCGCAAAGTCGATGCATCCGTCTTTGTGCGATAGTACCCTCGTAACGGGTCTCTCTCAGATGATTGGGACTCCTTTGTACATGAGTCCCGAACAGGCTCATTTGAACAGTTTCGACGTCGACACACGTAGTGACGTCTATTCGCTTGGGGTGGTTCTATACGAATTGCTAACGGGAGGCCTTCCCTTTGAGCTTGAAACATTGAAGAAGGTGGGTTTGGATGAGTTCCGTAGAGTCATTCGCGAGGACGAGCCACCGCGCCCAAGTACCCGCATAAGTACTCTCGAGAATAAACGAGCATCCACCGTTTCTGAGACTCGGCAGACGGATTTGAAACACTTGTCACTTGTGATGAAACGCGAGTTGGATTGGATCGTTTTGAAAGCTCTTGAGAAAGATCGCAAGCGCCGCTACCAATCGGCCGATGATTTCTCGGACGATATCAAGCGTTTCCTCAACGATGAACAGGTCTTGGCCTGCCCACCGAACTGGCGTTATCGAACGGGTAAATGGGCTAAGCGACGCAAGGGATATCTGTCCGCGGGCATTTTGTTGATGGCGGCGGCATGCATTTTCAGTCTGCTCCTCTGGAACGAACGCTCGTCGACTATGGCAGCTTTAGTCGGTGAGCGCGAACAGCGACTCGTCGCGAATCAACAACGGCAAATGGCTAAGGATCAGGAACAGTTGGCGTTGCAACGCGAGGCCGAGACTGAAGAGTCGCGTCGATTGGCGATAAAGAATCAATACAACGCCGAAATCGTCTCCGGACAAGTAGATTGGCAACGGGGTTACTTGAAACGATTGGAAAGCAAACTACAAGGTCACCTTCCCTTTGGCGACCAGAAAGACTGGCGCGGTTGGGAGTGGTATTATTTATGGGCTTTGGGTCATCCCGAAGTTCGCACCATGACTGCTTCCGTGGGTCAAACCTTTGCTGTCTGGAGTCCCGACGGACGCTATATCGGTTCATCTGGGGATATCTGGGAAGCGGAAACGGGGAAATCGCTTCGGCAATTCGAACCCGCATTTAATCTACGATACAGAAGCGCTTGGAGTCCCGACAGTCAATACTTCGCTTGGTGCACAGCATCAGACGACAGCTGTGTTTATCTATGGGACCGAGTGACGGATGAACTGCATGAATTGCGTGAGCACAAGGAGAGCGTTTGGTGCCTCGGTTGGAGCCCTGACAGCAAGCAGTTGGTAACCGGCGGCATCGATAAAACGCTCCACATCTGGGATGTGGAGCGCCGCATAGTGGTTCGTAGCCTGCAAGCCCCCGACTCCGCCAGCGATGTCGCCTTTAGCCCAGACGGCCAGCTAATCACGGCGTGTATAAGTCCTAAAGGCGTCCTGGTTTGGCAGGCCGATTCTGGAAAATTAGTTACCGAATTGAGCGTCGAGAACACTGGGAACCCTAACCATATTCAACTGTCTTGGCATTCTGGTGCTCAGCAGTTAGCAGTTTCGACCCCTGAGGAGTGGTTCCTGTTCAGGCGAGACAATTGGTCGTTGACTCGGAAACAAAAGCTACCATTTCAGCAGGGACGAGATGTTGTCTGGAGTCCAGATGGGAGGAAATTGGCGGTTGCAGACGGACAGGTTATCTCTTTGTGGAACCCTTCTGCCGCCGAATCGGATCGAACTTTAACGGGCCACACGGCGCCTATCCTCAACGTCGATTGGAGCCCCACGAGCCAGCAATTGGTGTCATCCGACAGTTTAGGTTCCGTCAAAATTTGGGATTTGAATTCATCCCGCAATCCCATAGTGTCGTCATTGGACGCTCAACTTCAGTCCCTCGTTTGGACGGATGACAACAGTGGTTTGATGTTTGAGCATACCGATGGCGCGACTTCAACCTTGAATTTACAACATGTTGGCCAGATCGATCGTTCGGCCTCCACGGAATTCGATGGCGAATCCTTATGGAGTCCCGACCGCACTCGTGTGGCGAGACACACCGACAAGGATGCATTGGAGGTACGGATCCATTCTGGGAAAGATGGCGGAGTACACTCCGTCTGCCGCCTAGAATCCGAAGGAAAAATATCCCAAATCGTCTGGTCGGATGATGGAAAAAAATTGGCCATTGCTCAGCAGTCTGAAAAGAGAGTTAGCGTCACGATGTGGGACGTCGACTCAGAGCAGCGTATTTCAAAATGGTCTTACGTTGGACCAGTTGGCGTCGGCAAAAATGCGGGAATCTACCCGATTAAATTAGTTTGGTCACCAGATCATAAAAACCTTGCCATTGGCTCCTGGGGTGAAGAGGGTGATAACGGAACCGCGATATGGCAGGGCCACATCTATGTAGTCAATGTGCAGAGTGGTGCAAACGTTCTAAAACATAATGTTGGTGGCATGTCGCATCACGCTGACATCAGAGCCATTGCATGGCGGCCGGATGGACAAGCGTTCGTATCTGGTACGCATCTGGGGTTGATTGAAGCAATCTTGATCAATTCTGGAGTTGCCATTTTTTCCCATTCAATCAATGGTGATTCGATTCGTTCTCTTAGTTGGAACCAAGATGGAGACCGCATCGCCGCTGCGGCCGATGATGGTTCGGTCAAAGTGTTGGACGCAAATTCCGGTGCGGATTTATTGACCTTCTCCGTCGAAGGCAAGCCGTATTACGTGTCATGGAGTCCCAATGGCCGACGCTTGGCGGCTGCAACGCAAACTGGCCAAGTTCAGGTTTGGGACGCATCACGCGCCTACCAATGGGCGGAGAACAAAGAGCGCCGAGGCGAGTTGGCTCGAAGCTATGCCGAGCCAAGATCCGGTACTACCTCAAGCGAGAACAAGGCAAGGCTGCAAGAAGTGTTGAACCAAGCCCCAGACACGCTCGATAGCTGGATGCTCCGAGGCAACGTACGTGCATCTCTTGGGGACTTTGAAGGTGCGGCAGCCGAATATTCCAAAATAATCAACAGTAGCAGGAATCGATCCGTCATCGCTACCAAGAACTACGGAATTTCGCTGTTGGCATCCGGCCAGATCGAGGCATTCCGCGAGCACTGCAGAGCTATGTTCAAAGACCTTAAGGGCTCTGCTCAAAGCCCCTCAATCAAGAGAACATTCATTTCATTATATATGTTGATCCCCCGATTGAACATCGACGCGGAAGTCCCAATTGAGATAGGTCGCGATTTTGTTAAAAGCTACGGTGCTTCCAATGCTTCGGCCAAGTTGGTTTTGGGAACCTGCTTGTACCGAGCTGGCAAATTCCAGGAAGCTGCAGATATTCTTGCCGAAGCAGCAACTCAGCTCGAACGCCAGGGGAATCCACAGGAGCAACCCGATTTGGTAAGTGCAATGAGCGTATTGGCGATGACCCGGCATCAGCTTGGGCACTATTTTCAGGCAAGTCGGCTGTTGGATCAATCGCTGCAGATCGCTCAGAAGTTACCGCGTAATATCCGTTGGTCAATACTGGTGCCGCAGCAAATCTTGCAAAAAGAAGCCTGCGTCTTAATCCGAGACGGACCTATCGTCGGGGAGGAGCAAAAGAGTAAAGCCATCAAGTGAAAGTCGTGTGCTGATTTTGCAAACAGCAGCTACTAAAGAAGCCTGCTGTTACCCAGGGAATTCTCGCCGCAGTCCGGCGGCGACCTTCAGATCAATGGGTAAGTATTCGCCGTTGCAGTCGTCGAAAAATCGTTTGACGAGTCGCTTTCCAGATCTCGGAGTGTTGTTCGGTCAAAGTCCGCGCACGGTGTAATCCAATCCGCACCTGCCGTCGCTAGCCAACCTCAAACTCATCACGAGTCGTCCAAAACTGATCCAATCGGTCTAGGACCTTCGTCCGAAAAGTCCCGGGAACTAAACGAATGTCGCGACCTGTATGCCGGGCGAGGGTTTGTTCGACCATCTGGGGAGACAGCTGCAAGGACGGTGTCGCGATGGGAGTAAGTTGGCTTTTCGGAGTGAGATCAGTCGAAGCTACTTGCGGACCCGATGCTACTTCCGAGGGCAAATAGATCGTGCCGTTATTGAAATCGACGGCAAACGCAATGACACCGGGCACAAAGAAGAACAGCAACCCCACGGCATCGAGTGCGACGACGCCCCAATCTAATCGACCTGCCGGTTGACCTTTCCTCGCCGGGTGCAGGATGGTGCCGCAGCCCACGGTAGCGATTTCGAGCAGCCCAAATAAGCTAAGCGACATAAATCGGACACGCGAAATTGGACAAGTCATATGGATTCCTTCACGCAACAACAGGCCAGGGACGGAAGCCTTTAGCCGCCGATGGAAGCGAATCTCCATCGCAATTAGCACGCGATGTAGACATGCAGATCGGCGGTCGAATAGGTTCCAATCGGTTTCAACGAATAGAACTTTGGAAATAGTCGAATACGAGCATTCGATCAATATCACTTTTGGGTGACCGTCGTCGCTCCGTCGCTAAAGCTCGTCTGTCTACCGTTAGGAAAATGTGCGATCTTCGCCTCGCAAAAATGAGCCAGATACGCGAATGATTCTACGCCTTGGGCGACCTCGTCGTTTCTATAGGGACGTGAAAATTCCTGCTCCATAGCGAAGTGGAAGTCATGTCAGCCCCGAGACGGAAGCTCAGAAATGGCACCTGCGCAACTCCCTCAGGAGGGCGTGACCTGAGGGAGAAATCGAGATGACTCAGGTCGGTTAGTCCTGAGTGAGTAACGCGGTTGTCGAATGCCCCGGGCAATAAATGTTAAATCGATCCGAAACATCGCAGATAACGTCCGCATTTTCACCGTCTTGTTCCATCATTTCTGGCGGAACGCGTTGCAATGGAGATTCCGCATTTGGCCCAATGTTGGGTTTTCGTTGGATTCGCTACGAATGGCATCGTCGGAAAGATAACTTGCTCGAAGAATTTTCGCTCAAAGAAAAGTAATTCAGTCCGGGGAAGGTATAGTGAATGCAGAATTTTATCCCCACCGAGCCTTCCCCCTATGCATGATGTCACCCAACTTCTGGGCCAGATCGAATCTGGCGATCCGCTAGCCGCCGAGAAACTGCTGCCGCTGGTCTATGACGAGTTGCGGACCGGATGGAAATCTCTATGTGGGTGGCTTACTTTCCAACAATGTCGTTCGTTACAACATGGCGACGGGAGCTATTGACGAATTCCTGCCTAGTTCATCTGTATTGGTTGGCGCGTTTCACTTGACTTTCGATTCAGCGGGAAATCTCCTCATTAGCACATACCTCGCCTCGTCTGTCTTGCGATTTCAAGGACCACTTGGCAATTCGCCGGGAGCGCCGCTGCCCGGTTTAGGTCAGACCGGAGCCGTGTTTGTCCCACAAGGCAGTGGCGGTCTCAACAGCAGTCAAACCATGGCCTTCGGACCGGATGGAAATCTGTACGTCGGCAGTTTCAATACGAATTCGGTTATTCGGTACAACGGTACAACTGGAGCTCTTATTGGTACTTTCGTCGCGCCAGGATCGGGAGGTCTTAGTGGTACAAACGACATAGCCTTCCGCCCCGATGGCTTCCTCTACGTTGGCAGTCAGAACAACGGCGCGGTCTATCGGTACAACGCAACCACCGGCGCATTCAGCAATACGTTCGCTACGAATCCTTACCCATTCGGTGGCGGTGGACCGACTTGGGACTTAGTTGGCAACGCCTACATTGCTTTTGGTCGAAACGGCTCTAATATGCAAACGTGGTATAGCCGCTATGGCGCCGCCTCGCAGGAAGCCTTTACCGTCACGCTCGACTATGCTAGCGCGATCCCCATCACCGTCACCTATGCCACGGCCGACGGTTCTGCCTTTGCAGGGAGCGACTATAAGGCTGTAACGTCCGGAACGGTCTACTTCGCGCCCGGCGAAACATCCAAGACTATTCTCATCCAGACGGTGGACGATTTAACAAAGGAGTCAACTGAGACCTTCATGGTCAACTTGTCGAATAACGTAGGTGCAACTTTAGCCAGAGGTCAAGGTGTTGGCACAATTCTCGATGCCTCCACGAAATTCTATGTCGTGGACGATGCAAGTCCCGACAAGACTTATGAGTACCAAGCAAGCGGAGCACCCGTCGAGAGCTATGGACTCAGTACAGGCAATTCCGCTCCACGTGGCGCTGCCAGCATAACTGGAGGCACGACCGTTTGGGTCGTCGATGCGAACAAGACCGTCTACGTCTACAACGACGCCGGTGCGCTCCAAGGCTCTTGGTCGGCAGGCGGACTAACCCAACCCGAAGGCATTGCAGTTTGGGGAAATGACGTTTGGATCGTGGACGCTGGCTCAGACAAAGTGTTCAAGTTTCCGGGCGCTGCGAGCCTACGATCCGGCACTCAGAATGCGGCGCCGATCGGCAGTTTCAAACTCGCCGTCACTGGCAATAAGGGCAATAGAAACGGCAAAGGCATCGTCACTGATGGTGCTTCCCTCTGGGTTGTCGATGACGGCAGCAGTGACAAGGTCTACAAGTACTCGGTCTCCGGCACCGCGTTGGGGAATTGGACCATGAATGGAGGCGGGGGCAGTCCTACCGGCATTACGCTTAATCCCGCAAGCCCAAGCTCGCTTTGGATTGTCGATAGTGCAAGCGACAAAGTCTATGAATACACCGCCGCTGTTGGTGTGCTGGCCGGTTCGCTACCAACTTCGACAAGTTTTGCACTCGCCGTAGGCAACGCCAACCCTCAGGACATCGCTGACCCACCAGTAGGAGACAGCGCTCCGCTCGCGACCTCAGCCATGGCACCAATGGCACCCCTGATGACGTCCAAGGCAATTGACTCTGCACTGACCCAGTTATCGGATGAATTGGTTCGTAACCGTGTAGGCAGACCTTTCGAAACGGATCGAGCCGACAGCGCGACAAGCATTGTTCCACCTCCTTTTGCCAGCAGTACTCAACAGTCCATGCAACCGCCGACAAGCGAGAATCGAGGGTCATCGCAGGCCGAGCGATTGGTTGGTACGACAGACGATATCTTTTCGCAATGGAATTCAGACGAGTTGAAGGATTTCGAAATGTAGTCATGATCGTTAGCAGACCGCACGGTGTGTTCAAGCCCTCATGCTAGCGCATTGAGGCTCAATAGCCAGCCGCCAATTGGCGTCCGTCCATCTGTACCCGCGTTGAATTCAACTTCAGCCGAAACGCCTTAGCGTGCGGGCCGGAACTGCAATAGATACCTGGCGATTTCGGCCCTCATGCTAACGCATTGAGGCTCAAAACCGAGCCGCCAATTGGCGTCACCCCATTTGTGTGCCCTTTTTTCCATTTTCCTTAGAAGAAACAGCCACAACTCTCGCATTGGTATGTGTCAGTTAAAAAAACACGTCAAGTCGGCTAACGACAACCATCCTACCGTCCCTTCCAGAAAGTAAACAATCATGAAAAAACAAATGACACGGTCGAAGACCAACCTGATACGCCTGCGAAAATTGTTCTTAGAACGCCTCGAAGCACGGGCGGTATTTGCGGGCTTCGGCCCGACCGACGGGGCTTATTTTGTAGAGCCTTGGGTCGGGTCCTACAGCAGTGTGGCGATTCAGCCAAACGATCAGCAAATCATCGCCGCTGGAAGCAGTGAGATCGCTCCTGGAAAGGGCCTCAAACTCGCCCGATACGATGGCAACGGTTCCGTTGATCCCACCTACGGAGTCAACGGATTCGTGACTCCGTCAAACACCATCAGTAACTTCATTCAAGGTGGCGGAACTGTAAACGTCGATTCCTTGGGTCGGGCTGTTGTCGCATCGTCGATCGATGGAAATCTTGGAGTTGTCAGGATCAACGCCAATGGGTCGTTGGACTCGGGATTTGGTTCCGGAGGTATCGCAAGCATTTCGACCTCGAGCGACAGTGAATTATCGATGAGTCTCGGAATTCAGTCGGATGGCTCCGTCATCGTCGGTGGATTGACACCCAATGGAGCAACTGGCCCTGTCAATGCGACCAGTATTCTAGCTGGATTTTCCCCATCAGGCGTTGCCAAAACCGGCGTGGGCGGATTTGGGAATGTGACGGATGGCGTAGCCAGTGGGTTCACGCTCAATTCATTCGGAGGTGGATATGCGTCTTTCCATTCGACAGTGATCCAACCCGACACCAAGATTATCGCTGTCGGTACTTATAGTCCCGAACACAGTTCTCAGGGAACATCGATTGTCGCGCGCTTTCTTCCAAACGGACTTTTGGATACGTCCTTTAATGGCAGCGGATATTCGGTCTTTAGCCCACCCGGCGTTCAAATGACTACCGGCGTCTATTCGTCTTCACGCGGTATGGTTGCGCTCCAGCCCGATGGCAAGATATTGATTACGGGCCGGGCAGGAAGTGACGCCATCGTGGCTCGTTATCTAAGTTCCGGCACGTTGGATCCAAGTTTTGGCAATGGACTGGGTTATACCCTGCTAGACGTTGATGGCTCCACGACTCAAACCAATGAATCAGGCGACTGTGTGACCCTCCAACCGGATGGCAAAATCCTCGTCGTCGGCTACGTATCCTTCCCCACCGACGCAACATGGGCGATTGGAGCTTATCGGCTTAATTCGGATGGCATTCTAGACAGCAGTTTTGGAGGCGCAGGCAACAAAGTCAGCGGCCGAATGGCATTCGCTCCGGGTTACTTGATCGCCAACCAGGTTGCTGTACGTTCGGATGGCAGCATTATCGTAGCCGGATACTACTTTGATGGTATAAGTAAAAGTAACTCTCCGATGCTCATGCGTTTCTTTAGGGATGCCATTCCGGCCATCGACACAAAGTTCTATGTCGTCAACGACGCAACGACAAACACTACGTACGAGTACACCGCAAGCGGTGGAGCCGTTGAGAACTACTCACTCAATCTCGGAAATACCGCGCCGCGCGGTGCCGCCAGCACGGCGGTTGGAAATCAAGTGTGGGTCGTCGATGCAAACAAAAACGTTTATGTGTATAACGAAAGCGGCGTGCTTCGCGGCTCATGGGCCGCTAGCGGACTCAACTCGAATGCTCAAGTCGAAGGCATAACTACCGATGGCACCGATATTTGGCTAGTCGATAACAAGCAAGATAGAGTCTATAAATACACCGGAGCTGCCAGTCGGATGTCGGGCAGCCAAAGCCCGGCGAGCAGCTTCAACCTTAGTACCAGCAATACGAGTCCAAAGGATTTGGTAACCGACGGCACGAGCATCTGGGTCGTCAATGACAGCTCGACCGACAAGGTCTTCAAGTACTCGCTTACTGGTTCTCTGATCGGAAGCTGGACGATTTCAACCCCGGGTGCAAGTAGTCCAACAGGCATCACGCTTAACCCCGCAAGCCCGAGCGAACTCTGGATTGTCGACAATGGTACGGATAAGGTCGATCAATACGACGCTGCGGCGGGCCTGACCTCCGGATCGCTATCTGCATCGTCGAGCTTTGCACTTGCCGCTGGGAATACCAATCCGCAAGGCATCGCGGATCCACCCGTGGGAGACAGTGTTCAAATGGCGAGCACATTAATGGCACCGCTGGCAATATCCAAAGCAAGTGACATTGCAGTTTCCCAGATATCGGATGAGTTTGCACCTAGCCATTCAGGCATTACCTTCGAGACCGACCGAACCAATCGGCAACAATCGTTGTTTGCGCGTCAATCCACAAATAACCTTGACCAATTCACAAGTCAGCAGACAATACAACCATCGCTGAATGAGAATCGAAGGTCATCGCAAACGAAGCGATTGGTCGGCACGACCGACGACATCTTTTCCAATTGGAGTTCGGTAGATTTGAAGGATTTCGACATGTAGTCATAATCGATAACAAGCCGTACCGCGTGGTAAGGACGCTTGATACGATTGTGCAATCCGTTCGCGTGAAACGGTGTTGTCGGTATTGATAGCGCTACGGGCTTACACAACGGAAGCCCAGGGTCGAAGCCTCAATGGGCAGTGAAAGATGTCCTCACAACACAAAACAATGCAGAATGTACCGTACTAAACACAGCCTGCATTGCGAAACTTCAGCATACGAGGGCAGAGCGACGCGGCATAGCCGCAAAGCGCCGCCCTGGGTATCCGATCACCCACGAAAATTGCCCTGAAGGGGCAAAACATTCGCTACTCCGATCGATCGATCGTTTATGTTCGGCCCCTTCAGGGCAATGTTTGGTCGTTTTGCGGTACCCAGGGCGGCGCTTCGCGACGTTCCGTCGCTCCGCTCAGCCCTGGGCTACGATATAGCTGCCCCATTCGGGGCGAACGATGGCGTTCTAACTTGCGAATCTGCACTTGCTCAGCCCATTGGGCTATAAGTCCATATGCCTGGCGTCCTACCGGCGGTCAGTCTACCCATCCGCTCTTCGAACGACTAGAATCAACGACGACGGTGTGGATCCGCTTCGGTTTGAAGTAACTTGAGTGCGATGATTACGTGGATTTGGACGAAGCTCAAATTGCTTCGATGACTGTATGCCTAAAATGGCCGGTTCGCTGGTTCGCTACCCAGCCCGCGTGACGTGCCTTTGGTTTGCGGGCGTCATCGTTCTGGGCTCTTTTGCCCTTCTTCTTCCTTGGTCTAGTCAATCCTTAGGAAATCGGATTTCGTTTTTGGACGCTTGTTTCACGGCGACCAGCGCCCTATGCGTGACCGGGCTTTCTGTCCGGAGCACACCAAACGATTTTTCGTACTTCGGCCAAGCAATCATCCTGATTCTGATTCAGTTAGGCGGAATCGGAATCATGACCTTAACGACCTTCATCCTAATGCGAGTCGGTGGTCGCAGCGGACTGCGACATCGTGCGGTCATCGCAGAAACATTAGGAGCGGGCGATGACACGGACGTCCGAATGATTCTTAGACGCGTTCTTTTCGCAACAGCCATCATCGAAGGGATCGGTATTGTAGCCTTGTGGATCCGATTC
>JAYTVM010000526.1:0-3282 GCA_043743995.1 Pirellula sp. | reverse complement strand
GACTTCAACGATCAACGACACTACCCGATTATGATATACTCATCACTCCGCAAACCCTTGATGGCAGGTAGTTTTGAACCTGCCGCTCGCCTTAGTACGGTTTGCGAATCGTTATTTTGGTGTTGCACGAGGCCTTGTAGCAGTTTTCCGATCCTCGTTTTTGCGAGCGGTTACAAGTGACTGCCCTAGAATTCGACAGAGTTCGTCCGTCTCATTCGCGATCTCGACCATTCGTGCCTCAGGTAACAACTCAGATCGCATGATTAGTTGGATCCAACAACGTGTTTCCCGTAACTCCTTCAGAGCGATACGTACTTTGTGGATAAAGTCACGCCGACTCTCTGCAGCGCAGGCTTCTTCGTAGTTTGGAGCAGGTGAAGTTCCGCTTCGGACTAACTGACCAGCAATGTGCCTCCCGAGCCTAGTTTCTGGGAGTGCATCGACAACTCGTCCAACCCGGACGGCCAACTCGAGCAATCTTGCAGATAGATCATCTGGCTTCATCAAAATACACCCAACCTTCGAAAAACAAACTCCGACCTCATTTTACGATCCTCATTTTACAATTCGCAATGAGCATTTTGCAATTTGCAATTAGTCGACTAAACCCCCCGGATTTCAAATTTCAAATTGATCAATGTACTGACACAGCAGCCGCATCCACCACGAAAGATCGCTCAATCGGAGGCGAATAGTAGCCAATCGTACCGGATCGTTTCGGATCGCATTCAGTTCGAATTCCGTCGGGGCGGCTGGCGTTTTGACCCATTCTCCATTGATTTCCAGTTTGACTTTTCTGGTCGGGCACAACTGCCACCAACGCAGCGCAACTTGGGTATCGTCCCAAGTCGCAACGACGTCTGGCCGTGACCTGAGCAGTAGATGAAAGTGATGCGACATACAGGATAAGGCCGGAAGGTCGATTCCGAAATCGGCTGCAAGGAGCTTGAGTTTTTCTTCGAGCCAGCGTTTTCGGTGATCGAAGTTCTTGCCGGAACGCTCATCGAACCCCATGAGGTAGCAGGAACGGACCGTTTTTCCGATGAGATGAACGGCAGCGATCTCCGACGGGTCAAAAATTTCAGCACGAGCCAATCTCGCCATGATTCACTCCTTCGCATGACCGATACAAGACAGAACAGAATCACCCCAGCATGAAAATTTCCAATCCAGTTCGCAACCACCCCCCCAAAAAATAAGTGGTGTCCGCATTTTAGTTAACTTCGCCTTGGGCCAGACGCTGAGCTTCGGACTAGCCGCTTGCTGCTTCGTTTCAAGTTGAGCTGTCACATTTATGAAAAAACATCGCGGTCGAGCATGCGGTAGTTGATCGCTTCCTGGACGTGGTGCGGTTGAATCGTGTCTGTTTCCTCTAAGTCGGCGATCGTTCGGGCAACTCGCAGGATCTTGTCGTGCGCTCGGGCGGAGAGCCCCATGTCCGTGACCGCAATCCGCATCAGTTCCCTCTCTTGCTTACCAAGCACGCAAAACTGACGAAGTTGCCGACTGGTCATGTGAGCATTTGTAAGCGTGGTCGTATTCTGAAATCGTTTGGCTTGCTTTTGCCTAGCGGTCTCAACCTGGGCTCGGATGTCCGCGCTGCTCGTACCAGGCGGGCCGCCTGTCAATTCATTGAAGGGTACCGCTGGCACTTCGATGTGAATGTCGATGCGATCCAAAAGGGGGCCACTTATGCGACTCATATAACGTTCGATTTGAGGCGGCGTGCAATTGCAGGAGCGACGAGGATCGGTTCGATAGCCGCATGGGCAAGGGTTTAACGCGGCAATAAGCATGAAGTTGGCAGGGAAGGTTGTACTCCGCATAGCTCGAGAAATGGTGACAACCCGATCTTCGAGCGGCTGCCGCATGACTTCGAGTGTCTTGCGATTGAACTCTGGGAGTTCGTCCAGAAACAGCACGCCGTTATTTGCGAGTGAGACTTCGCCCGGTGCAGGTGGGCTTCCGCCACCGACAAGTCCGGCGTCCGAGATCGTATGGTGCGGTGATCGAAAAGGCCGCTGTACCATGAGCGGCTGACCAGGTTGCAAGCGACCAAGCGCAGAATAGACTCGCGTGGTCTCGATCGATTCGGTCGCTGAGAGCGTCGGTAGAATGGTCGGTAATCGCTTCGCCAACATCGTCTTGCCGGAACCAGGCGGTCCAAGCATGATCAGGTTATGCGCACCAGCAGCCGCGATCGTCATGGCTCGTTTCGACATCTCTTGGCCTCGCACGTCGCTATAATCGACGTCGTACTTAGAAAAAGCTTCGTAGATTTCGTTCAATCGAGACGGGACCGGTTCGATTTGAAGTTTGCCCGACAAGAAGGCCACAGCTTCGTTGAGGGAACCGATCGGAATGATGTCTAGCCCCTCGACAACAGCCGCTTCTTGAGCGTTTACGGCCGGAACGAGGAGACCTCTAATGCCAGGCTGTTTGGCAGCTGCGATGGCGATCGAGAGAACGCCTTTGACGTTTCGCATTTGGCCCTCGAGCGACAGTTCTCCGACGGCGGCATACTGCTCTAACATGTCCGACTCCAACTGGCTTGCCCCGACGAGAATCCCAATTGCAATCGGTAAATCAAAACTGGTCGCTTGTTTGGGAAGATCGGCCGGGGCTAAGTTAATAACCACGCGATCGTGTGGACGCAAGAAGCCACCATTCACTAAGGCGCGTTCGATGCGATGAATGCTTTCACGGACAGCCTGCTCCGGTAAGCCCACGATGACAGTCTTAGGAAGTGGCGCTGGAGAGAGGTCTACTTCCACATCGACCGGCATGGCATCAATACCAAGCAGTGAATAAGTCTTGAGCTTGGCCAGCATGGGGCGTGATTCCTGGATGAATAAACAACGAGATTGCCACTGTTATACCAAGTGCCAATCGTCATTTGGATGCGCGGCAGAAAAAACGACTCCGGGAGCCAGAAAGCCTCTCAGCACAAATTTTTGGAAATCGTCTGAAAGATTGCTCTTCGTCGACGACTTATATACCTTAGCTGGTGAGCAGAAGCGTAATGCGCTCGGCAAATTGCAACGGGTGGCACGGGTGGCACGGGTGGCACGGGTGGCACGGGTGGCACGCCCAGAGCGAATGCGATGGGCGTGGGAAGCTTGGCAGATGTCTCTAGCTAGCGACTCACCACGCCCTTCGTTCCTCAGAGAGGCTGTGATTTTATCGAATCTGAAGAAAGTACCCATCACGCTCCGCGTGATGTTGCCTTAGAAACCAAAGGTTTTTGAACTGCGAAAATCACGCGGAGCGTGATTGGTACTA
>JAYTVM010000525.1:0-43231 GCA_043743995.1 Pirellula sp. | reverse complement strand
CTTGCGAATGATTCGAGAACGAACGACAACGCAAGAAACCTACAACGCAATCCACCGCCAGACAGGATCAAAATGCTCAGGGCCGATGTACGCTTACCGACAATCAGCGGATCGGCGCCAGCGTCGAGCAAGAGGGTGACAACCTTTTCGACATCCTGTTTCCGCCACAACGCATAATGCAAGGGCGTCGACTTAGAATAGTTTTGCACATTGACTTTGGCGCCAGCATGAATCAACGCGAGAATCGTTTCTGGATCGCTGCTTGGGCAGCAATCCATTAGCGGTGTATCTTCGTATTCGTCGACGGCGTTGGGATCGCAGCCCAAGCTGCAAAGTCTTTCGATGATTTTTGCACAATCGCCACGTGCCGCCATGAACAGTAATGTATTCCTTCGCTCCTCCAGAACACTGACATCGGCACCGATATCGATCAACCAATTGGCCATTTCCTCGTGGCCCCGGCGTAAAGCAATTCCAAGCAGAGTTGGTTCTTGGCCAGGCAAATATGCATAAATTGGAGGTAGTCGTTGGTTTAGGATATTGGGGTCCGCCCTGATGGCTGTCCGCAAGTCATCAAGTCGTCCCAAACTCGCCATTTCGCGTGGTCCATAATCGGCACCCGAGAGTCTCAACAAGTCGATAATTTCTGACTCCGGATTCATGGCTGCAGCACACGATACCGATTCGGTTATCTTAACGCCGTTTTCAATGAGGATTCGCATTAACTCGAGTTTGCTTTTCACGGAAAGCTTCGAGTCGATTACAAACTGTAGCTCAGAGTTGACGACGATTGCCCCCGCTTCGAGCAACATACGGAGAACAGCCGCGTCGCCATTTCGAACAGCCGCTTCGTGTACCAAAGTGCCTTGGAAACGTGTATTAGGATCTGCACCCAACTTAAGAATCTCGGCCACTTGTTCGCTGTTTTGATCCGATACGGCCTGGCCGAGCGCCATGTTTCTTTCTGCGGCAATCGTATTCTCTCGCAATATGGCTGCGATTTGCATTTGCCCGCGATTTGCGTGGACGATCATCGTAGCGATCAAGCTTATGAGTGCAGTCAGAGTCAGAATTTGACTAACTGAAAACTGCCAAAAAGATTTTACAGGGGGTAATGCTCGGGCCATCGATTTTGTAGGCTGCTAAAGGCAGAATCTAGTTAGAATCATTTGTACGGCAATTGATAACGAGCCTAAACATCACAGAAACATTCCATCCATGTCTTACATGATTGTACACGAACTGTCGCGTTGTCTTCCCGTCTTCCCGTCTTTTTGTTGGTTACGACGGTTTGCTCAAGGGGGACTTTGCAGTTCGACGAACCGTCGACCAACACAGTGGGAAAAAACGAGAACCGTTCGACGTGAATACTCCCTTTCCGATGTTCAGTCCAGCTTCTCTGTTTCGATTCAAATCATTTGAAATATGCGCAGGCAACCGACTTTGCCGGCATTTGCACACGGCGGCACGTTGTCGAATTCCGCCACGGGAGCGTTGCTCAGACTCGTGCTTGGTGGCGTTCAGCGAGAAGTGTCCAAAATATCTTTCTTGTGTCCGAATCGGTAGAACAAGGCTGGTGTGACTAATTGGTCCAACAGCGTCGACGTCAGCATTCCTCCGAAGACAACGAGGGCGAGCGGATAGAGTATCTCCTTGCCGGTCTGTCCAGCTCCCATGATCAATGGCAACAAACCAACGAAGCTGGTCGTGGCCGTCATCATGACTGGGGCCAAGCGTTCCAGGCTCCCTCGGATGATCATCGCTTGGCCGAACTCCTCCCCTTCGTGCTCCATCAAGTGCATGTAGTGCGATATCATCATGATGCCATTGCGACTGACAATCCCGATCAACGTAATGAAGCCAACCCAGTGTGCAACGGATAACGTTGTCGCTCCAATCCAAACGCTGGGCCATTGCCACCACGGTGCGGCGGCCAAGGCCACCGCCGACGGCTGATTGACGATCAAAAGCGTTAGGATAGAACCCATCGCCGCCAACGGTATGTTGACCAAAACTTGCAAGGCGGCTCGCCAGGATTCAAGGCATTTTACCAGCAACAGAAATACGCCGACCACGGACAAGCTACCGAGAATCAGCAATCGCAAATTTGCGTCGCGCTGCGCTTCAAACTGCCCTCCATACTCGATGTGATAATCGCCAGGTAGATTACGAAGCCGCTCCTCGATGGGCTGAGTCCGTTTGCGAATGTCCGCCACCACACTGGTGAGATCGCGACCTTGGACATTGCAGAACGCAACGATGCGACGCTGGACATGCTCCCGATTGAGAGTGTTCGGCCCGGTCGTATCGAGGACGTCGACAACTTCGGCCAGTGAAACGCGACGTCCGGAAGGCGTATCGATGATCGTCTGAGCAATCACATCCGGATCGCTGCGGGACGCTTCGTCGTACCAAACGACCATCCCGAAATAGCGATCTTCATCCAACACCTGCGATACCATTCGGCCCTTGTACGCGGTCTCCAACAAGTCAGCGACGTCGCCCGGAGCTAGACCATATCTTGCCGCGTCTTCGCGACGAACCTGCAATCGAACTTGCGTTACTTCGACTTGAGGTTCGAGCTGTAGGTCGACGACCCCTGGAACTTGACTCATGGCTGTGTAAATGTCTTGACTGGCATTGCGTAATTCCCTCAAATCGCTGCCAAACACCTTCACTGCGATCTGAGCTCGCACACCCGACATGATATGGTCCAAGCGATGCGAAATAGGTTGGCCAATGTTGGCTTTGATGCCTGGTATGAGTGTCACTTTCTCTCGAATGTCCGCCATTACGGCTTCGTTTGGACGACCGACTGTCTCGAACCCCCACAAGTGAGCAATCGGAATCAAACGCATCAATGAGGCTAGTATGCCCGACTTGGCTCGCTGATGTTCTTGGACACGCACGTCGATCTCTGAGGAGTTAACACCTTCGGCATGCTCGTCTAATTCGGCGCGTCCAGTTCGTCTTGAGACAGCAACGACTTCAGGAATATCCAGAAGCATCTGTTCCGCACGCTCCGCGAGTCGTTGGCTTTCGATTAGGCTCGTTCCCGGCTCCGTTTGAAAGCTGATCGTAAAGGTCCCTTCGTTAAATGGAGGGAGAAATGCTCCACCCATCCAGTACAACGTGGTTAGCGACAGGGTGACGCACAACATAGTCACGACGAGGACTGCGTTGGCATTTCGCAAAGTCATTCGTAACACTCGGTTTGCGACCCTCTTTAACATCCGAAGTAAGAACGGATCCTCGCGTTCGTCGAGGAACTTTGCTCCAGGCAATAAGTAGTACGCAAGTACCGGTGTGATGGTCAGCGAGACAACGAGCGAAGCCAAAAGGGATACCATGTAGGATAATCCCAATGGTGCAAACATCCGTCCCTCAAGTCCGCTCATCGAAAACAAAGGTAACACAACCAACGCAACTATCAACGTTGCGTAGACAATCGAATTACGAACTTCACAGGATGCATCGTAGATTACGTCAAGTGCTGGCCGTTGTTTTTCGATCGGCAATTGCCGATTGGCCTTTAGCCGCCGATAAATGTTTTCGATATCCACAATCGAATCATCAACCAGATCGCCAATGGCGACCGCGATTCCACCAAGTGTCATGGTGTTGATCGAGATCCCAAACCAATGGAATATCAGGAACGTCAAGAAAATCGACATGGGCATTGCCGTCAGCGAACTGATACTTGTGCGGAAGTTCCACATGAACAGGAAGAGTACGACGACAACCCAGATCGCTCCATCGCGAACGGCCTCGATCACATTGTCAATCGCGGAACGAATGAAGTCGGCTTGCTTAAAAATCCTTCGTTCGATCAGAACATCGGATGGCAGGTCGGCTTGTAAGGCGTCCAGGACTGTACCAATTTCACGATCCAATTGAAGCGTGTCGGCGCCAGGCTGTTTTTGGACTGCAAGAATGACCGCCGACCCGCCTTCGATACCTTGATCCGTTTTGACCCGTACACTACCATCGCCACGTTGAACAGGACCGCCGAAACGGACCTCGGCGACTTCTTTTATGAGTACGGCCCGCTTGCCACGCCATAGAATCGGCGTGTTTTCAATTTCTTCTAATGATAGACTCTGGCCACTGATACGAATCAACGATTCTCGCGGCGGCCGAACCATGATGCCACCACCAGCCAGGACGTTTGCTTTCTGCGCGGCATCCGTTAATTGCTGTAGCGTGATGTTTTGCGCTGCCAGCCTTGCAGGTGAAGTGATGATTTGATACTGCTTTAAAGTACCGCCCATAACAGTGACTTGCGAAACTCCCTCCACGGCAAGCAAACGATTTCGAACGGTGAACTCGCCAAGCGTTCTTAATTGCATCCGCTGCGTCTCCGCGATGGCTTCCGTCTCGGGAACCGAACTCGAACGCAAGCCGAGCAACATGATTTCGCCCATGATCGACGAAATCGGGGCCATGACGGGATTAACTCCGGAAGGCAACCTCGAAGTGACAATCTGCATTTTCTCCGCAACGATCTGCCGGTCGCGATAGATATCGGTCCCCCATTCGAATTCAACCCAAACGATGGATAGTCCGATCCCAGAGGCCGATCGAACACGCTGAACGCCGGTCGCACCATTGAGCTGATATTCGATCGGACGGGTTACGAGCACCTCGACTTCCTCGGGTGCCAAGCCTGGCGCTTCGGTCATGATCGTGACCGTTGGCCGGTTCAAGTCGGGAAAGACGTCGACCGGCATCTGAGTAAGGTTATAACCGCCGTAGAGAACGATCAACAAGCCACCGATAAGCACGAGGCCTCGGTTGTGGAGTGAGAATCGGATGACTGCGTTGAGCATATTCGTTAAATCAAGTTTTACTTCAGAGCGGCATATCCAGACTGAAGCGCGGCCGCGCCGCCCACTGCAATCGACTCTCCTGATGACAATCCATTGACGATTCCGGTCTGCAAATCGTTCGAGCGTCCAGTGACGACAAATCGACGTTCAAAAGTTTTATCGGCCCCTTCCACAAACACATACGACCGCGAACCCTCATGAACAATTGCTTTCCGTGGAACGGACAACGAGTTTTCCATGTCGCCGGTTTCGATGTGGATTCGTGCAAGCATATTGTGTTGTAATGTGAACGACGGCTTTCCCTGAAGTTCAATCCACACCGAAAGGGTTTGATCACCCACCGATATGGATTGACCACTGCGTGTTATGCTCCCTAAAAGGACTTCGTCCGGTGACGCTACAAATCGCATTCGCACCTGTTGTCCTATTCGAACACGCGGAAAGTCTCGCTGCGAGATGAATCCTTGAACCCAAGCGCGACTAAGGTCATGGACTTCGAAAAGTGGTTCATCCGGTCGCACCACATGTCCTAGAAATTTATCAAAACCCATTAGGACTCCGTCGATCGGAGCGAGTACCGGCAAAGTAACCATTAGTCGTTTGCTGCTCAACAATTCCGCGATTTGCTGGTCGGTGATCCCTGCCGTCTTCAGTTGCTGGATGGCAATATCGCTGCGACTGGCCAATTGATTGAGCTGACTCTCATTCTCCCATAATTGTCGCGGAGCGATTGCCTCCCTTGCTGAACGTAGGTTTTCCACCATCGTTTGCTTCATGTTGAAGTTCAAGCTAGTTTTTAGCAACTCAAGCTGCAGATTTTGAAACGCTTGACTTGTGACCTCGGCCAGTACTTGGCCACGGCGCACCGTTTGGCCACGATCGACCAATATCTTGTCAATTGCACCGCCGAGCTGCGCCGAAGCGATACTACGGTTGGTAGGGGGAACATCGACCGAGCCGTCAATGGTAATCGATTCCTTGATCGTACCTGTGGAAACCGGTGCAGTCTTCAAGCCAATATCGCGAGCCGACTCGGGACTCATCGTAAGAACGCCTTTCGCAAAGAAGCTACCAAGTTCATGACTTCCTCGAGTCACCACGCGATCACCGGGATATAGGCTGCCACCTAGGACTTCTATGAAATCCCCAGATCGTTTCCCAAGCACAAGCGGTTGCTTCTTGTAGGTCGAGGCAACGGCTGTTTGCTCTTGTTCGACAAGTACAAATCGTTCAGCGCCATCTCGAATCACGGACGAAACTGGTATCACGAGCTGATCGCCTCCGTTGATGGAACCAACTTTTACTTGGCCTGTCATACCTGGCAGTAAAAAGGGCTGGCCATTCCATTCGTTCTTGAGGGTCGCCCAGACTGTCCCCAAATGAGTATTCGGATCCAAATAGGAATCCACCACATCGACTACGCCAAGATATGAAATGGATGAATCTGTGATCATTTGAAATGCGATCGTTTGGCCTACCGAAACAGTTGTGAGATCTTTCTCCAAAACTTGGATCTTTAGCCACACGCTTCTCAAATCGATGATCTCGAACAGATGTTCCTTTGGATCCACAACCTTGCCTATCGACAAATCGACATGCGTTACGATGCCATCGATGGGTGACCGCAGTTGCAAGAGTTGTCGATGGTTTTGCTGGGGCGACTGTAGGATGGTATTGAGCATTGACAGTGGCAGCTGTAAGGATTGCCACTTAACAGAGGCTAATTCGACTGCCGCTTTGTCTTGGTCCTGCCTTAGCTTAGCTTCGATCAATCGAACTGCTGGGAGAGCACCGCTGCGGCTGACTTGACCTAGGTTTTCAACCATTTTTGACGACAATAGGAGTTCTACCTGCGCGGTTCTCAGCTCGAGTATGAGCTGTTCCAGTTCTGGGCTTTCCATCTCGGCCAGCACTTGCCCCACACTCACTGTCTCTCCTGGGCTCACTTTTAAGTCAACGATTCTCCCCGTCAACGGTGATGCGATGACAGCGTGTCGGTCCCAGGGCATGACAACGGAACCATAAGCATTTAATGTTCGAGGCAGCTTCATCGCTTCTGCTTCGACGGTTTGTACGTCAAGCGTTTCGCGGGCTGCCTTAGTTAAGATCATGCTCCCGGTTTCAACGTTGACCTCCATGCCTCGAGTTGGCAAAGGACGGTGGCCTTCGTGCGCGTGGACCGGCGACACAATTAGCAATGAAGTTAGCAATGAAGCGAAAAGACCGATGGAACGAAATGGAATGGCTAGAGTCATCAGTGTCGGGCTAACTTAGCGTTGCACGCCGTTCTCGCCGCGGAGCTTAGCGACCGTCGCCAAGGTTGCTTCTGCATCGCGAAGTGCCTTAGCTTTACAGCCCTTGCAACACACGAATACAGGCTGGCCATTGACCTCTACCTTCAATGGGGTGCCCATGGATCCTAGCAAGCTATCGGTCACGACCGCGCAGTATTTCTGCGAGTCAACGAGAGAGCGATCCTCCTTATTTAGGCCTGCGAGTGCTTCTGCGATTTTCGGATCGAGGCTGCCAACTGGGGAGACAGCGTTCAAAGAGGTCGGTACTTTCGCTTCTTCTCCACTCGCACTTCCGTTGGATTGCTTGGCTCCTTGCACATAATCTCCAGGTGCCTTTAGACTACCAGGCTCTTCCTTTGCTATGCGCACGAACTCGTCAACGCACGGTGGGCAGCAAAATAAGTATTTCTTGCCATCAACTTGCCATTCCACTTTGGGACTTGCCTTTGTAAGTGTAATCGGGCATATGAAGTCCCCGGGCATCGGGGCCATATCATGCTTGGTCATTAGCCCTCGAAACTTGGCACCAGCCGCCAGTTTTCCGTTGGCATCGATATCGGCTTGCGTGTATTTGCCACCCGGCGTGAAGTAGAGTTTTTGTTCCTCGGCACCACTCACAGCCGCCGGCATACCGTTATTGTGTTGCTGAACAGCGGTGGTAAATCCGACGCGGAATCGTTCCGTACCGATTCGCAAATTTGGAATGGTGACGTCGATCGCTTTGCCAATCGCTGAAGGTGGCAACTGCCCAACGAATTGCGATGTCTTGCCACTAGTGTCTCCCTCCTGCGGGACCGCCTTCATGTCAATTGGTGTGGCGTCGGTTTCGCCTGCCGCCTTGATGTAAGCCTTCACCGCTTGGAGATCGACTTCTTGGATGCGAGTCTCATCGGGACCCAAAGTTAGCAAACGAAACTGGCCGTCTTTCTCAATTACGGCTTCTGCATGATAGCTATCCGAACCGATAGGAATCACGATCCCACCATGGGCTCCCGCAATATGTGGATGTTCCACCTGTGTAGATTTGTTTGGATCCGTTTTTGAAGGCTTGGCAGTGCCATCGACCATTGAATTTGTAGGTTTTTTTGCGGTGGAGGACGATTGATTGCAGCCTACCAGAACTAGTCCCGCTACGGCGAATACCGCCAAAGTTAAGGTAAATAGACTGTCAGTTCTCGACATGATGGCATCCAGAAACAAGTGTAAGAAAGGCCAATGACCAAGTTTGATTTGCCTGAAACTAGCATTTTTGTCGTCGTTCAGGAATATCAACGTAGGTTTGGATGCTGTTCCAATGAGAATCCTTCACGGAATTTTACATTCTGCCTTTAGAAAGCCACGATGGAGAGCTCGCTCTCGAGAAGTTGCTCTTCGTAGCTGTCAATTGTGGCCACACCAGGATGAACCCGGTGCAAGCCTCTCGATTGCCTCCAACGAGCACGAAAAGAAAGGGTTAGTGCCAAAAAGGCAGAAATCTGTGGCTCGATTGACTGTTGCCTTCGTTCTACGAGACTGGCCGTAAACCTGCGCCCCATAGTTGCTACTTGTGTTTCGCTTCTTGGTGCACCAGAATAGAGCCGTCGGCTGATTGTGCCTCGAATGCAAAGGTGAAACGGATGAGTATGGTTACCAGTCTTTTCGTTGAGCCTGCTGAAACGCGAATGGTCTTGGAGAATGTGGAATGGGGCACGTTCATAAAACTGGCCGATCAAAGGCAGGGGAACGTTCCACGAATGACCTACGACGAGGGAGTTCTTGAAATGATGAG
This sequence comes from Pirellula sp., assembly GCA_043743995.1. Classification (GTDB taxonomy): domain Bacteria; phylum Planctomycetota; class Planctomycetia; order Pirellulales; family Pirellulaceae; genus JBKCUI01. Next base: position 34,340 of record JAYTVM010000525.1, on the reverse strand, counting down.
CCCCAAGCGACAGCACGAAAACATCGGTCGTCTCATCGGTCGGATGGTGGAGGCGTATTCCGAGGCGAGTGATATCGAAATCATCAGCGTCAAAAGTATTACGGTGAAACGAACAGACCTTAAGAAAGCCTTCGAAGCAGACGAATCCTACTACGTCGCTCACGCAGGTCAGATTCTTGAGAAGGAAGAGCTCGACTTTGAAATTGACCCACCACCCGATTTAGTCATCGAGGTTGAGATTACAAAGTCGGCCATTGCGAAAATGGAGTTGTTTGCAAAAATGCGGATCCCCGAGGTCTGGCGGCATAATGGCGCATCGCTCCAGATGTTCAGGTGGGTGGATGGAGCTTACCTATCAATAGAATCCAGCAAGGAACTGCCTGGACTACAGGTTGCTTTGATGAATCGAGTATTGACGGACCGATTGACGACAGGCGAGACCAAGCTGATCAAAGGATTTCGCAAGCTGATCGCGGCAATGTAGGCAAATGCTTTTCCTCGATTGGCTCTTCACTTGACTGAGATCCGCATGCAAAGCGAGCATTCATGCCGCCCATTTCAAATCAGCCGTAAAGCACGGCAGGTTTCTTGATACGAAACCTCGAGATCGAGCGAAATCGCGTGATCGTTGTCTAACCAGATTGGTAAAACAGGCAGTGGTTGGCCAACCACCATGGGATAGGCCCATGATTCAAATCGCGAGCGTGTGGCTAGAGAGTGACTGCGACATGTGACGGCGTAAGTCAATGGCGGATCAGGCGCAAAAGCGGGATCGGTCTGACAGAAAACATCGAGGACTTCGCAGTAGAGGTTGAAGCGTTTCACCGTAACCAGATCCACTATCGAAACGCATATCTTCTTTTGCAAAAGTGCCGCACATTTAGAGACAAACGCTTGGCGAGTTTCAGGGCGATCCTTGTTGGCTGGGCTGACAATCTCGATTGCGGCTACCAATTCTCGACCTCGCTGCTGGTCAAAGATCAATACTTCGTATTCATAGATTTCCGTCGGATCCAGTTCCAACGACAGGGTCGGTTTTGGCGGTGCCCATAGAGCTGTTGCCGACCCTTCCGCGTTTGCACTAAGTGCGAAATCAGATTTGTCATCGACATCAAACGTGCAAACATCGACTTCGAAGTTTTTGCCCAAATGCACTCGAGGCTCCGCTGTGTACTGTTCAGGCAACGATTTGCAAAGTTCCATAACTATGGTCATGGGCCAGCCTCCATGGAAACCTTCCCAGGATCCCTTGTTGAAAATCGGCGGTCGAAAGTGGTCTAACAGCGGCATAAAGTGCGGACTCCGTGGCGTCAATGGCTAGGTCTTACATTGTAACCTAGCGTTGCGGCAACTGTCTCGCAAATTTGACAGCCTAGTTTGGATTTTCGTACCAGACCACATTATTGCTAGCCCGGCCAGCAACGACCAAATCCAAATCACCATCTTTGTCCATATCGATGACCCGAATGTCATAGGCTTGCTGTTTCTCGCCGATCAGATGGGACTTGAAGTTTCCTCGTCCATCGTTCTCGTACCACATGGCACGTTCACTCCCGAAAGCGACCGTCGCCACGTCGATATCTCCGTCTCGATCGAGGTCGATTGCCGCTAAGCAATGTGGCTCACGCAACTCGCCGTCGATGGAGTGTTCTGTCCACGTGGCGGAGTCCGTTTCTCGCTCGAACCATACGACGCCAACCCCGTGGCCTCGTGACGCAATGAGATCCATTTTTCCGTCACCATTGACATCCGCTGGATGGATATTGGTCGCGCCGGGTTGTTTGGCGGAAACCATTTCCTTCGTCCAAGGCTGAGTAGGATCCTTGCCCGCTTGCCACCAGGCGAACCATTGGCCGTCAGCGCCCGCCCTGGTACTATCTCCTTTTGCACCCGAGGCCGCATCTGGCAAGCCGTCACCGTTGATGTCGCCGATTCCAAGGTAATGGGACAAGCCGGGAGCATCTCCCGCTCCGAATACGAACCGCTCCCAACGTTCTGCTGTGAGCGGATCCTTTGGAATGCGATACCAGACAAGCGAATAGGGAAACGGCTCCGTCGGTTGAGCGCTGGTTGCCAGTAAGTCCAGACGACCAACATTTTCGACGTTTCCAATCAGAAGGCCGTGAACGCCGTTGACTTGATCGTCGATGAGCCTTTCATTCCAACGATCGGTGAGCGGATTTGCAGGGCACTCCAGCCAGACGATGCGACCGGGATTGTAGGGTGTGCCGATAACATCCAGATCGCCATCGCCATCCACGTCCATCGATTCGCTGTGAATCCAATCCATATTCCCGGAGCCTAGCATGATCGGCTTCCAATCTGGTGCGACTAGCAATTGTGTTTTCTTGCCAGCATTGCAAACCATGTCGATCAGACCATCGCCAGTAAAATCGCCAGCAACCGCAGTCATGCAGGGTGCGCCCTCAAATACGACGTGCTTCGTCCACTTGCTAGTTTTCGGCGGCTCATTGGCTTGTCCGTTAGCCGAATTGCGATCGCTTTCCATTGCCAACAGCGTCGATGCAAATCGCTTTCCAACCTCAAGGGTCCCCTCGCTGTTGAAGTGCACTGGATTTGCCAGACCCGCTCCACTGGTATCGACATAGCGGCAATCGCTGAACTCGTGACCGACATGCTTTTGTGCCGCGATGATGTCCGGCATGAACTTATTCTTTCCTTCGTGAAAATGAACGTTGACGGAAACAAGGATCGGTAGTTGTTCGGCTTTGAGATCGCGTCGCAACCTTGCAAACATCGCCGTCAGACGCTCGGCGTATTTAGGTGCATCGTTTGCATTCGCATCGGATTCGCCTTGTACCCATACGAGCCCTCGGAAATTGACGGTCATTCCTTCGACTTCGGCGAGCGCTTGGGCGGCTCGAACTTCTTCGAGCAACGCTCGATAGCACGCGCCCCGTTTATCTTCACCTGCTGGATCCCAATCGTCGGCGACACTGGTGCCGCTGAAAGCTACCTTCACCACAGCGAGTTCACTCTCCCTACCAAGCTGTTGATCGCGACGCTTGAGCTTGCGTGCGAAAGATACTTCGGGACCGAAGCCACCGGCTCGATTGTCAAAATTGCCGTATTGACGAGGCTCTGATTTAGGTCCTGGATTGCCGAGCGGTTGGACGGAGAGTCGTGTCCACTCCGTTCGAGACGACATCGAATCACGATCATCAGGTGGAGGATCGCCGACACGAAAACGGAATCGAATCGATGTATCCAATTCATCCGCGACAAGCTTTGCCATGTCGGTATCGAAACCTACCGCATTGGATTGTCCAGCAACGATCAATAGATCGATGCTTTTAGTTTTCTCGGTCGCCGATGCCAAGCTGCATGTCGCCAACAAGTTAATAGTGACCAAAAGGGCCATTCGATATTCGAAACATGGGGTGTTCATTGCGAAACGTCCTTGATCCTGGCGTATTTATAATGGCGGAGGAGACGCCACGCTAGTTTTGAGGTAAAGAGGGCGTGGTAACCTGGAACGCCATTCTAAACCAAGCTCGTCGACTTGGCTGGATTGTGCTAATCTTTCGCAGGAAAATTGTCGTCGGTGTGTCGTCGTTCAAGCACACTAAGCATCGTGCGGTAAATTAAAGACGTAGTGGATCTTGTTAAAGATCCTGCCGCTCGGGGATCTTTAACAAGATCCACTACAAGTTCCGACAGTTATTTTCCGGACGATGCTAACAGTGTATTCAGCTCCCTCCTTCGTTTCGGTACTTCTCATGGCTACGTCCACCAAGTCCATTTTACAGTCCTATAAATCCGCTGCCGCCCGATATGCCGAGCTCGGAGTCGATACGGAAGCCGCCCTGGTTAAGCTTGCGAAGATTGCCATTTCGCTTCACTGCTGGCAAGGGGACGATGTCGGCGGATTCGAAAATGCCGGCGGTTCGCTTGGTGGAGGTATCGCCGTGACTGGCAACTATCCAGGCAAAGCTCGCACTGCCAACGAGCTTCGCGCAGATATCGAACAGGCCCTTTCGCTCATCCCTGGTAAACATCGATTGAATCTGCATTCGTTCTATGGCGAGTTCGGTGGCAAGAAAGTCGACCGCAATGAGATCCAGCCAAAACACTTTCAAGATTGGATCGGATGGGCCAAGCAAAAGGAACTTGGGATGGATTTCAATCCAACTTGTTTCTCGCATCCCAAGGCCGCAGAAGGCTTTACACTAAGTCATGCCGACACGGGTATTCGCAATTTTTGGATTGAGCACTGCATCGCTTCGCGTGAGATCGGGGCAGCGATGGGCAAAGCGCTGGGTTCACCGACGGTAACCAATGTTTGGATACCCGACGGATACAAAGACACGCCCGTCGATCGACTCTCTCCCAGGCAAAGGCTTACCGATTCGCTCGATAGAGTTTTCGCCAAGAAGCTGAGCCCCAAACATCATCTCGATGCTGTGGAATGCAAGCTGTTTGGCATCGGCAGCGAGAGCTATGTAGTGGGCAGCCATGAATTTTACATGGGCTATGCGATTAAGAATCAAAAGCTTCTTTGCCTCGATGCAGGTCATTTTCATCCTACGGAAACGATTGTCGACAAGATAACCTCCAGCTTGATGTTTGTCCCCGAGATCCTCCTCCACGTCAGTCGAGGTGTTCGTTGGGACAGCGATCACGTCGTCATCCTCGACGATGCGTTGCAAGCGATCGCCGCAGAGTTGGTTCGCAATCAACTGCTGACAAGGACCCATATCGGACTCGATTTTTTTGATGCGAGTATCAACCGAATCGCGGCTTGGGTGATCGGTACTCGCAATACGATCAAGTCTCTCCTGATCGCCCTGTTGGAGTCGCCGTCATTGAAAGCGGCCGAACAAGCGGGCGACTTGACGGCTCGGCTTGCAATCATGGAGGAGTCGAAGGGCTTGCCATGGGGAGCCGTTTGGGATCAATACTGCCTAACTGCCGAAGTTCCGGTGGGTCAGAATTGGCTCGATGAAGTTCGACGCTATGAACATACGGTACTGGCGAAACGCTAGACTGTTCTTTCAAACGAATCACACCCTCTCACGTTATGAATGAAATGCAATGTCAGAAGAGCCTGATCCATCCGGTTCCGAATACGAGCGAGAACCGGTCCCGGAACGTGCGTTAAAGGGTCCTTCGGCTTTTTGGGGAATGTATGCTGGCGAGCATACGGCTGGCACCGAGTTCATGATCGGGCCCTTGTTCGTGGCTTGGGGTGCTTCTGCGAGCAGCCTCATCTTTGGTCTCCTCCTCGGAAACGTGCTGGCAGTTTTGACATGGCGTTTCCTTACCGCCGAGATTGCGACGAAGCAGCGATTGACCCTCTATTTCAAAATGGAAAAGATCGCGGGTCGAAATCTAGTCATCATCTACAACTTGGCCAACGGCATCCTGTTTTGCTTTCTTGCGGGTGCGATGATCACTGTCTCCGCGACCGCGGTTGGTCCCTTTTTCCCATCCATGGTTATGCCTACATTTGAGTCCACCATGCCAACCGGTCTCGGATGGATTGCCGCTTGTGTGGTGATTGGACTTGCGATGACGATCGTGGCCATGAAGGGCTATGGAGTTGTGGCCAAGATGGGACATTATGCTTCGCCTTGGATGTTTCTGGTCTTTATTGCATGCGCGATGGTGACACTTGGTAAACTTGACAACTACAACGTTTGGGAGCTGCTCTCCCCGCCACCAGGGTCGACAGAGAAGATCAGTTTTTTGGGCATCGTATGCTTCTCTTGGTTCTGCAATGCCGCAATGCACTTGGGGATGGCCGATCTCTCGGTGCTGCGATTTGCGAAGTCACCTAATGCCGGGTATGCGTCCGCAGCGGGCATGTTTCTGGGGCATTATGTTGCTTGGATTTGTGCCGCCTTGCTATTGGTCTATTGGGTTCGCGTTCACAATGTCGATCCCACCAAAGGGGTTGATCCAGGGACGATGGTCAACGATGCAGTCGGCTATGTTGGGTTGATTTGCGTGATCATCGCTGGTTGGACGACTGCCAACCCGACCATCTATCGAGCCGGGCTCGCATTCCAAGGCATCGTGCCTAGCATGAGCAGGAACACGAGTACGCTTCTCGCCGGCGCGGTTTGCATTGGGGCTGGGATCTTCCCCGCCTTTGCCATGAAGCTGCTAGATTTCGTTGGCATCTACGGAACGATTTTGGCTCCGGTAGGGGCGATTATCGTGGTCGATCACTTTTTTGCCGACAAGCTTGGAATCGCTACCGACCCAGCATTGAGATCTGGTTCGACGTTCAACATGGCGGTACTTCTCGCGTGGTTGCTACCCGTGGGGATCGCGATGTTTGCCCATCTGTATTGCGAAGTCTTCGCTTCCTATTTGCCGTTGCCCACCTCGATTGCATGTGGCGTTTTGTATGTGATTCTGTCCAAGGCAGTTGGCCCGAAAGCGGTGTGAGTAGTATCGCTGGCTGGCAGCCTATGCCGCGTGATTCCATCCATTTAACTAACAATACAAGAGTCTTAAAATGAACACTGCAATCAATCCCATCAGCAAGATCGCTAAACCGATCGGCCTTCTGTCGCTTGCCGGCACGATCGTTCCACCGTTTCTCTTCATGTTGCATTGGTTGCCTTCGGGGCCAATGCAAATCATCATGTTGATTTCCTGCTTTTCGTGGTTTTTGGTAGCCCCATTTTGGATGAAAACCGAGTAGTTTTGGCGAGCGGGCAGGCTGAACTAAAAGAACCAGCTCCTATTTTGCTAATGAAACAAGCGGATGCGCAACTTTTCATCCCGAAGGGATATCCGACAGTAGCCGGTTGTTGAGCGGAGCGACACCACCGGACGACGTTTCGTACCGCGCGTATCGATCCTGAAGGGATCGCAGAATCTTTGACCCTATCAGAACCCTTTCAGGGCTATTCGCATGTCATTTCGTTCCTCCGGGGGTGCGCCGCTTCGCGCCGACCCCCGGCTACTCTCTGGAGATCCCTATCGGGATACCAAGCTGCTTGCTGCTATCCCTATCGGAAAAGAAGAGGAAGTATTACCGAGTGAAATGGATACGCAAAAAATCGTTTCAACCCCGAATTTTTAACAGCTCAGGCCTGACCCCTTTGATCCAACGCAGTTTTTGCGTCAAGGCAACGCAAATCCCAGCGTTTTTCATGTTTGTGCGCCGGTTTTGTCATCGATTTATGGTGCGCCGAGCGTCGTATTCCGCTTTTCGCCTTGGTGCCTCGGTATTACGAATTCGGCAATAGCCTCGGTTTTCGTGAGACGGATCTACGTAAGCCGTTTTGGGGTTGTGGATTTGTAGGCTCTTTAGCATACTATTGCCTCGAATTATTCAGAAATTGGGTTGAGCCACACCTTGCTGCGTAGCGAGTTGAAACGGCCGCGGGATACCGATGGCCGTTTGTTTTTTGACGCGGGATTTCTCGCTTCAATCGGACTCAACCAGGCGACGTGCGTGCTTCGGCATGCAATGATTCGCAAACACCTTTTGCTTCGGGCGATCGCTCGGAAATGAGAACGACACATGGGACGTTATACAGGCCCCAAGGCCAGAGTGAATCGACGCTTCGGAGCATTGCTGTACGAAAGCGCGGGTGCCGTTCGCGCGTACGAAAAGCGAAGCGAACAGCCGCCAGGGATGCACCCAAAGGGGCGCCGAACGAGCAATTACGGTACCGCTTTGTCCGAGAAGCAAAAGATCAAGTATTACTACGGCCTAGGCGAACGACAGCTTCGTCGCTACTTCGATGACGCGGTACGCAAGAAGGGGAACACGGGCGAAACTCTCTTGCTGATGTGCGAAAGACGATTGGACAACATCGTTCGACGAATTGGTCTTGCCAAGACGCGGCCACAAGCGAGACAAGGGGTCGCGCACGGTCACTTCAAGGTCAACGGCGTGAAAGTATCGAGCCCTTCGTATGTGCTTCGCCCCGGCGATGTGATCGAAATCCGAAACAATGAAGCCGTGCGCAATCTCTATCGAGGAATTATTGCGAATAGTTCACCCATTCCGTTGGATTGGGTCACTTTCGACAGTGAAGGTCTTAGGGCGACGATTCAAGGCAATCCTGGGCCAAGCGATATTTCGCTGCCAGTGAACGCTAACATCGTGGTCGAATTCATGTCCCGATAGTTTTTCTCAGCTTGTTGATCAACTCATGCATTCTCCTGTTGTCGTTTTAGGCGGTGGACCTGGCGGTTATGCGGCGGCTTTTTTGGCTGCCGACGAAGGCCTAGAAGTTGTCCTGGTCGAAGCGGAATCCCGACTTGGCGGCACATGCTTGTTGCGAGGATGCATTCCATCCAAAGCGCTCTTGCATGTGGCTAAGGTGCTGGGTGAGGTGCATGAGATGAGCGAAGATTGGGGAGTCGAATTCGGCGCACCAAAAATCGATGTCAACAAAGTGCGAGCTCGAAAAGACAAAGTGATCGACACGCTGACGGGTGGTTTGAGCCAACTCGCCAAACGACGCAACGTCAAGATCATCAAAGCCCGTGGAAAGTTTGAAAACTCAACGACTTTGCTGCTTGAAGGGGACGATCCATCCGTTCCCGAAGAGCGACGGATCACATTTGACTTCTGCGTGGTGGCTACTGGCAGCGTCCCTGCAATGCCTCCATCATTCGATATCGGTTCCAGCCGCGTAATGGACTCAACAGGTGCATTGGCTCTGGCCGATATACCTCAGAAATTGCTGGTTATCGGTGGTGGATACATTGGTCTTGAAATGGGGACCGTCTACGCACATTTGGGCTCCAAAGTTTCGGTCGTCGAATGGACCGATGGCTTGCTGCCAGGCGCGGATCGCGACTTGGTCAAGCCGCTTCACAATCGTCTCAAGAAGCTTTTTGAAGAGCGAATCTATCTGAATACCAAAGTCGGCTCGGTTGCAGAAGTCGACAACCAAATTGAAGTAACGTTCGAAGGGCCAGGCAAGTTCGGTCATGAGCGATTCGATCGCGTATTGGTCAGCGTTGGCAGAAGACCCGTCAGCCAAGGGCTCGGACTTGAAAACACCAGCGTTCAGGTCAACCCGCGTGGATTCATTGTCTGCGACAAGCAACAGCGAACTGGCGATCCACACATCTTTGCCATAGGTGACGTTGCTGGCGATCCGATGCTTGCACATAAGGCCAGTCACGAAGCCAAGGTTGCGATTGAAGTCATACTCGGAAAACCAGCCATCTTCGACAAAGCGGCGATCCCAGCGGTCGTATTCACCGATCCGGAGATCGCCTGGGCCGGCCTAACCGATAACCAAGCGAAACGCGAAGGACGCAAAGTCGATATTGAGGTCTACCCTTGGGCTGCAAGTGGTCGAGCACAAGCCATCGGTCGGACGGATGGTTTTACGAAGTGGCTTGTCGATCCGGAGACGCATCGGGTTCTAGGTTGCGGTATTGTTGGCTCGGGAGCAGGTGAACTGATTGCTGAAGCAGTACTGGCAATAGAAATGGGTTGTGAAGTTCGCGATCTAACTGAGTCCATTCACCCACACCCAACGCTTAGTGAAACGCTCATGAACGCTGGCGAAGTGCATTTCGGGACTGCGACGGAAATCTACAAACCGAAACGCCACGCGTAGACGAAACGACGCTTGACGGGTGCTAGGCGAGCGACTCACTTCATACTACCAGGCCACCGTGTGGCACGCCCAAAGCGACTAGCGATGGGCGTGGGAAGTGAGGCAAATGATTCTAGCGATTCACCACGCCCTTCATACCTCAGAGCGTGCCACCCAGTAACTAGGTAGATTTCAAACTGCCCCTCGCCCTAAGGCGAGCGGTTGATGAGCTACTGCTGCGGGTAGTTTTCGTTCTGGAAAGCGTCCAAGACTTCCATCGTCGCTGCGGTTGTCGAACCAGCGAATTCTGGTATACTTTTGTCTGGCAAAAAAAGCGAAAAAAACCTGCAAAAACGCTGAGAAAATGCGGTTTTGTGGAAAGGGTTTTTTAAGCGGTTCGATTCTCTATTCCGAAATGGCTTTCCCCGTGTCGAACGTCCCTCCAGATGATGATTTTGACGCCAACGATCCGGCCTCGCTGCCATCGAATTCTGGCGGAAGCGGGGCCAATAGCGGCGAGCGGATGATCGAGGAATCGATCGAAAACGAACTTCGCAATAGTTACTTGACGTACGCCATGAGCGTTATCGTCAGCCGCGCCTTGCCTGACGTTCGCGACGGTCTCAAGCCAAGTCAGCGGCGAATTCTCGTAGCCATGCACGACTTGAACTTGACTCCCGGTGCTGCGCGGGTGAAGTGTGCTAAGATCGCTGGCGATACCTCGGGTAACTACCACCCACACGGTGAAGCCATCATCTATCCGACCTTGGTCCGGATGGCCCAGGAATGGAACATGCGGCACATGCTGATCGACAAGCAAGGGAATTTCGGTTCGATCGCCGGATTGCCTGCAGCAGCCATGCGATATACCGAAGCGCGACTGGCTGCCCCCGCCGCCATGATGTTGGAAGACATTAGGCTCGACACGGTCGACTTCATCCCAACCTACGACGAACGACGAACCGAGCCTGTGGTTCTTCCTTCGAAATTCCCCAACTTACTCGTCAATGGTGCGACAGGCATCGCCGTCGGTATGGCCACCAGCCTACCGCCGCACAACCTGAGAGAAGTCTGCGCCGCGTTGATCAAAGTCATCGAGGACCCCGATGTCTCGATCTCCGAGATTTGCCAAATCATTCCAGGTCCCGACTTCCCAACCGGCGGTATCATCTGCGGTCGCTATGCGATTCGGCAAGGTTACAACACAGGCCGATCGACCATCGTGATGCGAGCTAAGGTCGACGTCGAGGAGGGCAAGAAAGCCCGCTTGATCGTTCGCGAGATTCCTTATCAGCAGTTCCGTGACCGAGTCATCGAACGCATCGCCGATTTGGTGCGAAGCGAACGGATCAAAGGCATCTCCGCCATCCGCGATGAAAGCGATCTCAAAGAGCCAGTTCGCATCGTAATCGAAATCAAACAGAATTCCGATCCGCACGTCGTTCTCAATCAGCTCTATCAGTTCTCATCGTTGCAAGAGTCCTTCTCAATCAACATGCTTGCGCTGGTGGATGGCAAGCCGCGCGAGCTAAGCATCAAAGAACTGCTACAGGAATTCATTCGCCACCGATTTACCGTCATACGTCGGCGAACTCAATTCCTCTTGGCCTCCGCTCGAAAGCGCAAGCACGTCGTGGAAGGACTGCTGCTCGCGTTAGCTAACATCGACGAAATCATCATGCTCATTCGCAAGAGCCGCACGCAAGCCGAAGCGAAAGAAAAGCTTATGGGCGTAGAATGTCCGGCAGCCATGATGGAACGAGCCCTTGGCGAACGCGGCTACACCGACTTCCAATTGGAGCGAGGCAAAGCAGAGGTTTATCGACTCACCAGTGTTCAGACGGACGCAATCCTGCGCATGACGTTGGGTCAGTTGGCTGGCCTGGAACAAGAGCGACTCACCGACGAGCACGCTTCGATCCTCAACGAAATCGAGAAGTTCCGAGTGATCTTGAGCGACCCTGCCAATATCTTCGCCATCATCAAAGCCGACTTGGAGGAGATCTCTCGCAAGTTCGGAAACGATCGGCGTACGGTGATCGATGAAGAAGAGTTGGGCAACTACAACATGGAGGATTTGATCACCGAGGAGACCATGGTGGTTACGATCTCGCATCAAGGCTACATCAAACGCATTCCAGCGACGACCTACCGCGCACAAAAACGAGGCGGCAAGGGCATCGCAGGCTTGCGGGCCGAAGAGGAAGATCCCGTCGAGCATCTCTTCATCGCAAGTACCCACGCGCACTTGCTGTTCTTCACCAATCAAGGCAAGGTCTACTGGCAAAAGGTTTGGGAGATACCACAAATGAGCCGCGAGAGCCGCGGGCGAGCATTGGTGAATCTCTTGAACCTGACCCCAGAAGAAAAAATTCGCGACTGCGTCTCGGTTCGCGATTTCAATCTACCTGGGCACTTCCTCATGATGGCTACGAAAAAAGGCATCATCAAGAAGACCGAGCTGGAAGCCTACAGCCGTCCTAAGAAGGGGGGCATCATCGCGATCAAGTTGCGAGAGGACGACGAGTTGGTTGACGTCGTCGTGGCCAAACCCAACGACCAAATCGTATTGGCAACCGCCAATGGCATGGCCATCCGGTTTTCTGAAAGCAACGCTCGCTCGATGGGCCGAAACACCTCCGGCGTAAAGGGAATCTCCCTGAAGAAGGGGGACGAACTGGTAGGAATGGTAGTGGCCGATCCGACTGCGACGTTGCTAACGGTGTGCGAATTGGGTTATGGTAAGCGAACTACCTTTGGTCCTGGCGACGAAATGACTGGGAAAGAAGTCGTAACAGTGGATGACGAAAACGGCGAGGATCCCGTTGTCGAAGAAGAAGTTCCAGAGGAGCCCGAAAACGAATCGGAAGATCTCAACTCCGCCAATCGCTACCGCACACAGCGACGCGGCGGCAAGGGGGTTATCGACATCAAGACGACGAAACGAAATGGCCGAGTGGTTGGGATTGTTCCAGTCAGCGACGCTGATGAGCTGATGATGATGACCGTACGTGGCAAGATCCAACGCGTGGCCGCCAAAGATATCAGCGTTATCGGACGCAATACGCAGGGCGTTCGCATCATGAGTTTGGACGAAGGCGATACGCTTACGGCCATCGTTCGCGTTCCACCCGAAGACATTTCGGAATTGGAAGCGGCTAAGCCGACGCCAGTGCCAGATGACTTGGTTGCCGACGAAACGTCGGACGAAATGTCGAACGAAACGAGGATCGCTGGCGATGAGGCGCTGGAGTCGTCGGAACCAGAGACTGACGAAGAAGGTCAGAGCTGAGTGAGAGCCTGTCCGTGAGCAATACGCAGCCCGATTCGTTGCTGATCTTGGTTTGCACTTACAATGAACGCGATAACTTGCCGACATTGTTTGAGCAGATTGAGGCATGCGTTCCCAACGCGAAGATCCTAGTTGTCGATGACAATTCACCGGACGGGACGAGCGATTGGGTGGAACAGCAGATCAAGGAGCGAAAGGAAAATGCCGCCTTTCGCACAGCCGAAGAAGCGTCACTCGCAACGTTCGCGGAACGAAGGACGACACAATCGCCGTCGATTTCGTTGATACGCCGCAGTGGAAAACTGGGGCTCGGCACAGCCATACGTGCTGGCATGCAGTTCGCAATCGATAACGGTTACGAATGGCTGCTGAATTTGGATGCGGACCTCAGTCACAGCCCTAGCTCAATTCCGTCGCTGCTAGCTCAGCGAGACTGCGGAGACATCGTCGTCGGATCGCGTTACGTGGAGGGGGGTGGAATGGAGGGTTGTTCGTGGAAGCGAGTGTTTGTCAGCAAGTGTGCGAACGCATACGCTAGGCGAATCATCGGTTGGTCGGTGCGGGATTGCAGCAGCGCTTTTCGACTATATCGCGTGAGTTGTCTGCGTGCCTTGAAACTCGATGAGCTTCGGGGGACGGGATATGGTTTTTTGGAGGAGGTGCTGTGGCATTTGATCGACCAAGGTGCACGATTATGCGAGGTTGGTATCGTCTATACGGAGCGGCGCAAAGGCAAATCGAAGATCTCAATCAAGGAAGCGCTATCGACTATCGGCTCGATCCATCGCGTAGCTCGACGGCAAAGAAGCCGATTGTAGATCAAATGCCCCTGAGTTCATCTCAGGGGATTGTTACCTTTTCTCTAGACTCTACTTTAGTCCGCGGCGCACAAGCAAGGCTTCGACTGTTGGCTCTTGGCCGCGGAAGTCCTTGTACTGCTGCATGACTTCTCGTGTTCCGCCTCGAGATAGAACTTTGTCGCGGAACAGGGTGCCGTTGGCGGCGGTCAGGCCGCCCATGCTTTGCATATGAGCAAATGCGTCTGCGGCCAAAACTTCACTCCATAAATACGCGTAGTAGCTGGCCGAGTACCCTCCAGACCATACGTGTGCAAAATACGCTGTCCGATAGCGAGGTGGCACAGGCCTGTAATCCATGCCAAAGCTTTTCAACAACTGATTCTCAAAGGTGACAACGTCGGTCGGGACTTCCTCTGTCGAAATGGAATGCCATCCGAGATCCAACAACGCCGCAGACACATACTCCAACGTTTCGTACCCCTTGTTGAACTTGTTGGCCGCAATGCTTTTATCCAGAAGATCCTTTGGGATGGTTTCCCCGGTCTTGTAATGGCGGGCGTAGTTGTTCAAGACTTCGGGATGAATGGCCCAGTCCTCATGAAACGTCGATGGAAACTCGACAAAATCGCGTGGCACCGAAGTACCGGAAAGGGTGGGATACTCAACGGAGGAAAACAGTCCGTGAACTCCGTGACCTAGTTCATGAAACATGGTTGTCACGTGGTCCAAACTCAGCAGCGTCGGTTCGCCCGCGGCAGGCATGGGTATGTTCATGACGTTGACAACAACCGGCAACTGGTGCTGGAGCCGGGACTGTGGGATGTACGCGTCCATCCAGGCCCCGCCTTGTTTGGCATCGCGATGGAAGTAATCGGCGTAGAACAAACCGATCTGTTTTCCGTCAGCTCCGAGTACATCGAATACGCGTACGGTTGGATGGTAGACTGGCAAGTCTTTGCGTTCGTTGAATCGGATACCGTAGAGCTTTCCATAGGTATAAAAAACGCCGTTTTGAAGCACACTCTCCAACTCGAAGTAGGGTTTTACTAGATTCTCGTCGATCTGATATTTTTCCGCTCGAACCTTTTCTGAGTAGTACTCCCAGTCCCATGCCTCAGGCTCGCCATCGATTCCGTCTTGCTTCATGAAACGCATGATGTCGATGGCTTCCACTTTAGCTTTGGCCAATACCCCGGGGGCTAAATCACGCAGCATTTTGAACGCGGCCTCTGGCTTGGCGGCCATTTGATTTTCGAGCGTAAAGGCTGCGTGGCTTGCGTAGCCTAGCAATTTCGCTCGCTCGGCCCGAAGACGAGCTAACTTCAACACTAAGTCACGATTGTCAAGACCGCCGCCTTCGCCTAAACCACGATTGGCAGACGCCAACCAAACACGCTTTCGAACGTCACGGTTCTTAAGCGAAAGCAGTACAGGCTGGCGCGTCGTGTTGGTGATCGCCAGGAGGTACTTTCCTGCGTGCCCTTTGGCTTGGGCCGCTTCTTTGGCAGCCGCGATATCTGCGACCGACATCCCGTCCAATTGTGAGATGTTATCAACCACGACCCCTCGTTCTTTGGTGATGGCCAAAAGATTCTGTTGGAATTGGGTCGAGACGGACGACAACTCTTCGTTGATCGCGCGGACACGCTTTTGTTGTTCGTCATTAAGTCGGGCTCCAGCCCTAACAAAATTCTCGTAAACCTCTTTGAGCAAGCGTTGTTGTTCCTCGTTCCAGTTTTCCTTAGTGCGTTGCTGCCAGAGGAATTCGACGCGCGCGAAAAGCTTCTTATTGAGATAAATATCGTCGGAGTGGGATGCCAATCGCGGTGCTATCTTCTCTTCGATTTCCTGGATCTTTTCGTCGGTATTGGCGGTCGTCATGTTGAAGAAGACGGCTTGCACTCGCTCGAGGATTTCACCCGACTTCTCGAGCGAAACCAGCGTGTTTTCAAAGGTTGGGGCTTCCGGCAGTTCAGCGATGGCCTGAGTCTGAGCCAGTTGCTGCTTCATGCCCGCTTCGAAGGCAGGTACGTAGTGCTCATGTTTGATACTGGCAAAGTCAGGCGCGAGGAGGGGCAGCTTGCTGGGTACGAGGAACGGATTGTCGATTTGCATTCGAACCATTCGCGCTTGAGGCAGTGGAGGAGAGGAGTTCACGGGCAACGAAAGCTGTGCGAGGCCATGGCTGGAACAAGATATCAAAATAACTGAAAGGAGAATGCCGCGCTTGGCGGTTTTAGATTTCCGTTTGTGCATGATCCGGATTCCTTTTTGGGGAGTGCAAGATGTGTGCATGCGTGAGACGTTGCTTCCGCCGGTTTTAAACCGACGGAGAGCCAATGCTGACGCATTCGTTGTAGCTGTCAATTATCGCCCCGCTGGGATCAACCCAGCGGTAGCGAAATGCAGAGGAGCGGCTGGCTCTAAAATCGGGCGGAGAAACGACAGGAACTCTTCGCCCGAAAGGCTCTCAGGCTAACCGCTAAGGCGAGCGGCAGACTGAAATCTACCTGCCTGTGCTTCGAATCGGAGAGCTTGGCATGGGAGACCGAGGCTCCTGCCGAGCTTGGCATGGGTTCGGCAGGAGCCTCTTCCTCCCGGTAAAAACCACTTTGCCACTCGCCTAATTGCTGATACTGACAGGTGATCCATCAGCCCGGGCACATAGCAATTGAAGGGTTCGAAGATCGATGCTAGCACTGATGAAGTGCACGGAAGCGTCGCCCATTACCACTTGAGCTCCGCCGGTGTGAAAGGCGTATATCTCCCCTTGATTAGTGCAATTCACAGAACAGGTGGATCCAAGCGTCGTCGTAATATTGGTCGCTACGGGAACACCGCTTACAAATGTCATGTTGGAACCATCCACAGCGATATCATTGCCTGAGTGTGCCCACGGACCGTTCATGTAAGCAGCAGAACCGCCTGCATAACCTTCGATCTTCTTGCTGGAGACATATCTCGCCGGACGTGCAGCGGCTTCCGCAAGCATTATGGTATTGGTAAGCCCGTCCGTAATGGAAGCAAATTTGGTAAACGCATTGGATTGCAGAATTCCCGCAACACCCCCAGCCCCTGGATAGACTGGATTGGAGCCGGTCATGTTATCCCAAGCAACTTGTCGGTTGTTTGCGCGATTCACAGCCATATAATCCGTAAGCGCCGGTTTCCAGTCCCCTCCACTAGCGTATGTCGTTCGATCTCCCGAGCCCAAAAGCGTCGTATCAAGAAATCTTTCCGAGAGAGGGTTGGATGGACAAAGATAGGTTGGGATCACGGCCGACGAAGCTGGGCGATTTCCAATATCGTACCAGTCCAACTTCTGGTTGTAGCCGTTGGGACCTGCATTGAGAACGTTGGTTTGCTCAAGCTGCGCCAAAACCGTGGTTAAGAAACACTGTTTTGCATAATCCGCTGGCAAAAGCCCGGCGGTACCTACTTTGACAAATTCAGCCAAGTCTCTTGAAGGCAACGTAGCAGCAGCAGGCGATTGAACACTCGAAGGTGGCAGTTTCTGTCTCGCGGATTCGAAATTGTGAAGAGCCAACCCGATCTGGCGAATATTATTGCCGCATTGCATGCGTCTCGCAGCCTCACGCGCAGCTTGAACCGCAGGCAGAAGGAGCCCCACCAAAATTCCAATAATTGCAATCACTACCAAAAGTTCCACCAACGTGAAACCATGGCGCACGAAAGATCGTCTGCCCATTCCGTTAATCCTGTTCAAAAAATAAATTGCGAAAGAACTGCCATTGACCTGTGTAAAAACAGTTGATAAGGCATAAGAGTAGCGGAATGCTGAATTCCATCAACTGAAATTGACCGAATATTTTCCAGATTCATCGTACTGTCAAAAACGCTGGAGGAATTGACGTTTCGGACCACCGCACATCCAGCTAGCTAGCTTGGTGGTTGTACCCACCATTGATGTCAATGGCAGGACGAGAATTGCGCGTAAAGCCTTAAAAAACCGGCAAATTCCGACCCGCAGTCGTACAAAGGCGAGGGGCAGTTCAAAATCTACCTTTTAAACGGGTGGCAAGGGTGGCAAGGGTGGCAAGGGTGGCACGCCCCTGAGGTACGAAGGGCGTGGTGAGTCGCTAGCTAGAAACATTTGCCACAGTTCCCACGCCCAATGCTAATCGCTCTTGGGGGCTGTGAATTTGTGAATCCGAAGAAAGTACCCATCACACTCCGTGTGATGTTGCTTCAGAAATCACAGGTTTTTAACCGCGGAAATCACACGGAGTGTGATTGGTACTATAAAGGCACAGCCTCTGGTCGTGCCACACAGCGGCCTAGTACTTTTTTGTCTGCGTCTCGCCTAATGTCGTGAGAACCCTCAACCCTCAACGCTCAACCCTCAACCCTCAACCCTCAACCCTAAACCCTCATTCCTCATCACCGTCAGGACCAGCCATCTGCCCTGGGCACGATCCCTGTGCATATCGTCCAACCCTTCCGCGGTGTGAATGTAGTCCAAGCTCTCGGGCACGAAATGGTTGAGTGCCAACTCCATGTCCCGTCGGACGTTGGGGTCCGCACCTTCCCGGGTACGGCACTTGACGGTCTTGGCTTAGTCCGCATACTTCGTTCTTTCAATGCTTATAATCTCCGAGTCACCCTCAAAAGGAATCAAGGCCCCTCACATGCGTCGCGCAAAAATAGCCATAATCGGTGCAGGAAACGTAGGTGCAACTTGTGCTCATTGGTGCGCCGCCGCTGAGTTGGGGGATGTCGTTTTACTCGATGTTCCGCAAACGGAAAACATGCCCAAGGGAAAAGCCCTGGATCTGATGCAAGCGTCCCCCATCATGGGATTTGACAGTCGTCTTGTTGGCTCAACGGATTATGCCGATACGGAAAATAGCGACGTTGTGGTCATCACGGCAGGAATTGCACGCAAACCGGGAATGAGTCGCGACGATCTATTGAGTACCAACGCTAAAATCGTATCCAGCGTCGCGCTACAGGTGAAAGCTAGCAGTCCTGACTCCGTCGTTATTGTGGTAAGCAATCCATTGGACGCCATGGTTCAACGGGCGTTCCAGGTTCTGGGATTCCCGTCGAACCGGGTTATCGGCCAAGCTGGGGTTTTGGACACTGCACGATTTCGAGCTTTCCTTGCCATGGAGCTGAACGTGAGCGTGGAAGATATTTCCGCCATGTTGATGGGTGGGCATGGTGACACCATGGTGCCGATTTCCAGTTGTACCTCCGTAGGCGGTATCCCTGTCACTCAACTCATCAAACCGGAACGACTTGCGGAAATTGTGCAGCGAACTCGGGACGGTGGAGCCGAAATCGTATCGTTGCTTAAGACGGGTTCCGCGTACTATGCACCTGCGGCTGCGACAGCACAAATGGTAGAAGCAATCGTTCGCGACAAGAAGCGGCTTCTGCCCGTTGCGGCGTTGTGCAATGCTGAGTACGGGGTGGGTGGATATTATGTTGGCGTGCCGGTCATTCTGGGCAGCAACGGAGTCGAGAAAATCATCGAACTCTCTCTCACCGATTCGGAAAAGGCAGCTTTTCAAAAGAGCGTTGATGCGGTCAAGTCCTTGGTAGCTACCATGACGCAGCTTTTAACAACTGCCTAAACACATGCAAATGACAGCATTCCTTGGTTATTGCGGTCCTCCGAATTCTTAAGGCGGGCGCCATTGACTTATCACCAATGACCTTCCTACAACCTGTTTATCGCTAGACTTTGGCAAACTACTTCTCGTCTCTCATCCGTGTTTAAGCTGAATAGGAATCCTTGAATGAGTCGCCTCAAGATGCTCCTGGAATCGAACGCAAACATTACACGCACGTTTCCCACTGCATCACGCTGCCGGCCATTAGAGGAATCCACAATCGAACTGGGCATTCCGCATCGCCTATTCGTTCCCGAACATTACGAACCAGGATACGATTATCCGCTGGTTGTTTGGTTGCACAGCGATGCAAGTTGTGAGTTGGAGCTAGACCATGTGATGCTGGCACTCAGTTCGCGAAACTATGTTGGCGTTGCACCTCGCGCCAACGTAGAGTGTCGTGGCAGTGGCCGTCGTTTTCGTTGGGGAACCTCCAACACCGACTGCGCGGTAGCAGAGGACCTCGTGTGGGACAGTGTTCAGGCGATCGCCAGTCGCCTGTCCGTCAACACCAACAAAATCTTTTTGGCGGGGTTTGGTTCGGGCGGGAGCATGGCACAGTGGATTGGGCTAAAGTACGCACGGCAAATCGCCGGGGTCGTCTCCTTGAGCGGATCGTTTCCCAAAGCACCAACAGTACTCTCCAATTGGAAACGTGCACGTGAACTTCAGGTCCTTTTTGCGCAGCGACAGGGCTCTACGCTCTGCTCGGAGGATGAGCTATTGAGGGCGGTCCGGATCTCGCATCAAGCTGGTTTAGATTACAAATTTTGGCAGTTGCGATCGGAACAAGACGAAGGATTTGAGTCCAATGAATTGGATTCGACGATGCTCGAAACTGCCAATCGATTCATGATGAGTATCGTTACGAACACGGAATTGAATCTATCGCCGGAGTCGACCTGCGATAGTGAATGTGTTGAGTTCGGCTTCAACTCCTCCAACTAATGGACGCGGACGCTAGCCTCATAGAAATGACTGGGGTGAGCATTGAGCGGGGAACCACGCGAATTCTTGACCGCGTCAGCCTGAATATTCCTCAAAAGCAGCATGTAGCCATCGTCGGCCCTAATGGTTCGGGCAAGTCCACCTTGCTCAAATTGCTCATGAAGTTTTTCTACCCTTCCGTCATTGATGGCCAGTCAGGGACGGTTCGTATTCTAGGCCAAGAGGAATGGAATGTATGGGAACTCCGCACCCATCTGGGCTTCGTCAGTTCCGACATCGACCATCACTTTACGCTGGGGCGTTCTGCACGGCTCAATGCGATCCAAACGGTTCTTACAGGCTATTCCTCTGCGGAGCTTGAGCTAGACCAACATTCCGTCACCGATGCCATGAAATGCGAGTCGAAACGGCTACTAGAACGCTTTCAACTCAGCAGCCAATCGTCGAAGTGCATCGGGCACATGTCGACAGGCG
The DNA here is from genome assembly GCA_043743995.1 of Pirellula sp. Taxonomy (GTDB): domain Bacteria; phylum Planctomycetota; class Planctomycetia; order Pirellulales; family Pirellulaceae; genus JBKCUI01. The sequence continues at coordinate 13,639 of JAYTVM010000525.1, read as the reverse complement.
AACGTCGCCGCGTTCTTCTCGCCCGGGCTTTGGTCACGCAACCGCAAGCCATCGTTCTCGATGAGCCGACAACCGGATTGGACATCCGCGCGCGAGTCGACTTGCTAGTCATGCTCAATGAGTTGGCCTGCACTGGGACTCAAATCGTTTTGGTAACGCATCACCTCGAAGAAATCCTACCGTGCATCGATCGCACTATCCTATTGAAAGCGGGGAAAGTCTTTCGAGACTCGCGGACCAACGAGGCCCTGAGTGAGGACTCAATAACGGCACTTTTCGATACCCCTGTGCGGATCGATCGGGATGCAGCGGGTTTTTTTCACCCCCGTATCCGCTGAGATCGCTATTCCCGTTATGCGAGCGGTAGTCGGAAGATTACCAGGCCAGGCCACCGTGTGGCACGCCCAAAGCGCTTAGTAATGGGCGTGGGAAGAGTGGTAAATGACACTAGCAAGTGCTTTGTCAAACAGGAAAACGTGGGTAGCCACGCTTGCCAAAGCGTGAGGGAACCGCGAGAAACGATCTCGGTCTCCGCGACCGCGGCTACCCTCGGTTATCAACTTGACATAGCACTAGAAATTCACCATGCTCTTCTTACATCAGAGCGTGCCACGATGCTTGTCATTTAGCACGTACATCACATCACGGCATGGCGGGAATCATCTGAGGTAGAACGTACGCTTGCGTCGCTACGACGAGGCCTACCAAAATGGCCAGTACGATACTGTGAACGAAAACATATCGCAGGATCGTGCCTTCCTGTCCATGTTGTCCGGTCGCAACTCCGGCTACGACGATGGATTGAGCGTCGATCATTTTGCCCATGACGCCGCCTGAACTATTGGCTGCCGTGGCAAGAATGGGCGAGATCCCCAGTCGTTCTGCGGTGATCTGTTGCAAGTTTCCGAAAAGCACGTTCGATGAGGTGTCACTGCCGGTGAGTGCAACGCCTAGCCAGCCAAGCAATGGTGAAAAAAACGGAAATAGAAAACCAGTGCTTGCAAAAGCTAATCCCATCGAGGCGTCCAAGCCGCTGTATTTCGTGGTATAGCCAAGCGCAAGCATGACCGCGATCGTTACCAGTGAAATGGTTGTTCTTCGGAGCGTTCCAACGAACAGAATGGCTAAACTACGAGGCGAAAGGCCAAGTACTGTTCCAGAGATTAGCGACGCCAGGAATAATGCCGTCCCAGTTGCAGACAGCCAATTCACTTCGTAAACGGCCTTTTCCGGAGTTGGGGCAGCCACGACTGGTATGTCGCGTACGACGTTGAGATGCAAGCCCGGTACAGGAAACTCCAGCTTCGACCAAGCGTTCATTTGGCTCTTGGCTTGCGGCAAACCCCATACAAAGACTGTGATCGAAAGGACCAGCCATGGAATCCAAGCCACACACGCTTCGTGAAAAGTTGGGGCAACTTCGGCGATCGCAGCCGACTCGTCCGGAAATCGCCAAGTCGTTTTTGGTTGCCAAAAGCGAAGCAAGCCGACTAACGTTGCGATCGAAACAATGGAACTGATCACATCGACCAGCCATGGGCCATGGTAGTTGCTAACTAAAAACTGCATGATTCCAAAGCTGAGGCCGGCGGCAAGGCATGCAGGCCAGACCTCCATCATGCCCCGCCAACCTGCCATGACCCAAATCAACCAGAAGGGAACGAGGAGCGAGAACAACGGCAATTGCCTGCCAACCATCATACTAAGAGATTCCAGCGGCAACTCGGTTACGCGTGCCAACGCGATCAACGGTGTTCCTAGGGCTCCGAACGCGACGGGTGCGGTGTTTCCAATGAGTGACAGTCCTGCGGCTGGAAGCGGTTTGAATCCCAGACCAATCAACATGGCGGCTGAAATGGCGACCGGAGTTCCGAAACCCGCTGCTCCCTCAATGAATGCTCCAAAACTGAACGCGATCAACAAAACTTGAATGCGTCGATCGTCTGCCAGGGCCGCAATCGAACGCTTTAAGATCTCGAACTTGCCAGTCGCGACGGAGATGTCGTAGGTAAAAATAGCGGTCAGCACGATCCAACCGATCGGGAACAGGCCATAAGCCGCGCCATTGGCCGCTGCGGTTAGAGCCAGCAAAGCCGGCATTTTGTAGACGCCGATCGCAACCAACAAGGAAACGATGAGACCCGCGATGGCTGCATAATGGGCTCGAACATGAAAGCCTGCTAAAAGCCCTAGCAAAACGAAAATCGGCAATGCCGCCACGAGTGCCGACAAATAGATATTTCCGCAAGGATCATACTGCTGCGTCCACGGTGTCATATTGCATTCGTCTGTGATTGCGCCAGCCACGGAGAGGATAGAACCAACGGAAGAATAACGGATATCGATGTCGATTGAAGGAGACTGGAGACTTCATGCGATTATTTTCCTACCACTGCATCTTCCTACCCATCTGTGGAAGACATCGGTAGGAAGATTTGTCGGTAGGAAAATGCCGCTGCCGTAGCGACTCATCGCCACCCAGGAAATTGCTTTGCCTACTACCTAATGGTCGTGCTTAATGAAAAGTTCGTTTTTCTTATCTCCCTTGGCGTAGAGGTATGCGACGAGGTCGAGAATCTCTTCCTGGGTTAGCTTGTTAAGCAATCCCCCGGGCATGATGGAACTAGTCGATTTCTTTCTCTCCTCAATCTCAGAGACGTCTAAGACAGCTGGTTCGCCTTTAGCAAGTGGGTCCGCAAGGACTTTGATTTGCGTCGGGGTCTCCTCGACAATCATTCCGGTAACCGTGTTCCCGGAATTCATGAGAAACGCATAGGACTGGTACTTCTCAACGATTTCTTTCGACGGTTCCAAAAGAGATTGCAGCAGGTGTTCTGTCGTGTGCTTGGCTGGTTCAATCTTGGTCAAGTCAGGCCCGAGTTCACGCCCGACGTTGTTCATTTTGTGGCAAGCAATGCAGTTGGCATCCGCAAAAAGCTTCTTACCCACCTCGAAAGACCTACCCTGTGGTAGCTTCTTAACGCTTGTAATCAAATCATCAAACTTCCATTCGGTATTGCGACCGATGGTTTTAAGCAAGTCGTCCTTCATTGGCAAAGGATTCGACGCCAAGTACTTTTCTGGGGCTCGTTGATACTCTTCCAGATTTGCAACGACAATCAAAACTCCAAACATACGCCGCCAATGTTCCGGATAAGTGCATACGTAGGGATACATCCCGGGTGTGGTCGGTGCATCGAAGGTAATCGATTGCGATTCGCCAGGTGCCAGTAACTTACTGGATGCCAAAACCTTCGGCGATTTCGGGACATAATGTCGTTCCCTGGCGTCTGCATCCAACGCGGTCTTTTCCGATGCCAAGCCGATTTCTTGCAATGCACCCGGTTGAACAATCGCGAAGTTGTGCGGCATGTTGTCTGTATTCGAAAAACGAAACTCGACAGGTTTACCAGCCTGGACGGCTATCACTTCTTTGTCGAAGTTCATCCGCTCAATCACAGTACCCAGCGCAATCACGCGAACGTCGAGATTCAATAGTCGATTCTCGATCGCTTTGGCCTGATCCGCAGGCAGTTTGGCCGATATTGCTCGAGCAAGTGCAACGGCTTCCAACGCCGGTCCGGCGTTACGAAATTGGGTTGGAATGTTGCTCAGATAACCGATTATGTTGTCCACAAGTCCAGGCAGCTCCGTGGTTGACCAATCTTGTGCGGGCACCGTGCTCAAAAGACTTAGGGCTGCGGGACGATTGCGATCGGCTTTAACGAGTGTAACAAGATCCTGGAATTTCTCCGATCCATGTCCGGGAATGGAAGACAAGGAACGAATTGCTAAATCATGTATGGTTTCCTCGCCACCATTGAGCGACAAAGCGCTGGCCGGTATTTTCTGTTTCCTAAATCCAGGACCCATCCATCGAACCTCTAGTCCATCGCCACCTCCGTTATCGAAGTAAGTCACGACAATCGGATAGCTGCCAGCCAACAAATCGACAGCCCCTTGTTTCTCGGTCATGCCATGCAGGCCGTCGTGATTGATAAGGAGTTTATTGTCTAAGTAGAGTCGCGAGCCGTCATCCGATGAGATCGAGAACATGTACTTGCCTGAAGTCGGTATTTGAATCGTGCCGGTGAATCGCAAAGCGAATTCGTCGGGCTGCAATTTCTGTGGTACGTTCATCACGATTTCCGGAACAACGCCACTGGCTTGTGGCTTCAGTTTGGCCAGCGTCTCGAGTGCCACATTCGGAGGATTCGGGTGAAAAAAGTCGACCTGAATCCCCGGCTGTACCAAGGAAGCCCCACCGGCCTCCGCGTTCAGATTTGGCGGAAGTTCAAACATCAACGACCGGACCGCAGCAAACAGGCTTCCACGTAACTTTTCATTTGCAATCGAGGGGATTGCAGCCAAGAAATCACGCAATGATTCCTTGCTCTTGGAAGCTGCCAAAAGAGGTGCATCGGCTGAATTCTCGGCAACGATCCATGAAACGTAGGCTAGTTGACGTGTGACCGTTGCTTTGCCTTGGGAAGCGAGTTTTTCTAAACGGCTGCGAGCTTTTTTCAACTCACCTACGGGTTGGTCCAATAGCAATTGACGGAGTACTGGGATCGCGTTGACCTGTTCTTGGCGGTCGCGTTCCTCAACCAATTGCAACAGCAGGGGCACAAGTCCGGTTTTTCGCAATCCCGCCAATCCCGTGAGAGCTTCCTTTAGGGAGACAGCATCGGCGGTTTGTCGGTTCAAAACTGCTTCGTAAACCGCTTCACTCTTTTCAAGCTTTAGCAGATCGCTTGGGCTGGCATTTTTCAATGCATACTCGCGAGCCGCTTTCGACAACGCGCGTCCCGACTTGACTGCATCCGCAACCAGCTTGTCCAATGAAATCTTGCCACGTGCGTAGGCCAAGACGATATCTAATTCTGGATCGGTCGAACCGTTCGATGCCTCGAAGATGACTTCGGCCGCAGTAACTCCTTCAAAGGTCAAGGCGGACTTCACGGCCTCGGCACGAACCAAGGCGGATTCGTCTCGAACCGCGGCTAGTAGAATCGGTTCCCAATCGGCAATTCTTGTGCCCCAGTGACCGAGCGTGCGAATGGCCGCTGCACGAACACGGGGCTCCTTGGCTTGGAAGACTTTCTTGAGCAAATCGGAACTTGGAACTCGGTGCTCTTCATGGATCCACAACGATTCAAGCAATGCCTGTGCATCGTCAGGTTTGGCAGGATCCAGCTTAGCCGTGAACGTGGTGACGGCAGGAACAACGTCCTTCGATTCCCGTCCGCTTAGCTCCAATCGTGCACGATAGCGAACGCCGTTCTCCTTAGCGAAAAAGGCCTGCAACGCCTCGGTGATCGGTTTTCCTTTGAGTTTGGTCGGCTTAAGCACCGGCCGATCCTTGGCGGTAACTCGATAGATGCGACCATGCTCATGATCACGGTTCGGATCACGCATGTTGTGCTGCATATGGCCGACGATCGCGTTGCTCCAATCGGAGACGTACATGGCGCCATCGCCACCCATTTCCACGTCGGTCGGCCGAAAGTTGGGATCGCTGGAAACCAAAATGGGCTCGATCTCTTCCGCTGTAATATCTGCTCCCTTGTACTTCACTTCATGTTGAAGGACTCCCAAAAAGCCGATGCAATTGCAAATCAAGAAATTGCCTTGGTTCTTTTCAGGGAAATGACTGCTCGAAAGAAATCCGGTGGCAGCCACTGGCCGAACGCGCATCTTGAACCATGGCTTGTGCCCCACGCCTTTGCCGATATTGACATACGAACCAGAACCACCCGTACCATCATTTGCGAACTGATAGCCCCATTGGTCAAACGCATCGCCGTGCGGGTTTGGTCCAATCGGGAAATGGAACTCCATTTCAAACGTTCGCGGGTTAAACCGGTGAACCCCGCTTTCGGCGGAGCGGTAGGTTTTCGTTGGTGTTTCCATGGCAGCGACATTAAAAATCCCACGAGACCAATAGAGCCAACCATCCGGGCCGATCAGCATTGCATTGGCCGAGTGGTGCGAGTCAGCACTCGATAGCCCCTGCAGCATTCGGATTTTGACATCTGCTTTGCCGTCACCATCGGTGTCTTTTAGAAACCAAAGCTCAGGCAACGCGGCCACCAACATACCACCGCCCCAAAACTCGAATCCGGTTACGCTGTTCAGTTCGTCCGCAAACACCACACAGCGATCAGCCACTCCATCTCCATTGTCATCCGGGAGCGATAGTATGCGATCTTTACGCGGTTCCGTTGGATTCCAGTGTGGATACGAGGGCCAAACCGACGCGTACAACACGCCGTCTGTATCTACGGCCATCTGGACAGGGTTGACCATTTCCGGGAACATCTTTTCGTCGGCGAATAAGTTGACCTGCATTCCGTCCGCGATTTTCATTTTCGAAATAGCTTCCTTGCCATCCAGGTACTCATGCTTTCCTCCTTCTAACTTCCCAGGGATATTTGTTTTCACCTCTAGTTCCGGCGGGAGATTATTGTCAACAACATGGTGTTCGCTCCCTTTGGCGACCGCTCTGACTCGCACGTCGCGGTTGGCCGTCATGACGTCAAACATTTCCATTTCACGCATCATGACGTCCGCGTTGGATTGCCCAAACCATGCTAGCTTGGATCTGCCTCCAAATACGTTGTAACCATCGACAACGCGATAGCGATTGAACCAATGGTAGTTTTTGTCCAAGATGGCTTGTCGCAACCGCTCTAACTCATTTTCGTCCTTGGATTGCTTTTCAATGCCAAACAACTCCTTGACGATGACATTTGCGACTGCACGATCACCTTGGTCTAGCAAATGGATTCCATTCAACGTCAACGGTTTCGAAGCCGCGGCATACAATTTTTTGGTTGCTGCGAATAGGTCCACGAAGAGTACCCCTTTTGCCTGGCAAATCTCCGCCATGGCTTTGGCGTACTGTTCCAGTTTCTCGTTGTTGGCGACACCGTCTGGAAGATGCGGACTCTTCAGATTTTCGTGTGCGATTGGGGAAAAGAAAACCAATCGCGGTGCGGATTCCCCGTCATATTTTTGGGCCAGCATCCCATCGATCGTCTCCGCAAGATCCTTCTTAAAACCATCCAAGCCCGATGGCCCGCGGAGTGCTTCGTTGTAACCAAAAAAAGCCAATACAACGTTGCTCTTGGTCTTGGTAAGCCACTCATCTGGACTACCAAAGTTATCCTCTCGAGGACGCAACTTCACTTCGTCGCCAGAAAACCCTAGGTTTCGAACCGTTAGATTCAATTCGGGATAGGCCGCGTAGAGATAAGTTTCCAACCAACCGGCATGCTGCATCCGGTCCGCCAAGGTATTACCGATATAGCTTATGCGGTCCCCCTGCTTTAGCTTAAGTACCGGTTCGGCTGCTCCTACCGGGGAAAAGCCGATTACAAACATGCACACAGCAATCAAGAGCGGAAGGCATCGAAAACGCATCGCGGTTGTTTCCTCAAAATCGTTAGTTTCAAACCCGAATGGCTGTAGGGTGTCACAAATGCGGTTCATTGCGACACACAACACGGGATGATTTTAGTCATTTCAACACGCCATTGTGCCTGACTAAGGAGTGATTCGCAACGCAGCCCAACAGATTTTTCGTGGGAAAGAGTTTAGATCCTTCAAAACAACACCCGTCCCTTAAGCCCAAGCAGGATATGGACTACAATTCACCAAACTGCTTTTCAGTTGGTGCGATTACCGGACTGTTCCGCCGCAGTCCTATTGCTTGACTCCGGAAGTTTCATCGCCATGCTTCGAATTGCCAACACAATCCTCACCTGCTCGATTCTAGCCCTATCTTTTGCCTCCTTTGCTCATTCGAAGGATGCGGACGACGTTGCTAAGTTGCTAACGCTACCAACTATCAATACAGTTGTCAGGTCGGTCATCGAGACTGTGCTTCAACATCATATTGAGCCGCCAACAAGGCAGCAAATGGTACTCGATTTGATTCGGTACGTTGCCAAACATAAACGAAATCCTCTCAGCCCCGATTTGAGTGTCACCATCTCAGACTTGCAGGACGCGGATCAGATCTACGGCTTGCTCGCAATCGAATTCGAGAGCCAAGGTATATCACTGGTTCCGTCCGAGTCCGATCTTGAGTTGATCAAGACTGCGCTTCGGGCTTTGGTTCCTGGCGGATTGGAAATCGTTTCGCATTCTGCTACATTAGCCGAAGAACAGATCGCAGCCAATCGTTACGTCGGAATTGGTGTGCAGATAGGGAGCTTAGAAAAAGGCAAAGGACATCAATTCCAGGGAGTGTTTCTGGAAGGACCTGCGGCAGATGCCGGCATTCAGAAGCTCGATGTGCTCGAAGCAATCGACGGTGAATCCACGATGGAACGGTCACTTGTAGAAGTAATACAAGGTCTTCGAGGCCCTGAGGAAACGACTGTGGTTCTCAAAGTCCGAACCGCCGATCAACCAACTCGCGACTTGACACTACTTCGCCGTGTTGTCCCGATTAAGTCCGTCGTTTTGGCTGACGAAAATGCAGACAAGGGAGCGTTGCAGATTCGAATGGAACGTATAGCCGCAAGCAGTCTAAACGAAATCCTGAAGATCGTTACCGATTACGAAGCCTCTACGACGACAGTTAAAACAATGGTTCTCGACCTACGTCAGACCAGCGTAGAAAACCTGCATTACCTGCACTTGTTTGCAGACGGCATTCTCAACGAAACGACGTTGGGCATCCTCCGGACGCGTACGACGAGTCGTTCCTTGAAGACAGAGGAGGGAACCGCGTTTGGAAAAAGGAAGATCGCACTTCTTTACACTCCTGGCCATTCAGACCGGTTGGACTTGCTTGCTGAGGTGGCCAGCCATTCGGGAATTTCGGTCTATTACACACAAGTAAGCGAGACAGCATTCGAGCAATACAGGCCCGCTAGCCCACGCCCCATCCTCAGTAATTTCCCTGCGAAAGGGACGCAATTCGTCGTTCAATTGAATGCGACGGCATTATTGAACGAAAATGGGGAGAAGATAGCCTTAACGACAGCTGGAAAGAACTTGCTGGATCTGTTGCCGGCTTTCACGAAACTCTTTTCGACCAAGGCAAAGAAAGAGACGGACTTGCAGTCAATCGTTCGCGATATGGAATGACGTCAAACCCATGATTTCTCAATTTATATTTTCTCGTATCCGAAAACCAAATTTCGCCCTATGTCTGCTGGGGGTGATTTCGATCACGATTTGCGATGAACTTTATGCCGACGACTTGATCTTTGATCGTCCGACGGCCGTGGCGGTCTCTTCTGACGGAGCGGTCGTGATGGTTGGCAACCGGCACGGATCCTTTATCACGGCGATTGAAACGCAAACTCACGCAACAAGGCGGATTGAAGGGGACTGGGTTGACCTAGTGGATCTGGCGATGGTGCCCGATACCACAAGGTTGCTGGTAGTGGCTGCGAGTCCACCTCAAATCGTCGAGGTGTCCATCGATGCCTTAAACGCCAAGGGAGCGAGATCGAATAACCTACCGGGAATTCCAGCCAAGCTTGCCATTTCCATAGATGGCCGCTTCGTTTGTGTTTCGATGCCTTGGAAGCACTCCGTCTATGTGATCGGATTAGTGGATCAGCGATTGCAGGACGTTTCTCTAGGCAAAATGGTAACGCTTGAATTCCAACCCAAGGAAGTCTTGCCAATGGCGAACGGATTGTTCTTGGTCGCAGATGCCTTCGGAGGGCAATTGGTCGTAATCGATGCTGGTTCAGCCCGATTAATCGCTTCTCACAGGATCCTCGGCCATCATATTGGTGGACTGGCTCGGGACGATTCATTGCACACAATTGCGATTACACATCAGAAGCTGAGCGGGATTGCACAGACGAATCGCGATGATATTCATTGGGGAACTTTGATGCAAAACGTGGTTTCCGTCGTATCCGAATCACAGCTCATCGACCCGGATTCGAAGGTCATTCGAGTGGCAGAGCGGTTCCTACTCGGCGATGTTGAAAACGGTGCATCTGACCCAAGCGGTGTCGTCGCTTGGGACGGCTGTTTGGCTATCGCGATTGCGGGAACGAATCAAATCGCGTACCGGAATAGTCTGAAATCTCGTTTTCAGTTCTTAAACGTGGACTATCCTCCGACACGCATGGCGAAAATCAATAGCTCAAAATTCCTATGGATAAGTTCGTTAGGTGACGTCGCATCAATGTTGGAATTCCGGGGCGATCAAATGCTACCTTCGGTTGCAATTGGCACGGCTCGAGTATTGCGAAGTGCTGAAGATCGGGGAGAGGCGGCTTTTTATTCTGGACGCCTTTCTCACGATGGTTGGATGTCTTGCAATAGTTGTCATGTGGATGGTCATTCGCCCGACTTGTTGGCCGATACAAAGGGAGACGGCCAGTTTGGAAATCCAAAACGTATTCCTTCCCTGCTGAATGTGGCTCATACCGGCCCTTGGACATGGAACGGGAGCGAAGTCAGCTTGGAAGGCCAAATCGAAAAGACGTTGACGTCAACAATGCATCGCACTGCAACATCGCGTGCGAGAATCGGCGGTGACGAATCGGTCGCGAAAGACATCGCTGCGTTTTTGCGAAAGCAGACCCTACCAACGGAAACACCAGTCGATTCTAGAAATGTTGAACGTGGACGAGCGTTATTTCAAGTCCGGGGATGCGCTCGATGTCATCATCCTGACAAGCACTATACTTCTCCTGAATGCTATAACGTCGGCGTTTTCGATGAAGCTGGCGAAAGCATGTTCAATCCTCCGTCTCTGCAGGGGCTTTCGCATCGAAGAGCTTATTTTCATGACGCAAGGTTCAACGACATTGGCCACCTGTTAGACGTTCATCCCGATTCCAAGTCGAGTTGGAACGAGGGTGAAAAGATCGATCTGGAGTTGTTTCTGAAGAGTTTGTAGAAAAATTTTGAGCGTGGGCGTTACGCAGGTCATCGCTTGAATCGATTCTTATTATTCCTTGAATTCCCTCTGGCGTTTTTCGAGTCCTCGCGTTGTGTCTCAGCGGTAGTTGTGTTGCTGAAAGCGGAATTCGTGATCTCATTGAATGCTCGCACGCGATAGGAATAGGCCGTATCTTCGGTTAGCCCGGTACTCGAATAGGTCGTCGCGATCACCGGCAACTTGGCTATTTCGCACCAATCCCCCCCACCCTTTTTCCGCTCAACCTTGTAGCCAGTCGCTGCGTAAAGGCTCGATGTCCAAGCAAGGTTGATCTGAGCGCTGGAAACGCAGGTCGCGATCAAATTGCAAGGCGGTGTGGGGACCCCCGCGGTTCGCGTTGTGCTAATGGCCGCGTCGCAGGCTGAGAAATACAACTCGCGATTCTCGCGTGGCTCTTTCCAACGAAACGCCCGGACACCCGACGTTTCGTTTGGTATCGTGCTTGGTGTCCAAATCGTCGCCGCCAGACTATGGTTTCCGCGTCCCTCCATGATCGAGGCGAAATACGAGTATTTGCCCGAAGGAAAAATCCCTCCTCCGCAATCGCCAATTTCCGATGTCTCTGGAAAATACCAATCGGCAAGCGACCCCTCTTCCATATCGGCAATCCAAAGGAAATTCGTTTGCGCAAAAGCGGACGGGCCATCCCCGCAATACACGGAAAGCACGGAGCATATCGCAACAAAGTAAAATGAACGCATGAGCTGAATTCCCTTAAGAACTATATGTACAACGATCCATCGAGGGTTTGTTTCGATCGCAAAATACCAAACCTCACTTCACGTAGCGCCTCACTTTCGCACCACGTGGTGAATTTTATATGACATTTTTCTGTCTGTGCCAATTGGGAGGTCCGAAGTCTTGAACTCGAAAGGTGTCAACGCAACGATCCTGCACCTTCTTGGTTTGGACTATGAGCGACAAAACGGGAGCAAAATGGAATTCAGTGACGGCTGACCAATGTCGAGGGCAAGCGGATCCGCGAGATCTTGGCTTAACGATTCCAGCCTGTGATTCGTGTTCTTTCATCGGATGGAAGCCTTTGCTAAAATCGTTTCTGTTGACTATTCGATTTTTTCACCAAGGAGTTTGTTCATGCGACATGCCATTCCCTTTTTGGTCCTGTTCGTCAGCTGCTGGGCTATCTACCCCGTCACCGGTTCACGACCCGACGAAACCTCCAGCAACACAGGCAAATCCGACTTGCAGCTTGGGAATTTTTCAATCAGCTTGACGGTCAAAGACGTCAATGCGTCGAAAGAATTCTACGAGAAGCTAGGATTCAAGATGAGTGGAGGAGATTTGAAACGCAAGTATGTGATCTTACAGAACGACACCAGCACCATTGGATTGTATCAAGGCATGTTCGAGAAAAACTCCCTGACCTACAATCCAGGCTGGGATCGGGACAAAAAAACTCTAGCCGAGTTCCAGGATGTACGTGAAATCCAACAAGAGCTGAAAAAGCGTGGACTGAATCCCGTTGTCGCTGCCGATGAATCGACCGGCGGGCCAGCATTTTTGACACTCGTCGATCCCGACGGTAATCCAATTCTGATCGACCAACACGTACCCAAGCCGGCTAAGAATTAATAAAGAACGGGGACTGGAAGACATTGCATAAGCCTTCACCCTGGGGGAAAGACTCTAATGAGTGAGAAACGCAGCATGAAAACATTCAGAACTGGCAACTGTCAACCAACAGTTGACAGTTCAAATGGAAGGCAACCGGGAGGTTTCACGTACGATTGCGTTGTACAACCTTGATGTCGTACTAGCAGTCGGCTAGCGGCCACTTGCAGTTGAAAAGTGAGACTCCGCACCCACAGGAGACCGTTACCCATGTCTGGGCTGAACAGAACGGCTCGTGGAAATTAGTGCATCGTCATGAAACGCACCGCTGTTTTCGAATGAGCACTTCAACATCGGCAACTGTTTACGACGCCCTAGTCGATGTTCTTGCGAGTAGCGCAGACAGAAATGCTATCTTGGCGTTCCGGCTCGACAGTGTTTCCCAAGGGAGCGTTCGAAGCCGCGGCGGATGCTTGGGATTTGTAACAACTTAAGCTTGCTTCCTGACAATTTCTTTCCGACATAAGCAGGTCGAGACTATGAGTTGTCGCCCTATTTGAAGTTGATCGAACAAAACCGAAAAGACTTCACGGTATTCACAGGGGTATCGCACCCCGACGTTGACGGTGGCCATCCGGCTGACATGTGTTTCTTATCCGCTGCTCCCCACCCGAATAGTAGCGGATTTCGCAATACCATTTCACTCGATCAATCCATGGCTGAGCAGGTCGGGCACCTGACCCGCTTCCCCTCGCTCACATTGGGTGTCAATGCGAAACCTGGCGTGACAAGCCTATCCTTTACGGCATCCGGTGCCTTGATCCCTCGCGAGAACAGTGCATCAGCAGTCTAGCGATCGCGCGGTCTATCGGAACTTGTAATGGATCTCTAACAGGATCCACCTCGAGCTCGTTCCCAGGCTCCGCCTGGGAACGTACTGCCAGCGAGGCTCTGCCTCACGATTGACGCTGGTGTCAGGCGGTGCCTGAGCTGTTAAAAATTCGGGGTTGACACGATTTTTTGTGTATCCATTTCACGCGTTAATACTTCCTCTTCTATTCCGATAGGGATAGCAGCAAGCAGCTTGGTATCCCGATAGGGATTACAGAGAGTAGCCGGGGGTCGCCGCGAAGCGGCGCA
>JAYTVM010000524.1:0-43487 GCA_043743995.1 Pirellula sp. | reverse complement strand
AAGGCCCCAAGGCCACTATGACTAACGGCGTTGCCCAAAATCCAAAACGTTATCTAGCCCCCGGATGGGACGGACACGAACCATATTTAGTAATGCGGGGGTTTGTCGTCGGCCAAGGATCTTGGTGAGTTGTCGGCTCCCATCATCGCTCGCACGTCGGACTTGGCCTGCTCAAGTTGTCGACAGATAATGTCGACTTTCTTTTGCTGCAGCAGCATGGCAGTGTTCAGGTCGTCCACCGTCTTTTGCAAGTGCGTAACAACGAACTCTAACTCTTGAATGCGTCGTTCTTGGCGATCTTGGTCGGAACCTTGGCCTGAGGGTGATGCCATAATGTTACTTGGCCAGGATAAAGCCTTGAATGGACCAACCATCTTCTTCCGATCGAACTACACCACCGCTTGGAGTAAAGTAGTCTTGAATGCTTTGGAAGGGGGGCAGCGTGTCACCTTTGACTCGTTGCACTTGGCTCTGTCGTGGGCTCTTCGGTTTTAAAATCTTGTCTAAAATCGTTGCCAGCATGCTTCTCGACTCAGGGAGAATGTCTTGCCGAAATAGTTCATATTGCATTTCGAAAGACCGATCCGTCCGAGTTATTTGGCTCATGCTTTTGCCCTCACTGCCCGCCACATTTTCAAGCATTGCGAACACTCGTGTCACATCAACTTCCTTTTCAAACGCCTTCGCTTGAGCCCCTCCCTTTGCCCTTAGAATAACGTCTTTGATCATTTCGACATCTGATGCAAAAATGAAGTGACTTCCGTAAATGGTGATGGCCCATTTATCAAGTAGCGGTTCATCGTCGCTATCCGCTTTCTTCTTTGTGTCTTTGCCGCCAAAGTCCAGTTCGATATCGACATCTTCTTTGTTTTCGAAACTCCAGATTCGACTGCCTTCAAAATCAATTGGCTTAGAATCGGGTTCGCCTTTCCCATAGCGATCTAAAATCTTCGGCAATTTATTACCCTGATCGTTGAGCTTCAGAATGACCATCGATCTCTTGCTGTCGGGCGAAATTGGTTTTACGATTTCCGTAACGATATGGAACTCGGTGGACAAAAAGGGAAGCACGTCTTTCAAAATGTCGATCTGAGGCCCTTGCGGATCATCCCGTAGACCCTTCATCATTTCATCAAAAGTATTGGCTCCAACAATCGCATCGACAATCCCTCGAAACTTAGGGAATGCCTCTTTGATATTCCACGAAAAGGACAACACAGATGCGGACTCCTTATTGATCCAATCGGGCGCAATCAGATTGGTTACATTTGGGAAATCCAAAATTTGCACGGCGGTCGGCAACGGCTTCTTGGCAACAATGAAACCATGGTGAAAGAAGTCGAAAAGTTCAGTCGAAATTTGAATATTCCCAGCGACGCATTGCAGGTCTCCAAAACCCTCTCGGTCCAGGATGAGCAATATGTCCGCCTGATTTTTGGTCGGTTTCCCCGAAATAGATCGGAGTAGCTTGGCAAAGCCGACGGGACGGACGAAGTATTCAATCTCCGGATCATCCCCTTCGTTTTGGATTTTTGATTGCACGCGATTGTAGAGCTCGGAATTTGCAAGCGAGTCCATCTTGTCGCCATTTTGAGCGGCCAACAACTCCGTCATCGTTACCAAATCATCGGTAGCAATCATTTGATTCTTTGAAATGGTATAGAACGATTCGGTTGAACGTACGTCGCCAGCGACCTTCGGAAGCGTGTACTGGACAACCTTGGCTCCGGCAATGTCGTTCGACTTCACAATGGCTTTTCTAGCTTTGAGTTCCGTATCGACCCGCTTCAACAAGCTCTCCGCCGGTGTGGTTCGATTGACGACATCCACCACCAAGGCAATCGAATAGGGCTTGCTTGCATCCTTGGTCCTGGTAATCCAGCCCAGACTCGTTTGCCCCCCCGAGATTTCCTTGATGTCCTCGATTTCCAAATTGAGTTGCCAACCTGCTTCACTGAACCGATCTTGAATCTCTTTTTTCTGCGTCGTCCAGAAATCCTTTAGTTTTTCGTCTTCGGCTAGTTTTCCTAGTTGCGTCTTGTTCCATTCCGCCAAAAAGCCCTCGGAGTTGGGGAGCGAAAAAAGAGCCTGCGTGTCAGCCGGGAAAAGCTTGCTTGCGGGCAAAAGCTTTTCTTGGGCCCAGCTTGGTATCGCAGTCAGCGTCGCTGCTACGAGCACAGCCACCAAACGGCTCGAGAATCCAACCCGTGGAACGAATGAATAGAAGTGTACGCTCATGCTTAATAGGGATCAGCTGTTGAAGGAGTGGATTTGAGTTTTAAATTGGTCGAAAAAGTGAATGGTCAGCGATTGCCAAACCGTGTATCGTATCGGAAATAGACAGGTCAAGGGAACCCTGTTTCCCTAGCGGCAACTCGCCAAAGTCTACGAAATCCAATAGAAAACGCCGTTGCATATGCCCAAAGACGAAGAAGTTCTTGTAATTCCAGCACAATTGCTTGATCAACTTGGACCGTTTTCGGGGTTCCAGCCCAATGTCGACCGTTACCTTTCGACCATTCTTGACCGCGAAAATCAGTCGTTTCGTCCCAGAAGTTTGGTAGAAACCGATCCCTCCTTCAAACAGTTGATTCCCTACGTCATCCTGGAATGCAGCGACGCGACCGGAACCAAGCTCTTTCAATACACCCGTGGAAAAGGTCAAGGCGAAAAAAGACTGCATGCGCATCGGTCCATCGGGATCGGTGGTCATATTTCCATTGAGGACGCCACCGGTGACGATTGGTACCGAACGGGCATGCAGCGAGAACTCGACGAAGAAGTAAGCATTGAGTGCAACGGTCAGAAGCGCATTGTCGGGTTGATCTACGACGACTCGACCGAAGTCGGCCGCGTCCACTTAGGAATCGTCCACATCATGCAACTCAAATCCTGCAAGGTTCAAACCCGCGAGGATCACCTTGAGGACGCCGGCTTTGAACCAGTAGAAACCATCAAAGCGGAATTGGAACGACTGGAAAACTGGTCGCAGCTCTGCATGAAACATCTCTATATGTAGCGTTCGTTCTCCCGTCCCCAACAGGACTATCCAAGCTTGACTCGCTGTTCCTCCAAGAATGCCTCGTATCGATCTTCTTCGATCGCGACTCGCGCCCAACCCATCAACCGTTGATAAAACGTCAAATTGTGGATCGACAACAACGTCGGACCAAGCATTTCGTCTGCTTGGAACAAGTGTCGAATGTAAGCCCGACTATGCTTACAAGCCAAACAAGGACAATCCGCTTCGATGGGTGCATCCTCTTTGGCATGGCAAAGATTGCGCATCTTGAGAGGCCCCTGGGCTGTAAAGGCAGATGCATTTCGACCGTTGCGCGTCGGCATCACGCAATCAAACATATCGATCCCACGCGCAATCCCCTCCACGAGGTCGATGGGTCGGCCTACGCCCATCAAATAGCGTGGCTGATCCGTCGGCAAAACTGGGCAAATCCTGTCTAGGATGCGATACATCTCTGGGGGTGGTTCACCGACACTCAATCCGCCGACCGCATAGCCATCGAACCCGATTTCTATGAGCTGCTCAGCGCATTGGATTCGCAACTCGGGGCTGAGGCCACCTTGAACGATGGCGAATTTCGCTTGGTCGTCCCGGACCGCCGCATCTTTGCAACGCTGTGCCCAGCGTACGCTGCGATCACTCGCGTCTCTAACCGCTTCATCGGAAGCGGGCAA
Source organism: Pirellula sp. (assembly GCA_043743995.1). GTDB lineage: Bacteria > Planctomycetota > Planctomycetia > Pirellulales > Pirellulaceae > JBKCUI01. The sequence continues at coordinate 39,791 of JAYTVM010000524.1, read as the reverse complement.
GGCGATGACGTGGTCCAATACCATGGCTATGTCGCTCCCCAACTCCTCCTGAATGCGAATCGAATCCTCAGGTCGCAAATGAATGGTCGAACCATCCAAGTGCGACTTGAACGTCGCACCTTGCTCCGTTACTTGGTTCATATCTCCGAGCGAGAATATTTGGAATCCGCCACTGTCGGTCAAGATGGGCTTGTCCCAGCCCATGAATCGATGCAAACCGCCGAGCCCGGCAATCAACTCACTGCTGGGCCGAAGCGACAAATGGTAAGTATTGCCGAGCAGGATCTGTGCGCCGGTGCCTGCGACTTGATCCATCGTCAAGCCTTTGACCGTCCCTTGAGTTCCAACGGGCATGAACGCTGGCGTTTCCACGATGCCATGGGGCAAATGCAATCGACCGCGCCGAGCCAGAGTTTTGCTGTCCGAGTGAATCAAATCAAACGGAAACGTAGTCGATTGAACCATGAAAAGAAGTAGCGTTGACGGTGTATCTTAAATTACAAAACGACGACGAGTGACATGGTCATCATCGTAGTCTATTTTGCGTCAATCGTCCCCTGCAACTCGGGTGGCACGACCCCAATCGAAGCGCTCGTGTGGCACGCCCAAAGCGAAGCGTGGGCGTGGGAAGTGTGGCCAATGTTTCCATGTAACCGTTCACGGTTCTCGTTCGGAGAGCACAATGTCGCTCAGCTTTCCAAGCTGATAGCGAGCGCACCATTGCTCGATTTTGATCGAAGAATCGTAACACTTAGGTAACGCGAGAGAGCCAAAACGCTTACGGTTCGGAGAACCGAGCGACATTGCCGTGAACGGCTACGTTTCCATTGACTTCCCACGCCCTTCGTAACCTCAGGGACGTGTCACACGATGTTGGGACGTGCCACACGATGCTGGTTTAACCTTTGGTCAACAACCATAATATCGGGCTGTTGGCATTGCTGGGATCCTGGAATTTTTCCACTTCCAACCCTTGCCCGACTCCTTCTATCCAACCTGCAACGCATTTCGCTTCCTCCAAACCTCCCGCGTGGCCTGGGTAAGCCAAAACGCTGATCAGTCCGCCGGGCCTAACCAATTCGAAGGCGTGTTCCAAGCCAGTGACTGTCGTCTTGGGCTTGGTCACGATGGTTTTGTCACCCAATGGCAAATAACCCAAATTGAACATAACGACGGACACTACCCCTGCATGTGCCGGATCAATCATGGCGTTCAACTGCGCATGATTGCCAACTACCAACCGGCACTGCGACAACAACCCTGTTGCTAGTAATTTCGTTCGCACGGTCTCAATGGCTCGTTCTTGGATGTCGACGCCGTACACCGAGCCCGTGTTGCCAACTTGTTCGGCCAAGAACAAAGTATCGAAACCGTTCCCACAAGTTGCATCGATTGCGATGGCGCCCGCTTTCAAAGATCGCTTTGCATACTTCTGAGCTTCTACGGTAAAGTGCATGATTACTTTCGACGAGACCACAATAAGGTTGGATCGATGGGTTCTCCCTCCATCGCGTCGAGGGCCATCTCGGCCAGCCGGGGCGCCATGAGCGTCCCCTTCGACCCCAACCCATTCAAACAAAAGGCGTTGGCATGCACTTCATGCGGTCCGATCAAAGGATGGCGATCGTAACTAGCCGGCCGAACCGCCCATCGTTGTTCCAAAACGGTATGCTGACCTCCTTCAAATGTACCTTCGGTTAGCGATTCCCAACGCTGCATCAGCTCGTCTCGAAATCGCGATCCTTTCTCGTCGCATGGCTCGGCAGGTCGCTCGGCAGGTTGCTCGGCGGGACCTTGCAACGAAACTCGATCGTAGGTTGCACCGACCAGATAGCGTTGTTCGCCCATCGGAACAGCCCACGCATCGTGATGCAGGACGCGATCGCAATCCACACCAGGGCTTTTAACTAGCAAGATGTCACCGCGAGCGGGATGCAAAGGCAAATCGGCAAAGAATCGGTTTTCGCGAGCTGCAATGCCTTGGCAAAATACGACCTTTTTCCCTGCCAATCGCAGCGCTGCAATGGTGACTGAGTATTCCGTGCTCAGTGGCTCAAACACGATGTCGCTATCGCATTGGAGATCGAACCTATAAAAAGCACCGTTCGCTTCAAAATACCGCTGAGTTTCGGCCAGGTATGCGAGGGTGTTCAGTCGGGCTGCTGGTTTCATACTGCACATGCCGTAAGGTGCCTTGCATCCGGAAGCGTTCTGTCCGGAAATCCATTCGGCACCAATGGAATCAAGTTTGACGTCACTGTTTTTCCCGATCCATTTCCCTTCAATCAATTCCCGTTCGGCTTGGTTGTGAAACACACGCAGTGCTGGCTCGACATGCCAAAGAGCAGCACCTATAGTTCGCTCCACTAGACGGTAGAACAGGTTGGCGGCGGGATAGAATTCGTTCCATCGCCAGCTTGCCGCGGCGCGCGAGCCCGTGATTGGGGTCACCAAGCCTGCCGCAACCCTCGAGGAAGTCTGAACATCCAATCGATCGATCAAGGCGACCGACATTCCTCGCCAAAGGGCGTGCCAAGCCGCGGCGGAACCGGCCAGTCCCGCACCAATCACGATCAAATCGACGCTCTTAATAAGTGACTTCCTCGCTCTTGCCCCGCGCACGCAAGTTCAAGAACTCCACTCCTAAAGCAAACAGCATTGCGAAATAGACATAGCCCTTGCTCACGTGGGTGCCGCACCCATCGGCCACCAGCATCGCTCCGATCATCACCAGAAATGCAACGGCGAGCATTTTTACAGTCGGATTCTGTTCGACAAAGACAGCCACCTTGGTCGAAAATAACATCATGATGATGACCGATACGATCACGGCGGTCACCATGACCCACAACTGGTCCGCCATGCCTACGGCAGTGATCACCGAATCCAAGGAGAAAACGATATCCAACACCATCACTTGAATGAGCACCGATGCATAGCTGGGCGGTGCTGACACGGAATTTTTGGACTGCTGTCCCTCGACCAAATGGTGGATTTCTTTGACGCTTTTCCACAGCAAAAATAGACCGCCGCAAATCAAGATAAGATCTTTGATCGAAATGCTGTTTATCTCGGGCCGCTCCGACAACCACTCTATTGCCGCATCCCCCAACGGCAAAATATCCAGGGATAGAATTGGGTCCTTCAATTTCATGATCAGGAACAAGGTGGCTAGCAATGCAATCCGCATTCCCATGGCCAAACCAAGACCGATCAGCCTCGCCGATTTTTGCTGTTCTTTGGGCAGTTTGCTGGACAAGACAGAGAGGAAAACCAAGTTGTCGATCCCCAAAACGATCTCCATCGCGCACAACGCGACCAAGGCAATGAGATTGCCGCTCAAGCTGCCGTCGGTGGCAACGCCGGACGCAAACGGGAAAAAATCGGGGAAGAATGGAAAAATCGGTATCATGATGTGACTAAAGATAGGGAATTCCCGCCCGAATGAGAAGCCGCCTTTGCTTGTTCAGGCACCGCCGGGATATTATAGGCATAGTAACCCTTGCTGTTTTTTCATTGCCCCAGTTTGGTGCCGCCTGTGGACCCCTTTCGACTAGATTGCCCCCACTGCTCAAGCAAAATTGTCGTGCGCCATGAGCAACTGCTTGGTCAGACACTTCCATGCCCAAAGTGCAAAGGCACTGTGGTCGTGCCTGCGAAAGCCCCCGCTTCGACATCACCCGCTTCCAATCAGCCTGCCACCAGGGGTCATTCAACGGCCCCAAAACCTATCGTCTCAACCCTCACATCGACCAGCCCACGTGCCGGCGCACCTTTCCTTGACTCGGCAGCCATGACCAAAGTCGGCGATGTCGACTGGAACGAAGTCTTAGCGAGCGAAGATCTGTCGACGCGCAACGAAAGTGGAAGCGACTCGGGCTTGCGATTCAGGTCCGTCAATGAACCTGACTTCATTCCCATTCCATCCACATTCGCTCCAATCACCCCGTTGCCTGCTTCGGAATCCAATAAATCGATCCATTCGCAGGCTTGGCAAAGTAGCGATCTCGCCAAACGTCGTCAGATGCTGGCCCTGGCAACGATAGGAATCACCGGCTCACTGCTCGCGATTGGGGGCTTTGTCTTGTTCCTCCGCATGGTTGGCAGCAAGAGCCAGCCGATCGCCAAAGAACAAGTGGTTGCTCCTCAGTTGCCAGGATTAGTCAAACCTGAAAACACCCCTGAAACGTCCCCAGACCCAACGTCTGGTCCAAATTCAAAAGTTGACCCAAGTAATAGCACCGAAGATTCTGCATCGATCAGCCAGACACCGCCACCGAGTGAAACGACAAAACCAGCTATCCCTTTGCAACCCGCGGCCGAGACGACACCAGCGTCCAATCCCCCCCTCAGTCCGGAAACAAAAAGCAGCTTGGATGTCAATGTGTCCTCCTCCGTTTTCGACTTCCCAGGCATTCCGTCCATTCTCGGAACGGCTAACACGAGCCTGAATATCGCAATTCCCAACAGCGATCTGCCAGAACTGAATGTCGAGAACGCCGCAGTTTTTCAGGCGCAAGTTTTCCATCCATTGCCAAAGCCCATTCCAAATTGGGACGAAAACTCCAAGCTCGTCCAGTCCGCCTTTCGAACGCAAGATAAAATCAGCTTGCTAAGGTGCATCGATTTGTTCGGAAGGATGACCGGTATTGGAATTACTGTCAATTGGCAATCCTGCCGGGTGGCAGGTATCGACCTTGCTAAGAAAGTGGACATCAACGAAAAGGACAAGTCCATCTCCGAATTGATGACGCAGCTTATCCAGGCAAATGATTTGGAATGGACCATGAATGGAAACGGTCTACCGGTCATTTCCGCTTCGAAGGCAGCGATGGAAGCGAAGTTGCCGGTCGACTGGTCAACCGCGGGCCTATTTTCTGAGGGTGCGGAGCGAGAGGCGTGCGATGCTTTGCTTCGGTTGTGGGGTTACGATGATGTGTGTCGCTTTAGCGACGGCCGATTGACGTGGAGCGAGCGAGCCACGCCCATCGAAAAAGCCAACTTGCTGGCATCCCTTTTTGAACTGGCCAAGCTTCAGCTACTGGAGACGAATCATGCATGGCGCAAGCCCTCCGAGTCCCCTTTGGTCTTCTCTCCAAGTGACTGGAACCGTAGTTTCGTTGGTTTGGAACGCAAGATCAGCCCCAACGTCATTGCACCGGAACGACGCCCGATTCCGGATTTGCTCATGACGGCAGCCGACGCGACCAAGTTGAATTTGGTGATCGATTGGCAAAGCGTTTGGACCCACGGCTTGACCCCCAGAGAGTCCACCGTCATCGTTTTGGGTGGTCGAACTTTTCCGCAGACGGCCAAGCGATTCCTTACGGAATTCGCTCTTGAAATTGTCCCTGTCCTCGATAACACGGTCTGGCTTACAACCCGCGAAGTGCGTCAGAGCCTGATTCGAATTGTCCCAGTACGCATGCCGAAAAACTACAAGATCGACGATTTGCGACAGTCTTTACGAATATTGGCCCCGGTGGTCGATGACCAGACCAGGTTTCGCGTCGTACCGATTCCTGGAACCGAGGATTTGTACTTTGCAAGAATCTGCAGTCCGAGAGCCGACCAATTGAACGATCCTGAATTAATGCTCAGTCTGGGTTGGCACGACAAACCGTAATCCCATTTGCCATTGTCGCCTTTTGCTCTGCAAAAGTGCGTTAGCAAGGTGCACTTTCGCGGAGCGAAAGGCGACACACGGACCAAAATTAGGCTCAAGAATCGCATCTAAGAATAAACTCGTGACCATCAAGCTTTTATCGTACGACGTCGAACAACTGCAATGCGATATCCTGCTTGAGGATTTGGTGGACTGCCAATTGTTTGCGAAACAGGTGGCCGAGCACGCAACAGTGCCTTTGACCATCGCGTTGTCGGGAACACTTGGCGCAGGAAAAACACAATGGACCCGTTTCTTTGCAATCGAGCTTGGAGCGCAGCCAGAAACGATTAGCAGTCCGACGTTTATGTTGGTTCATGAATACAATAGCCAGCCACCCATTTACCATTTGGACGCCTACCGTATCGGTGACGAAGACGAAATGTTGGAGCTAGGAATCGAAGAGATGATGGATGCAGACGCAATTACGATTATCGAATGGGCTGACAGGTTCCCTCAGCTTTTGCCCCGTCACACCCTGCGAATCCACATGGAAATTGGAGAGACTCAAAACGCACGTCACGTTCACGTCCAAGCCACCGGTAAACGCGCCCAAGCGATTGTTCAAGAATTAGGCTTAAGGCTTAAGGCTTAAGGCTGAACGTATAACTCCATCACTTGGAACCATTTTCGTCCGATCGGAGCTTGCCTCCGACGGACGCCGTTTTGGCGTACTAATAGTGCGACTCAGTCCCAAAGTTCCCGCCCTCCGATCCCGCCTCGACCGCCTTTGGCAGTCGAGGCGGGATCGGAGGGCGGCTGTTAGCGCCTATGACTAGGACGCCAAAACAAGGTTGAGGGGAGACAAGCTCCCACTCAACCCCTCAACCCTCAACCCTCAACCTTTACCCTTCAACCCTCAACCCTCCGCATCCCATGTCTCAACTGGTCCATGAATCATCCAAACGAATCATTGCGAATATCGAAAAGGTAATTGTCGGCAAACGCAAGCAGTTGGTCTTGTCCTTGGTCTCATGGTTTTCCGGTGGACATATCTTGCTGGAGGACGTACCTGGGGTGGCCAAAACGATGCTCGCACGAGCGTTGGCGGCCAGTGTTGGCTGCACGTTCAAACGCGTGCAGTGCACCCCCGACTTACTGCCGAGCGACATTACCGGTGCAGCCATCTTCAATCAGAAGACAAGCGAGTTCGAGTTTCGGCCTGGCCCCTTGTTCACCAACATTCTGCTTGCCGACGAGATCAATCGAACAACCCCACGAGCCCAATCGGCATTGTTAGAAGCCATGGCAGAATCGTGTGCGACGATCGACGGCGTAACCCATAAATTGCCCAACCCCTTCCTGGTGATTGCCACACAGAATCCGATCGATCACGAGGGGACTTTTCCGCTGCCTGAGGCACAATTAGATCGCTTCTTTATGAAGTTCTCGTTGGGTTATCCATCGATGGAAGAGGAGTTGCGAATGATGCAGATGCTGGAACGAGAACACCCGATTCATTCACTGACGAGTGTCATTACCGCTGAGGAGATCGTTCAAGTTCAGCAGCTCGTAAAGCAAGTCTACGTTGACCCCAAGGTTCGACAGTACATGCTGCAAATCGTGCATGAAACACGATCGCATTCCGATTTGGCATTAGGGGGTGGTCCGCGGGCCACGATAGCGATCTTTCGGGCATCGCAAGCCATGGCGGCCATCCGCGGTAGAAACTATGTCCAACCGGACGACGTCAAAAAAACAATCGCACCGGTGATGGCGCATCGGTTGATCCTGAGGCCCGAAAGCCGTTTGCGCAGAATGACGAGCGAGCAGATTCTCGACAGCATTGTTGCTGAGATTGCAGTCCCGACGCTAGAAGAGCAAAAGGCATAATCCTACTGTTTTAGCAATCGACTACAAAACGTGAGGGACTCGCTAGCCCATCCGTTCGGGGCTTGACCCCGATGGATGCGTTTTGGCGTACTACAATCGGGCGTCTCAACTCCCGTTCCCCTCTGCTTTGCCCGCCTCCGGCGGGCAAAGCAGAGGGGAACGGGTCGATTCGCGAGTGCCGGTCGTTAGTACGCCAAAACAAGGTTGGTGGGGGACAAGCCACCCACCAACCTGAAAAAGCCAGGTCCACCAAACTGAAAAAGCCATGCCCACCAAGCGGAAGGGCCAGTCCGACCAGCCTGAAAGGCTAGATCGCAGAAAGGAACAAAACTCGCAACAACGCATTTTTCGCAAACTGATATTGGTCACTCAGCCACCCGCAGATTGGCGGCAGCAACTTTTAGGCGTGCGAGATGACAGCAAGGTCCGCCGCCCAGGCCTCGATGAGCGATGCCGGACTGACCATTCGATCCAAATGCTCACGGGCCTCCATGCAACGTCGGATGGCAGATACGAACGAATCGGAATCGAGCGACATTAAGTGCCCATACTGCGCAACTGCAGCCGCCGCACTGTTGGCGTCAGCCGATTGGGCATTCAATTGCGATTCCATTCCGGACCGATAAAACTGCAATGCAAAATCCAAAACAACCTTGAGCCGCTCGCGTCTGGGCTGCGAGTCGGTCCCGACCGATTCCATGTTCCCCTGCACAGCCTTTGCGAGTTTTGTGAAATCCAGTGGTCGTTGAACGAGTTGCAGAAAGAGTTCTGTTCGAAACGCTTTCAGATCTTCGTTGGTCCAATTCGCAACCGTAGAAATGGAACCGCCAGCTTGGGACGCGAGACGCATGGCGGTAGCGTTGTCCTCAGCCAGGCCGTTTCTCAATATCAATTGAGCCAAATCGTTCACCGTCAAAGGCTGAAAACGAGCCATTTGGCATCGAGAGCGTATTGTGGGCAATTGGCGTTGGACGCTAGTGCTAATCAAAAAGATGAGAGAACCTGGTGGTGGTTCCTCAAGCGTCTTGAGCAAACTATTAGCGCCCTCCTCGGCGATGGTATCGGCGTCGTCAACGATTGCGATCTTGCGCCGTCCGGAATAAGGTTTCATGCGCAGTTCGTAACACAGTCCCTCGCGCATCCGCCTTTCCCCCTCCCCTACCAGTTGTTCCATGACCAATCCGGTCTTGTCCGGTCGCCGCGCGATCTCGATCAAGTCGGGGTGGCTGCTGGCATCGATCTGCGCACAAGCTTCGCATCGGCAGCAAGGAGTGAAAGCAGAAGGATCACTGCCGGTGCACAACATGGTCTTGGCGATTAAACGGGCGAAGGTCCGTTTGCCAATTCCGTCGGGACCGACCATCAAGAACGTGCTGGCCAGTCGATTGCTTTGAATCGCGTTGCGGAACCAAGTTCGCTGCCGCTCGTGACCTAAGTAGCTATTCCAATCCATCGCTCTGTCTATCGGTTATTTGCTAGCGGATCGTAAATGGGTGGCAATTTGAGCCGCAATCCCTGAACAGTTAGCCAGCCAATGATATCCTCCTGAGACTTCTTTCGCCGACCCTCGGCTTCGATCAATTTGGTAATACCGGGCGAATCAAAATCCGAATCGTCCCGTTCTGATTTTTTGAAGTCTCGACGAATTTGGTTTTCGATCGTTAGTGACGCTGCCGATTGCCGATCGAATTGGCTTGAAACGTTGAATTCCTTCCGGTTATTCGTCCAGTCTTCTTTTAAGGTCCGGTCTATCGTGGAAGCTTCAATGGATTCGCTCAGTTGCTGGTATCGGGGTCCAAGTTCTTGAGAGGCCGTTGGCCAGAGCGATCGCGATTCCTCTAGTCGGGCCATGATGGTCTGAAAGCGACGGGCAATCGCAAACGTGACTCCACCTAAAACAACGAGCGCCATTACGAATGGAAGCGCAAACCATTTTCCAGGAATTCCGCCAGGGTGTTTGTTGCTCGTAGGTGTAGATTCGACAATGTCGTCGGTCACGTTGGAAGAACTGGGGTTGGTGAAAGTGTAGCTCGAGACTCAATGTCTAGAATCACGGCACGGAGCGCCGTGGTGCTGACCATCTGTTCTAGAGATGTAGTAAAAATCCCCCGAGATAAACTCGGGGGCATTGCAAGCCGTCGGCTTGACGCCGAGGGTTCTGACCTTTTGCTCTAGAAGATATGGTAAAAATCCCCCGAGATAAACTCGGGGCATTTGCAAGCCGTCGGCTTTACGCCGAGGGATCTAACCTTTTGCTCTAGGCTGTCGCAGCCTTTCCACCGTGGATTTCGTATTTCTCTAGACGAGACATTTCTTCAGAAACACTGCTGCCGTCCGGCGTTTCGTCCGATTTGGTGTTGAACCAGTCTTCGTCGAATTTAATGAAACCGGCCTCTCCACGCGCCCCACGTTTCATCGCGACGTTGGTGGTCAATGCGATGACGGCGTCTGCCATGGCAACTTCAGGGTGGCACTTGGGTCGGTTGGCTGGATCTGGGTTGCGAATGCAATAAGCCCAATGCTCGATCTCTTCCGTGTAGCCTTTGCTTGGAGGTCCACCGGACAAGGCTGCTTTGGCGATCGGAGCCGCAGCCCCACCGCTGGCTAGCGTATCGAGAGCGTAGCCACCTTTGGTTGACTTCACGCTAGCCGACGCCGAGGTATCCGAACCAGCGTACAGCATGACTTCTTTTTCTTGGTCGATAATCATTGTTCCCTTGGTGCCCAAGACGACTTCCCCGTAGCCACCAAAACCATTGCCGTTGATCGACGAATAGTTGACCACAATTTTCTTGTTGGGATCTTCGTTATAGGAAGGGATCTTTTTAACGTTAGGGATTTTGTAGCCTGCGTCAAAAGTTTCGCTGTAATCCGGTCCTGGGAACTCGAAGGAGCAATAGACGTGATCGTCTGCATCCCGGTCGGCTGGGAAAATGTGACGTCCGCCCACGGCATGTACCGTGAGAGGATGGGCTTTCTTTCCGTCGGATCTCAACGCGCTACAGAAAATCGTAGACGCATCCAACTGGTGACTACCGAGCTCAGCCATGAGTCCGCCGCCAGTTCGATCAAAGGTTCGCCAACGAATCAACTCTTCGATAGCGGTTCGCGTATAGCTCCCCATTTGTTTTTCAAGATAACCGAATCTCCCAGCATCGACGACATCTTTCGTCCACGCGGCCCATTGAGCGACCTTTTTCATGAGCTGGTCTTTTTCGGCGGGGCTGGTCGCTTTGGCTAACTCTTTTTCGTATTTATCTAGTTCTGCTTCAATTTTACCTGGCTTTCCGCCTTCCGTTACAGGCAATGGCGGCTGCCAGGAGTCCTTGCCGGGTACATTGCCACGGTGCCATTGAGCACGGATGTGATGCAGCTGGCCAATCATGCCCCACCGAAGCATATGGACGGCGTTGTCATAGAGTACGCTGTAGTGTCGTTGGTGACCGGTAGCACAGTGGATTGAATTGCCGCCGACATCGCTCTTCATTGCAGACACTCTCGCCATTACTTTGCACTGGGCTACGTTGTGCGCCATCAGTTTTTCGGTCAGTACGTGCTTCTTTCTCATCATGGCTTGGATAGCGATTGGCGCGTGCAAGTGAAGTGGCAACGCGATGATTACACCCTCGATAGAATCGTCATCCAGTAGCGCTTCAATACCACCGTTGCTTGCGTCGTAAACCTTGACGTTCTTCCGAGCTTCTTCTTCGCTCGCATACTTGTATTGCTTGATCAAGCCTGGTCGGTTCGCGATTGAAGTGGGCGAGGACCAGTCACCATGAAATGCACGATAGATGCTGTAGGGTCGAATGTCCGCGATCGCGACCACCTGAACATAATCAGGCGTGCAACCCCCGATCAAAACGTTTCCTTCATCGCCGGTACCAATGATTCCGATGCGAACTGGGTTCTTGACCTTTTCGTAGCCGAAGTACATCGCACCCAAACCGCCGCCTGATACGGCCCCGGCAGCGACGATGCCTTGCATAAATTCGCGGCGCGTGAAGCCGACCGCTTCATCAAAATTGTTTCTACCGGTAGTGCGGTCTTCTGGACTTAGTGGTGTCATTTTGGTTGCTCCTATCGTGAACGGATAGTAAAGGTTTTGTTTTGAATCGTTAGTTAATTTGGTTAATTAAGTGTTTCAAGGGCACTATTCCGCAGGAACTTTATTATTGCGATTCCAAAAGCTCCAAGGCAAAAAGTCCAATCCAGCGTACCGCCCAGCGTCGGAAAACGCCAGGAAGAAACAACCAAGCATTTCGATCGCTTGATAATAGGTGGGTTGAGAGCCATGGCTGCCTGGAAACTGTGTCAATACTACGGACGCCAGGAAGATTCCAGCCGCCAATCCGGCAAGTGGAGTCAAGAGTCCTAGCATTAACAAGATCCCGACACTCATATCAAAGATAGGCAAGTACTTATCGATCAGTTTGACGTCCATAGGCGAATCGGAGGGTAACTTGAAACTTGCATAAACCGTCTTCTTGTCGACGGTCGACTGCTGTTCGGTTGCAAGCTTGTTAATTCGTTGTTCAAGTTCAATGCTGATTTTGTCGATGTCGTTCAATGCCGGCCTGGCGAGCGCCTTCCATTTCGTCTCGATATCGTCCCGTTGCTTTCGCATGGACGCTACATTGGTTCGCATTTCATCTCGCTCCAATGCAGCGATTCGAGCCATACCGCTTTTGTACTCTTCGATGTCGGCTTTGTAAGTGTCGTAGGTTTCGACAAGAAGTTTGCGTGCGTCTTCTACAATTTTCTCAGATTCCTCTTTTTGCTCTTCGGTGAAATTGTACAATTTCGCCGCTTCGGCTGCGAAGCCATCGTACGCTTCTTTCAGTGCACCGCTTTTGTATTCATTTTTTGCTTCAGGCTTGCTCTTGTCCTTACCGCTGTCCAAACGGATGGAGCCATCGAAATCAGGAACCAAAGACTGAAACCGCTTAGCCAGTGGACCTTTGGCAGAGGACAAAAACCCTATCGACGAAAATCCGCCTTCACGCACTTTCGCCGTACCCTCCATGTAGAAATGGAAGCCGATGACAAACCGGAGCAGGACCAAAGCGATAATGGCAAAGTAACCGAGTCGAGCGTTGCGAAGGAGCATAGGGTGGGATTGTAAGTAATGGTCGTTTGGAGGGACCGCGGTAAATCACCTACAGGTTACCGCGAAATAAAAGCCGCCATTCACAAAGTATGTTCCAAATTCGCCGATCAGCCAAGGCTCTTTCGCCATTCAACCGCGGATAGCGGCCTCGTCTACCCAAGACTTCGGTGGAATTGGGGGGTTAAGTCGAAATCGAGAAGCGATTTGTAAGCTTTCCACATGCAATTCAAAATAACGGTTGCTATTCTCTAAAGCGAGCGACAAACTAAATTGTCGCTATTTGCTTCGCAAAAGTGCGTTCGCGCTGCGCACTTTCGCGGAGCGAAGGACTACAAACCTCCCAAATTCATCCCCTCGGCGATCTACAATGCAGCAGTTCGTCTCATGCACTGGTTGCGGCAACCAAGTCCCTACTCCGGAACTTCCATGTGGAGTTCCTGTGCCTCAAGCCCTCACCTGCGAAGCATGTGGCCAACAATTCCTCTGGGAAACTTCCGTAAACGAGGCAGACAGTATTCAGCCAACTCTCGAACTGGAACTGGAACTTGAGGAACCCGGAGAATTTGAAGAGGCAGATGAGGCAGATGAGGCAGATGAGGCAGAAAAAGTCGACGAGGCAGCGTTCGCCGAAGCAAGCAGTTTAGAGCAGCAATCCGCCCCGGACTGGAGCGTCCTGGGGTCACCCACAAAACGCAGAAGAACGCAAGAAGTCTCGGCGATTCGTAAGATCCTTCCGCCTGTCCTAGGTGGTTTGGCCGCGTTTCCTATCGCAACCTTGATCATGTGGTACGGATTCGGAAAGGACATCGGTTCGGTAGGACCTGCGGTTGCTCAATACGTACCATGGATTGTGCCGGAAAAACTGCGAAGCTCCCCGTGGCAGTATTCTGCTCGAAGCTCCCGCGAAGACCGTTCCTTGACGCAGCGATCGCAGCGTTCCGCACCGCAGCCTCGGACTAGTTTTCCGACCCTTAATCGCGAAAATCCAGATGAAGAGCCATCCGATCTTATCACAGAAAATACAGAACAGGCTAGCGTGGCGGAAAGCAAGGATTCGGTCGACAACCCGACGATGCGACTCGACGATAACAAACTACCGAAAAACGAATCGCCCAAATCCAACGTGGAGCCCAAATCCAACGTGGAGCCCACCGTTGCCAAACCATCCGTCTCGGAAACGCTTGTTAAACTCCGGACTCTTCAAAAGGAATGGAACAGCACTCCGAAGTCAGACCAAGCCAAAATGGTCGTAGAATACTACTCAGAAGTGAGGCAATTGTCCGAACAGGCTGCGGAACTGAAGGGCAGATCCGGAAACGTTTGGAGAAAAGAACTGGAATCTATTTCAAGGGAGATTCATTCGCATTCGCATATCCCGCGGGCAATCCAACTCGGTGCACTTGGAAAGTTGCCTGGCGTTGCAGCAGCACGCAACAATGATTTTATCGCGACCGTGATCACCATCGGGGACGACAACGAACCGATGCCAAACGCATCTTGGATCCTCCGGGAAAAATGGTCGACTGACGCCGCAGACATCCGAATTGAAATATTGCCCGGCGCGTGGCGTGCAGGCGCCGCCACGCTCCCAGCGACATGTTTAGCACTCGGCAAATTGATCTCAATTGATGCTTCCGAAACGGACTCATCGACGGTCGTACTTAAGGTCCATTCGCTTCTGCCCAAGTAGTGGGATAGCCCTACTCGATTATCACGCGCGACTGCGTCTCGGTGCTTTGCTTTGCCAAATCCAAGATATGCAGTGCTCTGCAGGTATCCTCAAGATCACTGGCTTTTCGAATAAGAGCAGTGATCGCGCGATGAAACTGGCCGAGCATTTGCTGGCCAACTGGTAGTTCGGTATCGAGTGATTCCTGATGCCGTCCGGCTTCATCGAACCAAACCAGTGTGCTGGGTAAATCGACAAAAGCCACCCCTTTTTCGCAGCACACTTGAATTGCCGCGGGTGGTCGATACGCGATGGCTTCGTGCCATACTTCGGGAATGTACGCACCACAGCTAATTTGAGCCAAGATACCTTTAGGGTCCGTTTCAGGAGTTCCAAATCCCAGGCTCAAGACCTGGTAGTCGGAACTCTGAGTAGAATGGCTCGAAGAATGACGAATGGCTTGAACCCAACTCGGGGCATCTGCGACGATGTAGTTGCACCAATCAACCAGTTCGATGAGTTCACGTTGCGAACGAGCATCCAGCGTTCGGGCTTTCCGAACATCTTTGTTCTCGCAGGCTAGGCGTCGATGACAAAACAATAATCGTGGCATGCCAAGTCGAGTGGCAATCAACTCTTTTAGTCTCAACGTCGCAGGCGCAAAACGTCTTGGGAATTCCGTCATGAACGCAATTCCTGACGAGTGAATTCGGTCTCGAATCAGATTGGCAGCGTTGAAATCCAAATCCAATTCCGCTCCGCAGAACACACCTTTGCCGTAGTCGCAGGCAGCAAATACAGGCGTGAGCCGGTACCAATCGTCCTCAAGTACCAGAACTGCGTCTAGAGAAGGGCTTTCGGCAATCGCTCGAAAACTATCAAATCGCTCGGAATCGAGCTCGCGGGCAGCCGCATCGGCAAGCACAGAGACGCTGTTGTAGACTCCGACAACTTGAAATCGATCACGCATCGATCGGAGTGCAGGTAGGTACCGCGATTGCCAATCGCGACCTTGCCCGATAACTCCGATTCTCAGCTTCATAGCAACAAACCGATGACTGTCGAAGGACTCGAATCGACTATCGCTTGCGTCGTTTGCTCTTTGCAATTCCCTGACGCACTTTGTAACGTGGATTGCTTTTGCAAATCACGTAAATGCGACCGCGGCGGCGAACCACTTGGCAGTCGGGATGGCGATATTTTAGCGCCCCAATGGACGAAACTACTTTCATTTCAGCTAACTCCAACTATCAAGGCGGATGAACCCCAAAACGGACCGTTGCCAACCAATCGGCAGGTTTCGATCTGTTCAGGCTAATTTCCGACCGTTTTACCAGTGGAACTGCCTAGCATGATCTTCAACGTGTTTTCGACTATCTTGTAGGTTTCGGGAATCGCGTATTATATCGGCGCTCGCCGCCGTGGCAACGCCAAAAAAGCAGTAATATCCGACGTTTGACGATGCGAATTGGAATCACTCACGAGCTACACCATGCAGATTGCGTATTTTGATTGCTTTAGCGGCATTAGCGGCGACATGACCTTGGGGGCACTGCTCGATGCTGGTGCTGAATTATCCGCCATACAAGCTGCCATTGCATCGCTCAACGTTGGGGATGTCCGACTTTCGGTTTCCAACACATCCAAGCGCGGCTTTCGAGGCAAACTACTGACCATCGATCATCCTCCCGAGCACGCCCACAGAACATTGCGGGATATCCTCGCATTGATTCGTAAAGCTAGAATCTCGTCCGGTGCCAAAGATTTGGCCATGCGGCTCTTTGAACGCATCGCCCGGGCAGAAGCCAAGGTACACGGTACAACCATCGATCGCGTGCAGTTTCACGAGGTTGGGGCTATCGATTCGATTGTGGACATGGTGGGGGTCGCGGTCGCTTGGGATATGCTCCAAATCGAACGCGCCTACGCATCACCCGTGCCGACCGGAACTGGGCAAGTCCGCATCGCGCACGGTTTAGTCAGCGTCCCAGCACCCGCCACGGCGGAACTATTGGTTGGAGTTCCGATCGCGCCGACTCAAATCGAGATTGAAATGACGACGCCTACCGGTGCAGCCATCATCACTGAACTCGCTACGGAGTTTGGACCAATGCCTCCGATGCAAGTTGGAAGGATTGGCTACGGAGCTGGCCGAAAGGATATGCCAGATCGGCCAAACCTGCTTCGCATCCTGATCGGAAATGCTTTAAAACCGACGTCTCGCAATGACAACTCAGTCTTGATCCTGGAGTGCAACCTGGATGACGTTACCGGCGAGGAAATTGGATTTGCAATCGAGCGACTTTGGAAGGCGGGAGCACTAGACGTCTTCACGGTTCCAATCCAAATGAAAAAAAACCGACCAGGAACCTTACTGACCGTGATCGCAAGACCTCAGGACCGACAAATCATGGAATCGATTCTATTTCAACAAACCGGTACGTTGGGGATACGTTACCGCAAACAAGCCCGCACGGTTTTGCCGCGAGCTGCCATCGATGTTCAAACCCCCTGGGGCGTCGTTGTCGGCAAGGTTTCAAAACTCCCTTCGGGTAGTATTCACTTTTCTCCCGAATATGACGATTGCAAAAAAATTGCCGCCGACTCCGGCTTACGACTCATCGACGTGGTCAGAAAAGTTGAAGAGTGTTATCTCGGCCTAGCCGACAGAACGGAACCGATGGATCAAGCAGCGGGTATGCTTGAACTAGACAACGTCAACGCCGTTTTTCGGCAAGCCGCTGTTGAGGACGAACTCGACTCAGTTGCTAACAGTACCGTAATGATCGAACCACTTGTCGAAGAGGACTCAACGGACTTCTCGAACCAAGTTGCGGAGCGAGTGACGACCAATTTAGTGGATCCCGCCACGTTGATCCCAGACACAAGCCTGGAAGAACCGCAGGCTGGTTTTTACCGCTGGGATAGCTCTCCATGGACGGTCGATACGCCGACTCCTCTGCCACCTGAAGATGCACCTCGCGAATTTCCAATGCGAGGTGAATGGGATTCCTGATTGTTTGGCTATGCGATGGCAATTATTAGCTATAATCAAATCGATCGATCTCGTCTCGTTCTGCGCTCACCATCACCAAAGCGTTTCTCTCATGCCATCGACAATCGCTGAACCAGTTAATTCAAGGCACAATTCGCTTCGGCTCGTTGGAATCTTAGCGGTAATTCTTTTGTCGTCGACCGCTGCGAACGCCGACGAGCCCGCAAAACGCTTCCTCAAGCGATTGCGTGAGGAGGGCTACTACGACCAGGGGCTCAAGTATTTGGAAATTAGCGCAGCCAAAAACCGATTGCCATCCAACATGAAGGCGGATTTACCGCTCGAACGTGTCATTTTAATGCAGGAGTCACTGCGAACCGTTAAAACGCCTCAACAGCGCGACGAGCGAATGTTGGCGATCGAAAAAGGCTTCAAAGAGTTTCTTTCCTCAGCCCCAACTCACTCGCGACGCAGCGAAACACAAACCAAGCTGGGAGACCTGTTGCTGGATCGTGCTCAGTCCGCACTCGACGAAAGCAAGAAACCAGAAAACGTCATTTCATCGGAAAGCTGGCGATCGAAATCGCGACAGGCTTTCACCGAAGCGATGGACCTTTACACCAAGATTTCGGAAGAACTGAAGCCAATTCTCGAATCGATGGCCGGGGATAAAATCAAGACTATCAAGGTCGATGGAAAGGATTTAAAGGAGCTCACGGAATTGAGGGAACAATACCAGCGAGAGTACCGCCAATCTCAAATCCTCCAGGCCAAAACGATGGAGTTTATCGCTCAAACCTACGACGCGGAAAGTCCAGAGCGACGTACATGGCTGGGAAAAGCCGAAGTTAACTTCATCGCCGTCGTCGACAAGACAATCGGATCGCAGGAAGCAGGCCGCCGAATGTTGAGCCTGCTTTATCTTGCCGAAATCCAAGGGCAGTTAGGAAAGATCGACGAAGCCCGCAATAGTTTCACGCGAGTTGCAGAAAACGAAGGAGAAGGAATCTTTCGTACTTGGCGGGTCCAAGCCGTCACCGGAATCATTCGGCTCGACTCGTCCGAAAAGACGGCCAAATACGAAGCGGCCATTCAACGTGGCGAAGATGCTTTCAAAACGGCCACGGCAAGGGAACGGGACGATCCCGAGTGGCTTGATCTGCAACTTGCGACGGCAGAAGCTCGCCTAGCTTGGGCCAAAACCCTCGATGAACGGAAGGACGAAAACAAATTCAAAAATAACCGTCGAGCTGCTCGCGAAACACTTCAAACGATTCTAAAGAAGAAAGGGCCGCATCTGGGAAAAGCAAAACAGTACTTGAGCGAACTCGGAATCGAAACAGTGGAAAAGGTAGATGTCAAATTACCAGACACCAAGGCCTGGGCAGACACCATCAAAATCGCACGCGAACGACTGGACCGCGCGGAATCCGCAGAGTCGACGCTCCCTATTCTGCAACAGCAACTCGCCATTGGAAACGCAAACAACAACGCGCCGATACAGGCTCAAATCCAAGCCATCCAGAACGATGCCGCCCGAGACCGAAAGCAATCCATTGAACTCTACCAGCGAGCGCTTCGATTGCACAAAGACTCGGACGCACGTGAGGACCTACTGGATGCGAAATTCTTGTTAGCTTATTTGCATTTAAAAACGGAACAGTATTGGGAATCGGTGGCTCTTTCGCAAGAATTGCTGTCTTCGGGAAAGGGAACCGACAAGGCTCAAAAAGGTGGCGGTTTTGCTCTGATGGGGTTGGGCAAGATTATTTCTGAAGTGCCTTCCGACCGACAACTCGCCTTCGTGGCCACGTTGGAGCGACTCGCTAACCAACTCATTCTCATCGACCCAGCTTCGGAGGAAGCACAGAATGCAATCGACCTATTGGTCAAGTTGGATCTGATCCACAAACACTATGACGAGGCAGAAAAACACATTGCCCTCGGGCAAGGCAACAGCAGCGGAGGTGGCGCGAGCATGCTCGGTCAAATCCTGTGGGGAGAATACCAACAAGCTGCTTACGAACATCGAAAAAACAAAACCGACGAATCTCCCGAGGATCTTGGCAAGAAGCAACGCTCCGAAAAACTATTGCGATCGACCTGGGATGCGATGCAGGCCGACAAAGCCGACAAAAACATGGTGACCGGAGTCAACGCTCTAGCCAATATCTACTTGATGTCCGATCGGATCGACGAGGCGCTAATGACGATCGACGCGCCAACCAAGGGCACCATTGCACTGACCACAACGGTCAAGGATTTGGACCCTAGCGTCCAACTCGAAGCCTATCGGCTCAAACTGCAAGCCATGGTGCAAGCGGCAGGAAGCGGAAAACAGCAACTGTCAACGGAGAGTGTGACCCAAGTGGTTCAGAAAATGAAGGAGCTCTCTGGAGCCGACGATTCTGCCCTGACCAATGCCCTCAACAACCTAGCCGTCAAACTCCTTATGAAGTTAGAGTCGAGTCAAAGCACCGAGGAACAAGCTAAATTGGGGGCTGCCTTTGGGGTATTGATTCAACAGTTGGTCGGCGTTAGTTCCGACATCGCGATCCTCGATTCGGTCGGCAGTTCCGTCTTGACCCTCGCACGAAAAATGCTTGAGAAACCCAGCCTTGCGGCCAATGCCAAGCCGCTAATGGTCATCGCAGAAGCCGTCCTAAGCAAAGTTGCAGCCAAGCCGGCGGCCGAGTTGATCGAAGCAAAACGCAAGCCAGAAGAACTGCAGTTGAAGCTGGCGCTGGCCAAGAGTGGTGCGGGCAAATTCGAGGAAGCGCACGCGTTGTTTGTGCAATCTCTCATTGCGAATCAAAAGAACCTGACGCTGCAAGTCGAAGCCGCAAGGAATCTCCAGTCTTGGGCGAACGGAAAAGATATCGAATTGATAAAGAAGGCTGTGTTTGGGGCTGAGCCAGATGCAAAAAAAACCAACGTCCTCTGGGGATGGGGGAAAATCAACAGCGTTACGGCTGCGAGGGTATCGGATTTCAAAGAAATATTCTTTGAAGCTCGGCTCAATATTTCGAGTGGATTGAGAGCGATCGCATTGGGCGAACCGAATGCCGAAAAGAAGAAGCAGGGACTGGAACGCGCCCTAATTAAAATTCGCGAAACGGTTCAGACATATCCAGAATTGGGCTCGCCCGAGATTCGTACGAGTTTCGAGAAGCTGCTTCGAGAACTTCAACAAGACTTAGGCAAACCGGTCGTTGGTTTGCAAGAGTTTAAATAGTAAGGCGAGCGGGGATGTGAGATACCAGTTGTAGTTTGGGACCATTGTCCCGAACGAATCAACGGACGGGACATTGGTCCCATCCTACGGTACTTTTCATTCTGCCGCTCGCTTAAGCGAACATGTCCTCCTATCCAACAACCAACCAACCACTTATCGACCTTTAGAACAAGCCATGCGATTCACCAACACTCCTAGTTTCTCGATCACACTTGTTGCCATGGTGGTCCTAATCCTCATCACAGCGGTCCAGCCAGGCTGGTGCCAAGACAAGGTCTTTCCAATAAAAGGGGTGGCTGGTGTCGGCAAGATTGTCGAAAGGACTCGGGACAAGGTCGTGATCGAAAAAGGGGGTTCAAATCAGAATTTCGACACCAACCAAATCAGCCGTGTGCTGTTCGATGGTGAGCCCCAGGCGCTGTCGCGCGCCAAGGATTCCGTTGGACAGGGACTCTTGGATCAGGCGATGGAAGAATTTGCAAAGATCGACGCACCCTCGATCAAGTCCGAAGAGATCAAGCAGGATTACCTCTTTTTCAAGGGTTACATTGCCGCTCTCAATGCGTTGCGAGGAAAAGGGGACGCGGCGGCCGCCAGCAAACAACTTCTAACTTGGGCAAAGGATAACGGCACAAGCCATCTATTCTACATGGCATCGGAAGCCCTCGGTGAATTAGCAATTGCCGCCGGAACACCGGATCAAGCTCCCAGATATTTCGGGGTCTTAGCTGCCTCCCCATTCATCGAACTCAAAGTCAAAGGAAACTACCTGAGCGGAAAAGCCTTGCTTGCCAGCAAGAAGGCAGCCGAAGCGAAAGCAAAATTCGACTTGGTGGCACAGGCACAAGTCTCCGATGCGGCCTCGCTGAAGTTCAAAAAATTAGCCAACTTGGCATCGATTCGATGCGACGCCGCGGATGGCAAAGCTCCACAAGCCGTTGCAGCCTTGGAAAAAATGGTCGACGAAGGGGACTCGACCGATGCCGAGTTGTATTCGGAGCTATTCAACGCTCTTGGCGGAATTTTGCGAACCGCCGGCAACAACGACGAAGCTATTCTTGCATACTTAAAGACCGACTTGCTGTACGCCGGTGAACCGGAAGCCCACGCCGAAGCCTTGTACCAACTTTCGCAACTTTGGCCATTGATCGGCGAGAACCAGCGAGCAACCGAGACCAAGAGTCGGCTGTCGAAATTGTACCCAACCTCACCCTGGCTCAAGAAATAGCGTCTCAATCGGCACAACCATCCCAAAAATGACCCGCATTCGGCAACCCCCCCAATCTCTTTCCGGCATTAGTTGAGTACGATAAACATATTCAATGCGTTTGAGAGTCAGACGCAAAGATTACCTAGAATCCTTTTCCTCCTCCTCACATCACCAGTTTGACCATTCACGGAGACGCCATGCAATCTTGTTTTCGACGCGCGCGGTCCCTTGTCGCAATCGCTCTACCCGCTGTCGCGATGTTGTTCGTAGCGTCCTTTCTTTGTACGGATTTGCTCGCCCAGGATGCAGCTGCTCCCAAGTCCGAGAATCTGCTGGTCAAGACTTGGAATGCACTTGGGACCATGTATGCGATCATCTTTTTGGTCATGAGCATCGTCCTGGTCGCACTCGTCGTTCGAGCCTTGCTGGCTGTGCAAAAAAACAATTTTGTCCCGGATGACTTGATCCAAGGGGTCGATGCCAGTTTGGGGGAAAAGAACGCGCAAGCCGCCGTGGAATTGGTCCGAGCCGACGAAAGCTTCCTAGGCCAAGTCGTGGCTGCCGGTTTAGGTAAATTGCAAGGTGGTAAAGACTCGGCCCTGGAAGCGATGCAAATCGTCGGCGAATCGGAGACGATGAAAACCGAGCATTTGCTCAGCTACCTGGCCTTAATAGGAAACATTGCGCCGATGGTTGGATTGCTGGGGACCGTTCAAGGGATGGTTGCCTCCTTTTCCAAAATCGCAAGCAGCACCGCAACGCTGAAACCATCCGAACTAGCAGGTGGTATTGAGCAAGCCCTCTACACAACCTTGTTTGGCTTGTTTCTAGCCATTCCAGCCATCTGTATTTACAACATCCTGCGAAATCGGGTCCAACGTTTCATCTTAACCGCAGGTACGCAAAGCGAAGAAATGTTGGACAAGTTTCAAGCGTTTGTCAAAGCTTAAAACCTAGGATGGTGCAAAATGCGAGTTCGCCACAAATTCGACTCCAAAATGGCCGAAGGGGACATGACGGCCATGATCGATATGGTATTCCAATTGATCATCTTCTTCATGGTGCTGATCAACTTCTCCCAGGACGATCAGAATGACAAAATAAAGCTCCCTTCCAGCGAGTTGGCCAAGCCACCCGACGCGCCGCTCACGTTCCCTATTGTTTTGCATTTGGATTCGAATGCGACAATTTATATGGGCGCGAACGTGGTCACGGTGGATTCCATAGCACCTTTGCTGAAAACAGAAGTGGAACTGCTGAAGTCCAGGAACCAAACGCCCAAGGACGCCAATATTATCATTCGCGCACACCAAAACACACCTGGCGGTGTGGTCCAGGACCTAATCAAAAAGTGCCAAGAACTCGGCTTTGAAAAGTTTGCATTGCGCGTTCGCGAAGAATTGACCTAAACTTATATCGAGGAACGAATCATGAAATTTCCGTGCAAACGTGCGCAAGACAAAGCAGAATTGCAGCTCACCTCGATGATCGATGTGATTTTTTTGCTTTTGATCTTCTTCGTTATGACGTTCAAGATCGCGGCGCAGGAAGGGGACTTCAGTGTCAAGATGCCGATTGCAGGAAGCGGTGGCAATCCAGACACAACGAACATTCCAATCAAAGTGCGATTGCGGGCAAACGCGGACGGCGAATTGACGGACATCATCGTCAACGACAGCTTGTCCTTCGGAAACGACTTCGCCAAGCTTCGAGGCCATGTTCTCAACTTGACCGGCGGGAACGCACCCCCAACACCGGACGATGGGCCGGAAGTTGAAATCGATTTGGACTACAACTTGCGATACGAAAACGTCATCCGAGCCATCACAGCCGTAACCGGCCAACGACAAGGGGATGAGATTCAACGGCTAGTCGAACGCATCAAATTCGCGCCTCCACGCAAACCTCAGTAGGAAGGGTTTTACCGTTTCTGCCGATCGCCAACCCTCATTGAGATCGCAAAAAAGTGGCACACAGACACAGAGAGGGAAGAACGCAGTCGTGAGTTCTGCCCAGTTCTATCGTTCTATTGTTTTCCTCTGTGGCTCTGTGACTCTGTGACTTTGTGTGAAAAACCATGTTCCTCTACTCTTCAATCGTGCCGTTAATGACTCGTTTAATACCGTCTTTGATCAATGCACCGCCAAAGTTGATCAACAATCCAAGCCGATAGTCGAGCAGTCGGCAATAGGTCAGTGTCTGCTTGAAATGAACTGGAGCGAGTTGCTCGACGGACTTAAGCTCAACCACAATGCAATCTTCGACGATCAAGTCAGCCCTGAAGCCTTCGTCGAACTCCATATCCTCATACCGTATTGGCACAGGCACTTGTCGGCGAACCTTCAATCCGCGACGAATCAACTCGCGCTGCAGTACTGCCTCGTAGACACTCTCCAGCAATCCGGGTCAGTGTCGTATGAATCTTGTAAGACGCGTCGACAATGATGCCTGATATTTCGTTAATCTTCATGGTTTAAGTCTCGGGGGCGATGTGGCACACAGAGGCACAAAGACACAGAGGGAGAAAACCGCCGCCGGGAGCTCTCCCCTGCTTTATCGTTCCTCTTTGTGGCTC
Organism: Pirellula sp.; assembly: GCA_043743995.1. Taxonomy (GTDB): domain Bacteria; phylum Planctomycetota; class Planctomycetia; order Pirellulales; family Pirellulaceae; genus JBKCUI01. Next base: position 15,499 of record JAYTVM010000524.1, on the reverse strand, counting down.
TGTGCTTCTGTGTGAAATAGTGTGAAATAGTGTGAAATAGTCTTCAAAACAGCTCTTCTACTCTTTGCGTTTGCCTTTGCTCTTTGGCTCCGAACTTGGCGTTGACTTGGGCTCAGCAGCCTTGGTCGCAGACGCGTCCGAGGACTTGGATTCCGATGAACTACCTTCTGACTTACGCTCGGTCTTGGATTCAGTGGGTTTCGATTCCGACGATGTCGATTCGGATTTACTGTCGGACTTGGACTCGGCCATGCTGTCGGACTTGGACTCGGACGAATTCTTCGAATCCGAAGCAGCCGATTTCTTGTACGACTCGCTACGGTAGTCGGTCTGGTAAAAACCTGTCCCCTTGAATACGACCGCTGCTCCCGTCCCAATCAACCTGCGCAGCTTCATCTTCTTGCACTTTGGACACTTCTTTTCCGGGTCCGCCATGATCGATTGAAACAATTCGAACTTATGGTCGCAAGCGTCGCATTCGTAATCGTAGGTTGGCATAGGGTTTTCCCCGCTCTCTTATTTAAGTTGCTGGTCCGGTCGAGACAATCACCATGCTGGGTCGAATCACTCGGTCGTGCAGGATATAGCCGACTGAGGTTTCGTACATGACTATGCCTGCCGCGAACTCCGTACTGGGCTGCTGCGAAATCGCTTGATGATGATAAGGGTTAAAGGTTTGTCCGATGGAAACAATCGGTCTGCAATCGTGCTTTCCCAAGACAGTCGCCAACTGGCTCTGAACCAACTTGACACCGGAGACCAAGCTGTCGGTGCTGCCGCTGGCGGTTGCCGCGTCCGTGGCTCGGTTCAAATTGTCGACTACCTCGAGCAAGTCCCTCACGAATGGAACCACCGCATATTTGAGCTGCTGTTCCGTATCGCGAAGCAAACGCTTTCGGAAATTCTCAAGTTCCGCTTGGGCTTTCAACTCGCGGTCTCGGAACTCCGCCACTTGCTGCTCGAGCAAGTCCACGATTTGCTCTGGAGACTCGGTGCCAACGGCATCGTTATCCATCGCCTCGAATATAGAATCGTTGGCTGAGTTTCCAGCGCTTGAGTCTGGATTGAATTCATCGTTGGGTTGTTTTGACATCTTAAGTCACTATGGAAAGGGAGTTAGCAAATCGACTTTTAGGTCTTTGACTTTGCAGTGGCGGTTTCCGCTGCATCGCCCTGAAAATAGGCCACGATACGGTCCATGAATCCCTTGCGTTCGGGCGTGATTTCTTTTTCATCCAGCTCAGCAAGTTCTCGAAGCAATTCCTGCTGACGCTTCGTCAGTTTCTTCGGCACTTCGATGATCGTCTCCACCAGCATGTCACCGCGAGCACCGGTGTGCGGGTCAGGCATTCCCAGCCCTCTCAAACGAAATACCGTTCCACTTTGTGTACCAGCCGCCAGATCGAGCGACTTCCTGCCATCCAACGTTGGTACCGCCACCGTCGCACCGAGAGCCGCTTGACTGAATGCAATCGGCAATTGAAACACTAAGTTATGTCCATCGCGATGAAAAATGGAATGCTGCTTCAAGTGAATGAAGCAATAAGCGTCTCCGCGAGGACCGCCGTCCGGACTGGGTTGCCCCTCGCCTGGCAGTCGCACCCGCATTCCGTCGTCAACGCCAGCCGGGATCTTCACTTCCAACTTGACTTCGTGTGGCTTGAGTCCTTGGCCGTCGCATGTTTTGCAAGGCTTACTAATCGTCTTGCCGCTGCCACGGCAGATTGGACAGGTTGTTTGAACCCGCAGGATTCCCGAGGATTGAACGACTTGCCCGCGGCCTTGGCATTTTCGGCAGGTTTCTGGCTGTGAACCAGGAGCTGCACCGGAGCCAGTGCAGGTTTCGCATGGTGCATGACGCGTTAGGGATACGGTCTTGGTAACACCTTTGGCGGCTTCCTCAAGAACCAACGTTACGTCGCATCGCAAATCCGCTCCACGACGAACGCGACCTCGCGATCGGCCTCCGCCTCCGCCACCAAAGAAGTCCTCAAAAATGGTGCCGCCAAAAACGTCGCCAAACGCTTCAAAAATATCCCCAACGTCTCGGAACCCGCCACCGTTGCCAGCTTCGACCCCCGCATGTCCATGCTGGTCGTAGCGACTACGTTTTTGCTGATCGCTCAGGACTTCGTAGGCTTCCGCGGCTTCTTTGAATTGATGGACCGCGTCGGTGTCACCTTGATTGGAGTCAGGGTGATACTTGAGCGCAAGCTTGCGATAGGATTTCGAGATTTCATCCTGCGTCGCGGATTGCTGTACGCTGAGGATCTCGTAGTAACATCGTTTTGTGGCCACGTTCAAGCTCGTGATTCAAGGGCGAAGCAACGCGTGCTTCGGAATAGGTTTCGGTTAGAAAAAAAGGGGCACTCGCGGAGTGTTGAACACTATCGCAAGTGACCCCTGAACTTTCAAGTGATCGAAATAGCAATCCAATCAACCATTAGTTGATGGAGCCTTCAACCTTTCGCTTGTTCTTATCGTCTTTATCGTAGTTCGTCACGAGGGAATCGGTTGTAAGCAGCAAACCTGAAATGCTAGCTGCGTTTGCCAACGCCGTTCGAACTACCTTCACCGGGTCAATAATGCCGGACTTCAGCATGTCGACATAAACGCCCTTGTTGGCGTCATAGCCCATGTTGAGAGGCTTCTGGGCAACTTCGTCGGCCACAACACTGCCATCGATACCAGCATTGTCGGCAATTTGACGAAGTGGCGATTCCAAGGCTCGCAGAATGATTTCGGCACCTGTTCTCTCGTCGCCGCTAAGGCCCTTAGCAAGTGCAATCACAGTGTCGCGACATCGCAACAACGCAACACCACCACCTGGGAGAATTCCTTCTTCCACAGCAGCACGCGTAGCATGCAAAGCATCTTCGACCCGAGCCTTCTTTTGCTTCATGTCGGCTTCGGTCTCGGCACCAACGCTGATTACGGCAACGCCGCCAGCCAACTTCGCGAGCCGTTCTTGGAACTTTTCCTTGTCGTATTCGCTGTCCGTTTGCTCGATTTGAGCCCGGATTTGAGCAACGCGTTGTGCGATGGCTTTGCGATCTCCACTGCCTTCGACGAGAGTGGTATTGTTCTTGTCGACAACTACTTTCTTAACACGACCAAGGTGCTCTAGGGAAACTTTTTCAAGTTGGATGCCGAGGTCTTCGCTGATGAAAGTACCGCCGGTTAGCACAGCGATGTCGCCGAGCATGGCCTTGCGGCGATCGCCAAAGCCGGGAGCCTTAACAGCACAAACGTTGAGCGTGCCACGCAACTTGTTCACCACCAAGAGAGTCAACGCTTCGGCGTCAACATCTTCGCAAATGATCAAGAAAGGCTGGGCGGCTGCGCTGATTTTCTCGAGCAACGGCACCAAATCGCGGATATTGCTGATCTTCTTGTCGTACAAGAGAACCAATGCGTTCTCGTAGGTGCAACTCATGGTCGCAGGCGTATTGATGAAATACGGGGAAACAAATCCCTTGTCGAATTGCATGCCGTCGACGTACTCAACGGTCGTGTCGGCAGTCTTGCCTTCTTCAACCGTGATCACACCGTCTTTGCCAACGCGTTCGAGGGCTTCGGCTAACAGGGAACCGATCGACATGTCGTTGTTTGCAGAGATCGAGCCAACCGCAGCAACTTCTTGCCGGTTGCTAACAGGCTTGGCCATTTCTTGCAACTTAGCAACAACGGCTTCGACAGCTTTGTCGATGCCCCGGCGAATCGCGGATGGATTGCTGCCTGCGGCAACGTTTCGGAGCCCTTCCTTAAAGATCGCTCTGGCTAGAACTGTTGCGGTGGTGGTTCCGTCACCTGCGAGATCGCTCGTCTTTTGAGCGACTTCGACCACGAGCTTTGCACCCATGTTTTCGAAACGATCTTCGAGTTCAATTTCCTTGGCAACCGTAACACCGTCTTTCGTAACGGTTGGGCCACCGAAGCTCTTGTCGATGATCACGTTGCGACCGGTCGGACCCATGGTCACGGCTACGGCATTCGCTAGTTTTTCTACACCCTGGAGCATTCTCGCTCGGGCCTGATCGTCAAATAGTAATTGCTTAGCCACGCTTAGCAGTCCTTATGGATTTTTGGGAAAGGTCGGTTGGAGGACCATCGCCTCAAAAAAGCGATGATTGGGAGTTTAATTCAGAACGTCCGAGAGAACTAAGCAAGCTTAGCAAGAACGTCGCTCTCGCGAAGGATCTTGTACTCAACGCCATCGATTTCCACTTCGCTTCCGCCGTACTTGCCGAAGATGACTTCGTCGCCAACGGTAACGCTCAAAGCACCGCGAACACCGCTATCAAGCAACTTGCCTGGCCCTACAGCAACAACCTTGCCGCGTTGTGGCTTCTCTTTGGCCGAATCTGGCAAGACGATACCGCCAGCGGTGGTCTCTTCTGCTTCGAGCGGCTGCACAACGACACGGTCATCAAGAGGACGAATGTTTACCTTTGCCATTTGGAATATTCCTTGTACTAAAAAATGTTTGATCTGTTGAATTGAAATTGAATCGAGAATCGCTATCGGTCCGGGAGAACTACATCATCCCGCCCATACCGCCGCCCATTCCTCCCATGCCGCCCATTCCACCCATTCCACCCATACCACCCATGCCTTGGTCATGGTCGTGATGTCCACCAGCCGCTTCTTCCTCTTCCTTTGGAATCTCAGTGATCAAGGATTCGGTGGTCAGCAAGAGCGAAGCAACCGAGGCTGCATTGCCCAAAGCTGTCTTAACAACCTTAGCTGGATCGATGATTCCGGCTTTGATCATGTCGACGTATTTGTCAGTGTTGGCGTCGTAGCCTTCGGTTCGTTCCTTCTGTTGACGAACGCGATTCACGACTACAGCTCCATCGACGCCAGCATTGTTGGCAATCGCTCGAAGCGGGTAATCGAGAACGTTGGAGATGATCTTGGCACCCAGCTTCTCGTCCCCTTCGAGTTTGAGCTTGTTCAAAGCCGCTTCGCAGCGAATCAGAGCAACACCACCGCCAGGTACAATACCTTCGGCGAGTGCTGCTTGCGTTGCTGCCTTGGCGTCGTCGATCAGTGCTTTACGCTCTTTCATTTCGGTTTCGGTTGCGGCACCAACGTTGATCTGAGCAACACCACCGGCGAGCTTCGCGAGTCGCTCTTGGAGCTTTTCACGATCGTAGTCACTATCGGTGTTTTCGATTTCGCGGCGAAGCTGAACCACACGTGCTTCGATGATGTCTTTCTTGCCGGCACCACCGATAACGACAGTGTTTTCGCTGGTAATGTGGATCTTCTTGGCTCGACCCAAATCGCTCAACTTGACCGATTCAAGATCGATACCGAGGTCCTTGAAAATCGCCTTGGCATTGGTCAACGAAGCGATGTCGCCGAGGATAGCCTTGCGGCGATCGCCGTACCCAGGAGCTTTTACGGCGGCCACGTTGAGAATACCACGCATCTTGTTGATCACGAGAGTCGCCAACGCATCGCCATCGATGTCTTCGGCGATGATGAGCAAAGGCTTCTTGGCCTTGCTGATGGCTTCGAGTAGAGGGATCAGTTTCTTGTTGTTGCTGATCTTTTCTTCGTGGATCAAGATGTAGCAATCTTCGAGTTCAACCGAAACTTCGTCTTGATTGGTCACGAAGTGCGGCGACAAAAAGCCACGATCGAATTGCATGCCTTCGACGACTTCGACAGTTGTTTCGTTGCCACGGCCCTCTTCGACCGAAATCACGCCGTCTTTGCCAACCTTCAAAAATGCTTCCGCGAGAACGTCGCCAATCGCAGGGTCGTTGTTGCCAGCGATGGTTGCAACTTGCTTGATTTCTTTTTTGTTCTTGGCATCGATTGGAATCGCTACCTTATCGATTTCAGCCTTGACGCACTCAACGGCCTTGGCGATTCCTCGAGAAAGAGCCATTGGATCCGCACCAGCGGCGATCATTTTGAGCCCTTCGCGGAAGATGGCCTCTGCCAGAACGGTTGCCGTGGTGGTGCCGTCACCGGCCACATCGTTGGTTTTGCTGGCAGCTTCTTTTACAAGCTGGGCGCCCAAATTTTCATAGGGATCATCCAATTCGATCTCTTCCGCGACCGTGACACCGTCCTTGGTGATTTTCGGAGAGCCCCAACCCTTGTCGAGAACTGCGTTTCGTCCTCGCGGGCCCAAGGTGCTGCGAACTGCTCGTGCGAGCTTGGAAACGCCAGCCAATAGTGGCTGTCGCGCTTCGTCATCAAAAACCATTTGTTTTGCCACGGTGAACTCCTTGCGATGAGCTGGTAACAACCAACGAACATTAATCTGTATTAGGAAGTGCAGGTTCTCTGCACCCAAACCATCTGATAAACAAAATCTCACCTGAAAACGAAGCGAGCCAGTTTTGGCAGTCGTCGATAGGTGTCCAGTTGCGAGAGCAACCGGCGTGCCACGCATGAAAGTATTTTCGTAAGTCGCTTGTAGCAATAGGTTTGCGATGGCAAATAGTTTTTGTCGGAAAGCTGGCCTGTCAAAAAAGTCCGGAATTCGTCCGGTTTAGTCACCCTCCCGGGCCTACGGCCGCCCCTCCCGGAAGGGCAACGCTGTGAAGCTTTTCCGTCCGATCGGAGCTTGACTCCGACGGACGCCGTTTTGGCGTACTAATTCGCGGACGAGCCCATATTATTCGAGCCCATATATTCGAGCCCTCCGCTCCTGCCTCGACCGCCTAAGGCGGTCGAGGCAGGAGCGGAGGGCGTCAGGTCGCCTTCTAGATAGGACGCCAAAACAAGGTTGAGGGGAGGCAAGCTCCCACTCAACCTAAACAATCTCCGGAAGGAGGGTGACTTCCGGACGACTGACCTGAGCGAGGGCCTCGCTCAGCTACAGAACCATGCGTATCATTATTTTTCAACAGTTTTATAGTCCCAAAAGCAAACGAGACCATTCCGATGAAGAACACTCGCCCACCAAGTTTCCATTGCTTTTTGTCGCTTTGGCTCTTTGCAATCCCATTGGCCGTGTTTTTCAACTGCAACCTGCTTGGGAACGAAATGGTCATTCAAACGATTCGCCAAACCCCAGTCTCCGATTTTCCAGAGCGGTTTCATCGGGTTCAGTCGACGGCACATTGGCAGCCCTCGGAAACGGCGCTCATTATTTGCGACGTTTGGGACTCGCACCATTGCGTCAATGCGGTACGTCGCGTTCAAGAACTAGCTCCTCGGATTGACGCACTTGCAAATACACTTCGATCCAACGGTGCGCTGATCGTGCATGCGCCAAGCGATTGCATGCCGTTTTATGCAGCCCATCCAGCTCGCGAGCGGGCCAAGTCGGTTTCAACGGCAGCCAATCTGCCGAAGGATATCTCAACGTGGTGCGACCGTATCCCAAGCGAGGAAGCGTTCTCGTATCCGATCGACCAGTCCGATGGTGGCGAGGACGATGACCCCACCGAGCATCAGCAATGGTCCGAAAAACTTGCCAGCGAAGGTCGAAATCCCAAGGCCCCTTGGCGACAACAAATCCCAATCATCAACATCGATTCAAACCGCGACTTCATCAGCGATTCGGGCATCGAGATATGGAACATCCTCGAATCCAAGGGGATTAAGCAGATCTTGATTTGCGGTGTGCATACCAATATGTGCGTGCTTGGCCGCTCCTTCGGCTTGCGGCAACTTTCGAGCCACGGCAAGAATGTAGTCCTGCTCCGGGACTTAACCGACACCATGTACAATCCGCTCAAGTGGCCTTACGTCAACCATTTTTCTGGAACCGATCTCATCCTGGACCATGTCGAGCGTCACGTCTGCCCAACGATCGCCAGCAACCAAGTATTCGTTTCTCTGAATTCCTCCGTTCCATCCCAGCTGACTCCGTTTCGTTTTTCCAAGGATCGACGGCCCCATTTAGCCATGCTCATCGCGGAGGATGAGTATCAGACGGCCAATACCTTGCCTCAATTCGCTGCAACGCAATTGCGGCCCCAACTGCGTGTTTCCATCGTGTATGGCGATTCGAAGGACCGAACGTCCATTCCAGGCATCGAAGCCATCGAGGATGCGGATGCCTTGCTCGTTAGCGTGAGACGGCGACCACTCGTCGCCAGCGACTTGGAAAGAATTCAAGCCTTCATCAAAGCGGGACGACCTGTTATCGGAATACGTACAGCGAGTCACGCATTCTGCCTGCGAGACGGGAAACAAGTGGATGGGCTAGTCCAATGGCCAGAGTTTGACGCCTACTCTTTTGGCGGGAATTATACGAATCATTACGGCAATGAGTTGCGACCAACCGTAAGTCGGGCCGACAACGCGGCGGCTCTCTTTTCGAGCCAAGGGTCGCTTTACAAAGTCAGTCCCTTGAAGCCTGGAACACGCGTCCTACTGAACGGAAAGATTGATGGCCAGCCCGCAGAACCAGTCGCGTGGACCCATGTGCGCGTCGACGGGGGAGCGTCGTTCTACACCTCGCTTGGCCATTCTAATGACTTTGCCGAGCCAGCGTTTCAAGAGTTACTGGCCAACGCGGCTTTGAATGCGTGTGGTCTAGAGAGTCTCAGTCCGAGTCAAATTGCCGAGCAACATCAGCGTTATTCGACAGGAAAAGGCCGGCAACGAAAGTAGGAAGACCCGCTCTGAGGATCGACACGTGTGGCACTGCTTGCGGATCGTCATCTTCTGGGTCAACAAGGGCCCACCAGACTACCTCGACGGTCGATTGAAGCCTTGGCTGTAATTTGGTCGAAAAAGCCGATAACCTCCATTTTTGAGGATGTCGATGGCTTCAAATCGTGCGTCCTGTTCCAAGGCTTCCCCTGCTGAACGGTATCTTGCAATTTCGTTCGATGCATCTTCTTGAGTTGCTATAACATCGATTTTTCCGGAAATAACCGCATCCCACACACGGTTCACATCATAAAACATCATTGGCTGCACAATATGGTTTTGGCGGTACGAACCAAAGAATGGATACGACCGCTCATTCAAAACTAAAAGACTCTTCGGTGATTTACCAAGGCTGGTGAACACATCCGATTGGCTATAGCGGTCGAAGTGATTCCCTAACCCTCGATGCCAACGATCGGAGAGAATCCCAATCAAATAACAATGCAATAGAACTAAGGTAATTTCGATTCCGTACCTCACTCCGCGACTTGACGACAAACACATCAGCAGGTGGGTGGCTAACCAGAGTCCGCCTGCTAATCCCCACAAGAGAGTACGGTAAGCAAAAAAGGATTCGAGATTCATGACGGTCCAGTAGATCTGAATTGGCACGACAATAAAAAGTGCTCGCATCAAGAATGGCCGGCTTGAGAAAAATCGCAACTGCGAGAGGGAGTTTATGCCTAGGAAAAATAGAAATGTAACAAATGTCCAGAAACATAGCCCGTAACGAACGGTAGTATATCCCCATCGAAGATGGTTCATCGTTCCAGGTTGGTCTTCGACCAGCATCGGCGTCGTTAAAAGAATTGCTAGGCATCCAACAATCGCGACAAGAATTCCGCGTCGTACGTTTTCAGCCCTAGACGTGTTATCGAAACACATCCAGATCACAAAACTAGGAATTGCCGCCAATGCGATGACATGAAAAGGGCCGCACCGTTTCCAAACCGACGCGAGTACCAGATCTTGGGCCTCCTCAGTGAGATGGAAGAGCAGGGTCGTTCGGTGTATCCCTGGATAAGGCAGTCGTTCGGCAAACTCCTTCGAACCGATCGGGAATATGGGGTTTCCTGTCATCGTCCAGTTTCGGAAAAACCAATATCCTCCAATGAGTGTGATTGTTGCAGCAAAACCCAACCAAATCTTATTGTCCCTGCGGATTGGAGCATTTGACCTCGCAAACCATAGTGCCGTAACCGCCGCGAGAATTACACCGTATCCGATCGCAAAGTACTTTGTTCCAACAAGCATTCCGATGCAAATCCCCAAAAGGATTGGCGCCCCAAGCTGCGAGTGCTCGAGTTTTCGAAAGTAGAATAAACCAGCGAAAAAATACGCACCAACCATCAAATCATTCGAGGCATCCGTGCTCTGCCTAATAGTCACTTGCGTGCAAATACATACAAACGCGCAAACATGCGGAAACCATCCGGTCATACCCATCGAACGCCCCAACTCAATCAAGGCTGCAACGAACACGACGACGACAGGGACGTTGTTGAGGGCCACTAGAAAATCACCGGAAAATGGAATTGCGAACCATAGCCCCAAGAGTTCACTCGACGCGGGCATGGACCAACGGGCTGACTGTGTCGCTGCCAATGTGCCATTCTGGATCCAGTGATCAATAAACGGCAAATGGTACATCAAATTGTCCCACTCGGACGGCCATCGCAACAACCCATTGGCAATCACATTGCCAAGGAACAATGAAAAGGCTACGAACCAGAACAAGACAACAGGCTTGTCCATTTGTTCTTTAACCTGAGATCCACTTGGGCGGTTCGTCCAGTATTGCAAGACAAACCAATTGGCGACGGAACCGATAATACTAACCGTACCGATCGCACTCCAAGCGGATAGCAATCCCACACCCCCAACGGCAAACAGTCCTACCAGGCAAATCGCGATGGACAGCACTGTCGTATGTAAAATAAACGGAGCCCCCGTACAACCGGGAAATAATTGTTTCGCAATGCGACTGGCACACACGATCACGTGAATCGTGACCAACTGCCAAATAATTGCGAAGCCAATATCAGCCAAAATCGAACGGTCTTGCAGATATTGAATGATCATAGGTAACCGTATTCACGTTGCAATCGACCTGCAATGCATTTCACCAAGAACCTGTCGAAGCTATTCAGGTGCGTTCTCCATTCCTCATCCAGTCGTATCGACCCAAAGTCAAAACAAAATTTGGACGGGTTGCCACCTATCACATGAGAGCTGCTTGCGTGAGAGCTATCGGCAGATGGCGTGACGATCGAAAGTAGCGTTTCCGCGCTGGACACACGCATTCCATCAAAAATCTGAGTCAATACCTTCATCGGCTCCATGGCAAAGTCTTCGTATCGGACCAGGGAATAAGGTATGTCGTATCGAGTTACCAGGGTTTTAGTCAATCCGTTGAACGCCAGCCAGGCAATGGCGGTTTGTACTGCGCCGTAGCGAGGCATGTACTGAGTCTGCCAATGGACTTCATGCCGAAGCTTGCGTTTCTTCCAGGCGTAAACGGTTGCGTTGCAATCGCGCACCAAATGCAAGACGTGGATCGGAGGCAGCATTTTTTGGTGTTCGATCAAAACGGCAAGGTCGGTCGGGTACTTGGAAGCATCAATGATCCACGAAGCATTGCCAACTACGCCAATTAGATCGATAAGTCTTCGATAGACTTCAACGTAGGACCCGTCGTCTACGTGGTTCGCACGTCGACCAGAAAAGAATACAGGAATCCTAGAAAAGCGACTGGCTCTATCTCGAATTAGGCTGACGTCATTGTGGATGTCCAGTTCACGCATCGAGGAATGATTGGCAATCTGTCTCCAAAAGTCACAATCCAGGAACTTGTTGCCGCATCCACATAGCTCATTGTCCATAAACCCGCGTCGCCAAACATGGGTTATCTCCCCGGGAAAAACGAACCCGTGTTGTGCGGCTAAGCACTGCCCAACTAGCGTCGAACCGTTTCGGCCTGCTCCAGCAATGTAAATGATTGTCACGGACCCAAAAATCCTTTCCAAACTTTTACGCTGCCGCCATTGCCATTGGATTTGCCATAGCCACCTGAAAGCATCGTGTCTGTGTCGAAATCGCAATTCATGCACATGACTTGACTGGTGTGCTTTCGCAATCTTTTGATCTCACGCGATTCGCTAATGTTCCAGACGGCGATGGTCCAGTCGGACGATGCGGAAATCAAAGTCTGGCCATCGGGAGAGAATTCAATTGCGTTAACCATTCCCCAATGGCCGGCAAGCGTTTTGTCGATATTCTGATGGGCCAAATTCCAGATTCGAATCCATTTGTCTTCGCCGCCGGTCGCCAAATAACGGCCTGTTGGATCAAAAGCCATTGCATTAACTCGTCCCGATTTTTCGGTTACCAAAAGCGATGGTTCCACTTTGGTCTCCCATCGCCATATTGCGACACCTTCTCTTTCGCTCCCGACTGCGATTTGATCGCCAGTTCGATTGAAACACATGCAGACAAGCTTTTTTGAATGAACTCGGATCTGCTTCTTAATTGCTCCTGTGGCAACCTCCCAAACGCGGAGAAACCCATCGCTGCTGATTGTTGCGACGAAGTCCCCTTGTGGATGAAAGGCAACGGCCATTACCGACCCTCGTTTACAGACTGGTATCGATCGCACTTCGATTCCGCTGGAAACTTCCCAGAGTTTTACTGTACCATCCATCGATGAGGTAGCCAAAATTTTTCCTTCTGAATTGCAGTCGATATCCGTTAGTTCTGCCGCGTGCCCGGACACAGTCACCGGCAAACCGCCTGAACGCGTGCAGATGCGAACGTGCTGGTAGCACATCGTTGCAATTTTGTTGGATTTCGGTATGAAAATGCATGCTTTAATCGCATGCTTGTGGCCTGCAAGCTCACGCGGATTCGAGTTGCGAATAGCGACAACGACACAAAACGTTACGATCAGTGCGGCAACAAAAATAACCCCGACGATGCCCCTGCGTGAAATCATGATTGCTATTCCTCCGTCGAACTGACATCCGACGCTCCGCTGGTAAACAAAGCAACCAATACTTGAACATCCGTGTTATCGCCAAAAAATCGTGTCGAGCCATCGCATCGGACCAAGTTGGCACCAGCGGGATGCTTACTTCGCGGACCAGCATTGCTGAACGCGTTGTTTTGTGGCGAGCACGCGAATCGAGTTTCGACAACAGCGCAGTAAGGAATCCACTCCCGATTGAAATCGCCGTTGATCCCTTGGCACTTGACATCGCAATCTAACCCGATCGTGGAAGCGCCAGGAGCATGAAAGGCCCAGACGCCGCGATTGTCTGTGCGATGGGGATGCGCTAATATTTCGCCCACCGCAACAGTATTGGAAAGACCATCCGTGATTTGAGCAAGTTTCATCCACGTGTTTTGGCCCATCACTCCTCGGAAGCGGGATTCATTCCAGAACTGGATTTCCCAGGAAGCTGCACCATAATTAGAAGCGTAGTTGCCACGTGCGTAACGGATGCCGAGCAAGGGTTCGAACTCGGCACCGCTACTTGGGTCAGAGGGGCACAGATACGTGTTAATTCGTGTTGTGCGTAAGCGTTCGTTCTCAGTGAGATTGATCGAAACGCGGCTATTAAAAGTGTTGTATAAATTCGATTGTTCCATGTTCGGAAGAATGGATATCGCCCAGGTGACACGTGGGACATCACGCCCGTTATCTTCTAGTCCGGGTGGCCGAAGTGATGCCGCTGGCAATGATCGAAAGGTCGATTCGTAATTGGCAAGACCCAATCCGATTTGTTTCAAATTATTAAGGCAATGGAACCTACGAGCAGCTTCGCGAGCCACTTGAACCGCAGGTAGCAGCAGCCCGACAAGCACGCCAATAATCCCAATCACGACAAGAAGCTCGACGAGGGTGAACGCCCGCGTAAATACTGGAGGTATTACATGACCATCGTTTTTAGACGCCATCTTGCACCGTACTTCGGCGGTCTCGAACTCATGATCCAATTCCAACTTCATTGAGCAAGCACAGTAACTACAAACTCGCCAATCGAGCGATCGTTCTCCGTGAGAGTAACGTTTATTAGGTGATTCCCTTTACGTGGCGGCACAAGTCGAAGGTCAAGCATGCTCTTATCGGCATTGACCTCTACGTCACACCAATCCACGGAGGCGCTTACTTTCACGTGCTTAGCGTTTTGTGAGTCAAGTATCCTAAGAGGAATTGACTCCACGGATTGCTTTCCCAAGGAACCAATCAAAACCATTTTTTCTTCGATTAGCTCTATGGACTTTGCCTGTCTCGCCAATAGTCGAACTTTGGTTGTGTCGTTTCTGGACTTCCAAGTAACGCTCAGCACGGCATCGATATCGTCCACTACTTTACTGTTCGTCAAATTTACCGGCACCTCCCAAACATCGGTAACGACTCGATCTTCGACGACCATCTCGCTGCGTGTCGGTGTCCCCAAAGAAAAGAGACCGTAATTCAGATCTGAAATTATCCGCAAGTCTTCGATTTCCATCGGTTTATCGTTACTTCTACGTTGGTGAGATAACGTACAGTATTTTAACATTGGTATCCCCGGTCTATAATTGAACTGGATCAACGGCTGAGTTGAGGACGGTTCCCTCAGCACTATTCCACAAAGCCTTAACAAAATCGGTTCTACATTCGGATCATCAAACACAAGTCGAATCTCTTCCACAAACGCACCCGTTTTACCTCCAACCGAAACTCCGGCAGTTAGCTTTTTGGATTTCCCCTGTGGAATCAAAAACTCAGAATCGTCATCTGTAAATACGACGCAGGTACAGCTCGCCACCTTATTCACGATCTTCGCGTCCTTGCCGGTGTTGAAAATCTCAAACTCATGAACGAGAACTTTCCCGCTATCCGGCTCTATTACGTCTCCAAAGTCAAATTGCGCCTCTTTTACAACACATGTACTTGGCCGGCCGCATCCTGAAAAAAGGATCGCAAACAGGCACATGTAACCCCTCCTCTTTAGGCCGTTGTTCAGAAACAAAAAGACGAAGCTTCCGCCAAAAACGACGATTGCGAAAACAACAACTTGGCGGAGATAAAAATATGGAACTGCCCATTTGCGTGTTAATAGCACCGAGCTCTCCAGGCGTCGAAGTTCGGGAATTTCAATAACGCGCGGCGTAAAACCAACTCCGGGATCCAATAGGGAATATCCACCACGTTTCTCTCCGACGACGATTACAAGATGGCCTATTAAATCACCGTCAGGATCCGGTACGTAGACGATTGCAGGAAGTCGGTCATCCAAATTGGAAACGTCTCTTAACTGAGTAGCCGTAACGACTACTCCTATACTCGACAATAGTTTTACCGCATCGAGCATACTCCTATCATGGGGGGCTTTACTCATTCCCAGCAGGTCAGCCTTTGCCTCCAATTCTGAAGCCGATATGTGCACCCCATGCATTTTGGCGTACTCAACGACACAGTCGTCAACGCAATTACTGCCGGGCGAACGGAACATTCCTGAAAGGTTGACGATAACCAACACGACCATTGAGAAACCGGATGCGATCGCAGGCACAATTACACCTCAATTCATGTCTCGAGGGTTTTCCTAAAAAACAATTTCGCAAAAACTAAAATCACCAGCAGAATCGCCGACCCAAGGAGGGACCAACGAACTATGCCGAATGCGGGTGTTGAACCCGAATCCGCAATGTCCATAATACGGAGCGACTCAGCTTCCGATTGACCCTGAATTCTTCGCTCACCGGTATCTGAGTCGTAAACCGTAAGCGCCCACGTCAACCAGTAGGAATTTTGGTCGCAAATCGGCTAGGCGGTCGCGTTCCGCTTTTCCTTGGCTGCGAGCAGGCGCTTGGCCCGGTC
>JAYTVM010000523.1:0-1035 GCA_043743995.1 Pirellula sp. | reverse complement strand
GGTGCCGTAACCGCAAATTCGTTCGCATCGACAATCGCGATCGAAAACACTTGATCGGTGAAGGAAGTGTCGGCCGAAGTGGCACGAATCGTAATGTTCCGCGAGGCTCCGTCCGTTTCGCGATTGATCGCTCCGGCCACGGTGACCACGCCCGTATTGGTGTCGATAGCGAATCGGCCTCCGTCGTTATCGAACAGGCTATAAGTAATGGCGTTGGTCGTTGCGTCCGCATCCGATGCGAATGCGGTGATCCCCACGGTGGTTCCAAAAACGGCATTTTCAACCACAGAGTTCACCGAGGCCACAGAGTCGGTCACAGAGGATGTGTCAAACTCGTCAACATCTCCAATGTTGATTGTAAAGGTCTGAGTCGAAAACGAAGTATCGCTGCTCGTCGCTCGGATCGTAATGTTGTAGGATGCTGCCGCTTCACGATCGATGGCTCCGTTGACGGTGACGACACCGGTTGTTGAATTGACGGTAAATCGTCCGCTTGCGTCGCTGTCTAAACTGTATGTAACAACGTCCGTTCCGTCGGGATCGGTAGCTAACCCTGTAATACCAACGGTTGTTCCGTTGGAAGCATTTTCGAGAATGTAGTTGGCGGATGCGTTGGTATCTGAAAGGGCTCCAACTGCCCCTTCATTGACGTCGGTGAGATTGATCGTCAAATTTTGCGTCGAGAACGACGTATCAGCCGAGGTCGCTCGAATCGTGATGCTATGTGAGATGGCTGCTTCGTAGTTGAGCAACGACCCATCCGCTACGGTCACAACGCCAGTCGAGCTATTGACTGTAAATCGGCCACCGGCGTTGTCATCAAGCGTGTAGGTGATCGCGTTCGTCGTCGCGTCCGCGTCACTGGCCAAACCGGTAATATTTACAACCGTACCATTGGCTGAATTTTCAGCGATCGTGTTGGCGGTTGCATCGCTATCAGTCACAGCCCCAACATCGAACTCGTCGAGGTCGTTGATATTGATGGTAAAGACCGTGTCGGCGGTCGAACCGTCGGTGGAAGTGGCTCGGATGGTA
>JAYTVM010000522.1:0-1037 GCA_043743995.1 Pirellula sp. | reverse complement strand
ACGAAGCAGCCAGCGGCGGCATTTTGGCCTCGAATGAACTTGCGATTGCGATTGGCTGCGGATTCCTTGAGGCTTTTGGGGGAGCCAGCAGCTCCGCCGCGACCAAAGAACTTTTGGAAGCCCCAGACCAAGTCGACCCACATCCGACCGTCGATCCCGATCCGTTTCAAGATGGGGTCTAGATCGTTTGGGATGTCGGCCTTTTGTACGCTACCGCGTTGGCGTCCGGTCCAATCGAGCAGTTTCAAGTAGTCCAGTAGGTTCAAGGAAAGAAAGCCTTTGTCGCTAGCACGTACACCGGAGTTGCTGGATTGCGGTCCGATGTTGGCTTGTTCGTTGATGGTTAGGGGTGACAGCCACGCGTCTCGCAAGATGAATAGCCCACGGCGTTTCTTGGCGTCCGCGTTTCTTTTTCGGAGTTGTTCGGGGGTTGAAGTTCGCAGGATGCGGCCTGCTTCAGACGTCTCGATGGCAACGAGATCGGCAGCGGCGGAAGGGATAGTGGCTCCTTGGAGAGCTTGGATACGATCGTAGGCAGACGTGTGGAGGGATTCTTCGGGGGTTTGGGCCATAGCCGCCCGGATGGGGTTTAGGTCCACGTACATACTGCAAGCCAGCAAGCCTGCTTCGTCGGTGATGGATTGAGCTTTGAAGCGTCCTTCCCAAAAATGGCCGGTTGCTTCATCTTGTTTATTTGCGAGTCGAGCGATGGGTTCGCAGAGCGCTTTCATGAACCAGGAGGGGTTGGAAAGGCGGGTGCGAATCGATTGGATGCGTTCGGGGTTATTAGCGAGCGTTTCGACATCGTTGGTAGTGGGTTCGGCTAATTGCTCATCGATACGGCGACCTGGGAAGACGCGTAGCCACCGCAACGCGACCTCGCAATTGGACCAACCGGCGATGACATCGGGACGGGTGCGAATGACGACGTGCATATGGTTAGAGAGGATGGCGTAGGTCAGTACATCGACACCGAAGACTGAGGCGAGTCGTTCCATTCGGCAGCGGATCCATTCACGGCGGTGTTCGAAGTTTTT
>JAYTVM010000521.1:0-11520 GCA_043743995.1 Pirellula sp. | reverse complement strand
CAAATTTTGAGCCTCAATGCGCTAGCGTGAGGGCCGGATTTGCAAGTGATTACTAGCCGTGCAGCCCGCACGCTAGCGCGTTGCGGTTCAAAGTGAGTTCCATTTGTCCGACGGCCCCCGCTTTTTTGTTACCTTAGAAGCATAAAACAAGGGAATCAATTGGTCTTGATTTCGATGGTTCTCGCTACCGGTTTTGGCTGCTTGGGCAACACTACATGCAAAACGCCGCACTCAAAATGGGCTCCGATTTTCTCGACATCCAATTGTTTAGGCAGTTGGATGGAACGCGAAAACTGCCCATCTGTTCGTTCGATGCGGTGAGCGGAAACCCCTTCATCGTGCGCAGGTGCTACTCGATTACCGCTAACGATCAGGCGGTCATCTAGCATTTCGATCTTAACGGCATCCGTCTTCACGCCGGGCAAATCCATGTAGAGATCGAACTGCTGTTCGGATTCATAAATGTCTATCGCGGGGTGGAAGGATTTGTTTGAACGAGCTGATTCGCATTTTTCGCCTTTGGAGTCCCCTTGATTGAAGACCTGATCGACAATCGACTCCACGTCGGTAGCGAAATCTTGGAGCGAAACGGGGAGCTGACGTATTGGAAATCGGAAATGAACCATAATTGTTGATTCCTTGTGAAACGCGGGTTAATTGCAAGCTCCTGTCAAACTGACAGAACTTTTTTCCTTGCGGAGCAAATTAAATGCAATATTCGTGCCAACGAAGGCGACGTCGCTCCGCGACTCGCGTCCGCGATCATGCCACCCTAGCGTTTTCTCCCTCTCAAGCTTGATCGCATCTGAGCTTGATTGCATCTAGCCGGCAGCCGAGCGATTAGGCATATCTTTTGAGATACTGCTTTACGTGGTATTTGTTCTGAGTCGATTCGCTGGTCATGTATCGAATCTTGCCAAAGATAGGACGCTCAGGTCCCCAGGCTCGGTCGTAACGCCCTAAAACCCAAAAGATACCACTGTAGGAATTTGGATCGCGACCATCCAATGCATATTTGTTGTTGAGCTCGATCATGACTCGCAGCGCCTCTCGCGGCGAACGCGACCAGTGCAGGATCTTCTTTCCCCAGAGCATGCGAAGGTAGTTATGAATGCGTCCTTCCCGAACAAGCTGCACTTGAGCGGCGTTCCAAAGTGGATCGTGCGTCCTGCCCTCCTCAAACTGATCTAGTTCGTAGGTGACGGGCCGCTCATCCGTCGCATGCGCATCAAGGGTCGTCTGCGCCCAACTCGGCAGTGATTCAAAGCGATCGTAGTTTCTCTCTCGCCAACACATATTGAATCCGATTTCTCTCCAAGTCATCAATTGATCCATGAACGCCTCTGCATTTGGCCCCATGTTCCAAAATCCATTCATTTTGCCGTTCGGTTTGTCCATTTTCTTTGGCGACCAATTCGTCGCCTTCGCAACTCGGTCGAAGATTTCATGAGGACTTATATGACCAAAATGCAAGTAGGGCGAGAGCCAGCTCGAACCCTCTTTTTCGGGCTCATTGCGAGCTTCGGAATAGTCCCCTAACCGTGCATTGATGAATCGGTCTAAGCACTCTCCGGCCTGCCTTGATCCGCCTCGTTCCGTAGTGGGTACCACCGAATGATCGATGGGAATGGAAGCGAGCGAAACCGACTTCAGTTCTTTCAAGGCTTTCTTTGCGTTCCAAATGGGCCAGCTACCAACGATCTTCGTAGGCAGCGTTGCGAGTTTTGGTCCCGATAGATTCTCCAGGGGATTCTTATCCGGAAAATCTGGCATGCCTTGAACGAGTTCCTTTTGCATAAAACGGCGATAGGAATGTGCAACCGTAAAGGTTCTTTCCGTACAGCGCATTGGCACAATCGTGTTGCTGTCGACCAACTCGATCGCGCAATTCCATTTGCTCGCAATTCGCTCATAAAGTGCGGGATGGAAAAAGCAAGGGTAATCGTCTGCGACAATGACGTTGGCACATTGCGCTAAAGCTTCCAACAAACCCTTGCCTTCGTTGGAAACGGTCTCAACATAGGCGTAGTATTGTGCATTGGTAGATTGCATCGCGGCGGCATTATCCGCCATTCCGTCGAGTACGAACTGGTGAAATCGATCGCTGGCCCAACGGTAATTCAGTCGAATGGCTTCGAAAACGACTAGTGGTTTGTGAAGCTGATTCGCGAGCTCAACAGCTCTCTGCAATGCAAAATTGGCAGTGGTTCGACGATAGGCCGTCATCCAATAGAGAACGAACTGTCGGGATGGATCGATGGGCCATTGATTTAGCTTGCGAACTCGAATGGATGGTACGGCAGAAATAGGTTTCAAAATCATCAAATCTACTTGGACTAGAGCAACGTGTGGCACCCAACGTGTGGCACGCCCAAAGCAAAGCGGTGGGCGTGGTGCACTGTGGCAAATGTAACCACTGACTTTCCCGTAAATTCCTCTAGACAACATCATACCGCTTCGGAAAGTGGAAAGTCTGGGAGGCTGGGACGTCTAGGTGGTCTCTAGCTTCTGTTTTTAACAAACAAAACGAATCTAACGCCAAAAAAATGCCGATCAAACTTCACAGTATGGGGGCCCCCCCGTTTGAATTCCTTTTGTCGATCTTGCCCGTCTTCGAGAGAACGTCCGGATGATTTATCGAATTTCGCATTCACTTTCTTCCCACTGTTATTCTCCTGTATGCAAACTCGCCAAGAGTTTCGGACTGCTTGGCAATATCGGAAAGTCCTGGCGATTCTCGCTACAGCTCAATCATCGGCTGCTGATCGCATTAGCTGGCATCTGTGTCGTATCGACAGCGGCCTCGCTCGCACACGCCGACCAATGGGGGCAAAAACTCTTTTCAGAAACACACCATCACTTTGGAACAGTAAGTCGTAACGCCAAGACTGAGCATTCGTTTGTTATTGAAAACTGTTTTGAGGAAGATGTTCACATTGCATCGGTTCGAAGCAGTTGCGGCTGCACCAATCCAGTCGTGACCAAGAAGACACTTAAGTCCTGGGAAAAGGGTGAGGTAATCGCACAATTCAATACGCGTTCCTTCATCGGAACAAAAACCGCTGAAATCACAGTGGTGATCGACCGTCCGTATTACGCCGAGGTGAAGCTGACGGTCGGAGGGACTATTCGTTCGGACATTGTAGTTGAGCCGGGTGAAGTTCGTTTTGGTGACGTCGAAATGGGTACTAAGAAAGTCGTGGATCTAAAGATATCCTACGCAGGCCGCCGAGATTGGAAGATCCTCGATATTCGAGGGAACAGCGATCAAATTGAAGTGCGACTGGATCCGGTCCAGAGGAATGGGTCCATGACGAACTATGTTCTGCACATCACTTTAAAAGACAACACTTCGGTGGGAGAATTGGTAGACGAGTTGGTTGTTGTAACCAACGATGAAAAGAATGAACAGTTCACATTGCCTGTCAATGCCCGAGTCATTCCACCAGTCTCCATTTCACCGACTTTTGTAGCACTTGGCGATGTTGGACAAGGCAAATCGATTCAAAACAAGCTAATCGTTAGATCCAAAAAACCGTTTGCGATCACAGGAGTCGATTGCGTTGATGGTCGATTTGAATTCAAACTACCCGAGGGATTGAAGACGATTCACGTTGTCCCCTTTACATTCACGGGGGGATTGATCGACGCCAACGATAACGGTGCTCTGAAACAAAAAATAACGGTCAAGACATCGCTCGGCGACGACATGTCAGCCGAGGTCACAGTCGCCGGTCGCGTGATCCATTAGCAAAAAACGGACGCTAGCAGCGTCCGCCACGTGGCGGACGCTGCCAGCGTCCGTTTCGAACCCAGCGTCCGTTTCGAACCCAGCATACTTATCCGCCGTAACCGCTGTACCGTCTCAAACCGCGTCGGTAGATCACCTGTGACACAACAAAGAAAAACGCCGTCCAAGCGACCAACATCGCCATATCGATGGCCAGCTGAGTCCCCTGAACTTTGCCAAGAAAGACGGCAGCGGGGAAATATGCAAGATATTTTATGGGCAAGTAACTGACTATCGATAGAAATGGTTCCGGCAAAATGTCCAAAGGAAACATGTGCCCCGACAGGAAGAACTGAAACAGCATATAAACGAATAACAGCGAAGAGACTTCGAGCATCCAAAAGCCGACCAAACCGATGCAGACTTCTAGGTAATACCCTAACGAAAAACTCAGGAACAGGGATGACACGAATGCGGCAAGGGTCCAGGGTTCCGGCCACCCAAGCGTAAAGTAACTACGACACAAGAAGAAAACCAATGCAAAGGGTAGGGTTGCGATCGTATAGTACGCGATCTTGTGGGCCACCCTCGACCAAAAAAGAAACGTGATCAAATCCACCGGCTGTACCAGGAACTTCTTGATCTCCCCGTCGCGAATCTTCACGGCGATACTTGACGACAAACCAGGCATGGACGAAAACGCCCGCCCGACCATAGTCAGCAAGTAGTATGCGACCATGTCTTGGAACGAGTAGCCAGACAATCGTCCTGCATTGGGATCTTCTGGGTTGATCGATTGAAAGATTGCCCACCACAGAAAAATCTGGGTAATGATCGGCAGGAAACGCATCAGTGTACCGAGCACAAAATCGCCTCGGTAGGCGAGCCTTTCCGAAAGTGCAATCCGCAGAATCATCCAGCGGGTTCGGAATGCATCCAAGATCAAGTTGGAGAACGAGTTTGTATCCGTCATGGCTTTTCGCTAGCCATTGAATTGCCCTTGGAAGTTTCGTTCTTCGCTTTGCCGTTCGCACTGCCGTCTGCGTTGCCGTCTGCGTTGCCGTCCGTATTGTCTTTCGACACATGAGTGAATAGTTTTGCGATCGTCTCTTCGAGCGGCGGATCTTCGACGGCGATATCGTCGATTTGGTAGTTGCTCAAAATCTCGCCGAGCGACTTCGAAACTTCGCTGCGAGGGCACCGAAAGGAGACACGTGGCATCGCGATTTTTTCCAATTTCCCATAGCGATCCAGACCCAACTCGGATTGTCCGACAGCTAGTTGCAAAGTGATGATCTTGTCGCCGGAGAAACTATCGACGATCCCGCTTAAGGAACCATCGTATTGAATTTGGCCTTGAGCGATCACCACCACGCGTTTGCAAAGGGCTGCGATGTCCTTCATGTAATGGCTGGTCAAGAGAATCGTGATGCCGCGTTCGGCTTGATAGAATTTCAGGAACTGTTGGATGTTGTGTTGAGCAATGACATCCAGCCCGATGGTCGGTTCGTCCAGAAAAAGAACTTCGGGGCGATGGAGCAGGGCCGCGATTAACTCCATTTTCATGCGTTCTCCGAGCGACAGTTCTCGAACGGGACGTCCGAGAAGTTCCTGGACGGTTAGCAAGCTGGTAAGCTCGTCCAGTGTCTTGTTGAATGAGTCCGAGTCGATTTTGTAAATCTGTTGGTGAAGCCGAAAAGATTCTTGTGCGGGCAAGTCCCACCAAAGCTGGTTTTTTTGACCCATTACGAGTGCAAAGCGTCGCCGATATTCGAGGCTTCGATCCCAAGGCACAAATCCCATTACGGTTGCGTTGCCGCTCGTAGGGTAGATCACGCCAGAAAGCAATTTGAGCGTAGTGGTTTTGCCTGCCCCATTAGGGCCGAGGAATGCGACGAACTCCCCCGCTTCCACGCGAAGAGAGATATTTTTGACCGCGTCGACGTCTTTGTATTCGCGTTTCCAGAGTCCGCGTAAAGCCTCACGGAGCCCTTCTTTCTTTTGGTAGACGCGATACGATTTTGCAAGTTGATCGATTTGAATAATAGGCACGGAGTCAGTATATCGTAAACCCCAGCATTGATGAACCTGTGACGCAAGCGAGAAATGCCCCATCACCATGGGCCTGTGAAATGCCCCCGAGTTTTACTGGAGCTTTAATTGTCGGATATTTACCATACCTCTAGAAACAGACGGTCATAACCCCTGGCGTGATTCGCGTGACGCCAGTGGCACTCACTTTGAGCCGCAACGCGCTAGCGTACGGGCTGCATCACTTTGAGCCGCAACGCGCTAGCGTGCGGGCTGGAAGGCTAGTAATCACTTGCAAATCCTGCCCTCATGCTAGCGCATTGAGGCTCAAAATTTACAAAGTGAATGCCTTGAGCGTGAAGCCAGGGGCATGCCCATGCCCAACATAACGAAAGCAGCAATGTCCACTCAATCCAAACCAGCCGTGGTACTTCTAAGTGGCGGGCTAGACTCCGCAACGTGCCTAGCGATTTGCAAGGATCGCGGGTTCCTGCCTTATGCCATCAGCTTTCGATACGGTCAGCGGCATGCGATTGAGCTGAAAAAAGCCGCAGTGATTGCTCACCAAGCTGGCGTCGCAAAACACGTGGTCATCCATATTGACTTGGGAGCCATCGGCGGCAGCGCGCTCACGGATACCAACCTTACGGTTCCCAAGCACGAGTTAGCGTCCGAGATTGGAACAGAAATCCCGCTGACGTACGTTCCAGCCAGAAATACGGTCTTTCTGTCCTATGCGTTGGGCTGGGCGGAAGTGATCGGGGCGATGGATATTTTTATCGGCGTCAACGCGTTAGACTATAGCGGCTATCCAGACTGCAGGCCGGAGTACATCGCAGCTTTTGAAACGATGGCCAATTTGGCGACCAAAGCTGGCGTTGAAGGGAATAAGCTCAGAATCCACACCCCGCTGATCGACATGTCCAAAGCTGAGATCATTCAGTTAGGGTTGTCGTTAGGGGTCGACTATTCGCAGACATTTTCATGCTACGATCCAGATGACCACGGGAACGCATGCGGCCACTGCGATTCATGCTTACTTCGCCACCGCGGATTCGAGCAAAACAAGATGAAGGACCCTGCGTTACCGTAGGTCCGTCGCTCCGTCGACGGACGGTCAGTGCAGTCGGAACCTTCCACAATATCCCCATCTCAACACACCGACATCGACAGGGCTTGGTATATCCTGGATCGAGAGACTCCATTCTTTGCGGCGAATGAGTTTACAATGAGCAATTGAAAGGGCGTCGCTCCGTCGACGGACGGTCAGTGCAGTCGAAACCTTCCACAATATCCCCATCTCAACACACCGAGCCTAAAACATGCAAAAACACCTTTACCTCGCAACAACTCTACTGCTTACTGCTATTGGCTGCCAACCAAACGCGACCGATCGATCGCAAATCGCAACCGATAGCCAACGCAAGGAACCCAATTCGATTCTTCCCGCCGACGACAAGCTAAAAGAGCAATCCTCTCGAGTGGCCGAAATCATTCCAGATTCCATTCCAATTTTGCTATCGGCTGGCGCAACGAACTCGCCATTGGTTCCTCGCTATTCTCCGCCCGGCAAAGGACTCGAGCTCAACCCAGTTCAGGTAGCAATTTCGCTCGGCGTCGACGGTCTTGAAACCGAAGTTGTTTTAGGGTGGCCGATTGAGCAACAGAACCCCATCAAGATGCTCGTAACGCGTGCCGCACCAAACGAAGCGTATTCCAAGCTCTACATCGATTCGGATTCAAACGGCAAGTACGACGAGGAAGTCATTATTGCGATGCCGTCCGAATCGCGAGGAAATATTTGGTCCAACTTTTCCGCAACTTTGAAGGTCAAGTACCTCGTGGACAGTCCGGTTACGGAAGACTATCCAGTAACCCTCTGGCTCGCGGTAGCTTCGGCAGCCGAGCAACCCAAGATTCTGAGGATTTCTCGACGAGGATTCAAGACTGGAGAAATCATCATTGGCGAAAAGAAGGTGTCGCTCGTTCTAAGCGACTCCAACAATGACGCGGTCTTTGGAGAAGGCGACTGGTGGGAGTTGAGAACAGAAAATCAGCCATCCAAGAGTTCGGATATGCGCAAGATCGGAGACTATGTTTGGCTAGGCGAGTCCGCTTATAAGCTCGAGCTAAACGACGCGACCGGCAACGCAGGCCGACTGAGCGCGTTTGATCCTGGGAAGACGCGCGAGCAAGACGAACTGGCTCGCGACCCCTACAGCGCGGATAAGAAAGCGGCTAAAGCAGAAAAGCCGCTTGAGTTCCGCCATGATGCCGACGAAGCGATCGCAGAGGCGGCGGAAAAGAAGCTACGATGTTTCATCAAGTTTGAAACAACGTGGTGTGGGCCGTGCAAGACGATGACACAGTTTGTCTTCACGGCAAAAGACGTCGTGGAAGCTTCGGCGGGAATCGTCTGCGTCAAAGTAGATGGCGACGAACGTCGCGATTTAGTCGAACGCTACGCAGTGAAAGCTTATCCGACGGGCGTGATGATCTCGCCCGACACATCGGAGGAAGCGAGGTTCGTTGGATACCAAAAAGGTGTCGATATGACCGATTTTCTGAAGGCGAAACAAACAAAGTAACGTGGCAGGGCGGTCCCCGCCGTGATGCTTTTTTTAGCTAATACTACAGCGCAGAATGGAAATTCGGTCGCCAACGTCGAAACCCACGCTACTTTTGCGGAGCAAAAGGCGACACTGCTGCGCTGTAGTACTAACTAATTCGCGAGGCCCTCGCTCAGATTTCAGTAGCTAGACCGCACTCCTTTATTTCAAGCTGGAAACGGTTTGTTGTCGATCGCAAACTGCATGAACTGAATAATCTCTGCTGCTCCTTGCTCCCAAACTTGGCCTGCAAGTGCGGAGAGTTGTTCGCGATCGATGTCCTTCCAATTTGCCGCCACAATCTGCCGCATGTCGACGGCATCCTGTTGCTTCTTTTTCCAGTCTCGGTGTGGAGAGATATAAGCTGCGTATTTCGAAACAATGGCCGCTTCGATGGTAGGCAGTCGGTGACCGGTTTCCGGATCGACGCGAACGTGATCCTTTAAGATCGTAATCTGAAAAGGGCTCCATGGCATCATTAAGTCGACGACAGGCTTCGGTTTGCCATCCTGGTCAAGATCGCCGCTGTCCAAGAACCGAACTACTTGGGGCAGATTATGCCGTACTAGTGTCGGCCATTGGGAAGCGATTGCTTTTGCCGCTTTTTCTCTTTGAGAAAAGGGGACCATGACGTCGACATCTTGGGTCGCTCGTGGCATGGGGAGAAAACCAACGTATCCGTGCAGTCCCATGAGAACCCAATTTTGAACATCCGCGGCGACCAGACAATCGATCACTTGTTGAGGTGTAATATCCATTGCACCCTTTCGATGAGTCGAACGGTAGTAAGAAGTAAGTCGAGTACTCACCTGCATGCCGTAAGCGTGCCCTGACGGTCCGGTTGGATCGAGGGCATCATGCCCAATCCAACCAGTATATCGCGCCATAGCTGCATTGCGTGCAGCGAGAAACTCAGGCGTATGAAGTTCAGACATAGCTTTGATTGTACGCGATCTTGATAGCGACTGCACACCAATGCGGCACGTCAGTCCCCGCTGTGATGCACTTTTGTAGCTGAGAGGCTGTGATTTTATAGTACCAATCACGCTCCGCGTGATTTTCTCAGTTCAAAAACCTTTGGTTTCTGAGGCAACATCACGCGGAGCGTGATGAGTACTTTCTTCAGATTCGAAAAAATCACAGCCTCTGAGCGAGGCCCTGGCTCAGATTTTGGTAGCTTGAATGTATTGCTCAAGTTGGACGCCGTGCGTAAACGAGTCGACAGAGTAATTGTGGACTGGGGCGCACTCGAACGATCTAGAGCATTTACGCCGAAAGGGGTAAAAAATAGCAGCCGATGGTCGAGCGAAGCGACACCCTCGGAGATCTGTTACGAAATCGTCGGTTCGTCCAGCATTCCTTCGAGACCATCCTCGGGATTGTCGATAAGTTGCTTCAAGCGTTCAGACAGTTCGTGTGGAAGCCTAGTCAACCACTCGGCATCGATCAGTTTAACGTCCAGCATGTCTCTAAGATGCATTTTATCCTTATCACGAAACACGTTAAGTTTCATCCGAACAAGCGCTTCCAAATTAAGTGTGCGCATCGAATCAATCGCTTCTGTTTCGTGGAGTCCCGGGGTCGGAATGATGTCGGATTGACGAACTCTTTCATTTGCGAATAGTACATGCACTACATCGCGTGCCTTGGTATCAGGCCCATCCATAAACATAGGAATTCCTTTTCCTACCCTATAAATAAACCCTGCGTTTTCCATCGCAACGATGGTCCGTGGAAGGTCCACGCGATTTATCATGATATCGACATCGCGGGTAGTTCGAACGGCAGCTTCATCCGCTTGAGCGACCCAAGCTCGAACTGCATGCCCTCCTATTACCACAAATGGAATGTCGGCCGACGCCAAAGTTGCGATCGTCCTCTCGAGTCGTTTTTGTATTTTCTCCACAGCGCGATTCATCCTTCCCCAGAGTTCATCGCCAGTTATCTTAAAGTCTACGTTTGTCATGTTGCCTCGATCGCTGTGTCATCAGTCCAAAGGCTCACAGTTTGCATAGTCCAGACCGCCGGAAGCAGTTTCAGTTTCACTTCAGCCTCTCCCAAAAACCCAAAAACGATGAATCCTTAAACCCGAAACAATCTCGCGGCAACCAGTTCTACCATATGATCCGCGCTCAAATGGAAAACCATCGTGTCTATTCCTAGCACGCCGCGCACAATAGTAAATCCGCCCGCCGTGTGCATTAGCAAAACTACGTACGCTTGGCTGCCTCAAACAGTTCTTCGACTCCTACCGAAAATCCATTCAAGATTCTGGAATGGGCAATTTGTCCGGTCGTAAACGTGTCGACAGCGTATTTGGCGTGACTCAGACAATGAACCAGTACGACTGCCTGTTGGGGATCGACTACCCAATACTCCGAGATTCCAGCCCGCTCGTACTCGATGACTTTAACCTCCAAGTCACGTTTGCGATCGCTAGGTGAGTCGCTAACAATCTCCACGACCAAGTCAGCGCCATCTGGATATTTACCGACATCGCTCCGACCTGAAGCAAGGTAGACCAGGTCAGGCTCGCGATACTTCTCGTTCCACAGTCGAATAGGAAGAGGAGCGAAAAAGACCTCGCCGAGTCTTCGACTGCTTACGAATGCCTGCATCGATAGAAACAAAAAGCGAACCATTCGTTGGTGCTCTTTCGTAGGCATATCTAGCACCTCAACGCATCCGCCATCAAACTCGATTTGTCGTCCAGCATCCAGCGCTAGATATTCTTGCTCAGTCCAGCTCCCTTGTGGTGGGAAAAGCAACGCCATTCTCCAAGCCGGTTGGCCAATCCGCATGTCATTCAGAATAGGAGGATCTTGTCGGCTCATGAAAACATCATAGCCGTTTGCATTCGGCATGGAAATAGAATGTCCGTCATTCTCGTCCTCGCTTCTAGTCGTTCGTCTGCATCAACAATTAGGGTTACTTGTGAGCGGCAAGGAACTAGGATTATTCACAATCCGATGAGTAAGTTTTGAGGTTGCACTATTGTGCTTAGGGCCGAAGGCCGGGTAGTTTGCCTAGCCCAGGCCAACGGGAAATGGCACTCACTTTGAACCGCAACGCGCTAGCGTGCGGGCTGCACGGCTAGTAATCACTTGCAAATCCGGCCCTCACGCTAGCGCATTGAGGCTCAAAATTTGC
>JAYTVM010000520.1:0-11522 GCA_043743995.1 Pirellula sp. | reverse complement strand
CATGCTTTCCTCACCTGGCTTGTGGTAAAGACAGATGAGCAAGTTCGAGCAGTTACGGCTACCCCGATTTTTCGTACCTAGAATCCGTTGGAGTCAGCGAATCTCAGATCTCAAACACCCACTTCGGACCAAATGGTTCGAATCAACTTCAGCCGCCGTTCGATGGTCGCCAGGGCTTTTCCCAGTCGCTGTGCGATTTCGACGGACGTACACCCCTCCATCTTCCAAACAGCGATTCGCCTAAGTTCATCATCATCGAGCTGTTTGAGAAGGACATGCATTTCTTCGGTCATCTGGGCGGCGAACTCGGGAGTGGGCTCCTCGTCGAGCAGCTTTTCTAGCCCACGGACTCCTGCACCAATTTCTTCGCGGGACAAGAGCGCCGATTCGCCAAGTACGTTACCGCCACCACGCTTTTGCCGAAACTCGTCTCGAATCGTTCGCTGCGCCTTACGAAGCGTAATCGTAACAAGCAGCTTCCATAAGCTTTCGCGATCGTCGAGCTCTTCGAATCGACCTTGTTCCATGCCGGCGCAAAGACTGTGAAACGCGCTGAGCGCCACGTCCTCTTCGTCGAGTCCTAGGCGAGCAAATCCATTCAATCGTTTGCGTGCTAGTCCCGCTAAACGCGCGAAGTACCGTTCCCATAATCGTTGAGCCGAATCGGGATCACCATCCTTGAGATCATGAAGCCATTGAGTAACGGAGCCTGACGACATATGCTGTCCTATCCCTTCGATGAAATGACGACAGTTGCAGTTTAATGGTTTTTCGTTGAAAACTCCAGCCTTCTGTCGGGTTTACCTGGCTAGTCCCGGCCGGAAGCAGCGGCTCTCAGTGCGTCGTGCTCGATTTGGCGATGGAGTTGAGGGGCAAATAAATTAAAGAGCCATTATGTTAAGGACGAGCGAACGACGATCCATGTCGATTGATAAAATTGTCAATACTCGAATCGACAAAATGAGCCGATCCGCTACAAGCACGCCATAATCGAATTCACTATGTCAAAAAACAAAACTGCAACAATCCTTCTGACTGTCATTGGACTACCCTTCGCCTTGATTGGATTGCTGTCGGCATCAAGCGTTGTCTGGCAGTGTTACCAAGACCTTCGAATGCAGTATTGGCAACCGACCGAATGCCGCATCGTTTCGACAAAGCTCGTCCAGGAATCGGGCGAAGATGTGGCT
Organism: Pirellula sp.; assembly: GCA_043743995.1. Taxonomy (GTDB): domain Bacteria; phylum Planctomycetota; class Planctomycetia; order Pirellulales; family Pirellulaceae; genus JBKCUI01. The sequence goes on along the minus strand of JAYTVM010000520.1, from coordinate 10,332 downwards.
GTCTTCCGAGTCGAAGCCGATTATCGCTATGAGTGGTTGGGAAAAGAACATATTGGAAAACGAGTTTATTGGAACTCATCTTCCGACAGTTTCAAGTCGCGACACCAGCGCCTGTTCGACGAACTTGAACAGCATCGAATCGACCAAAAGACGTATCGATGTTGGGTGAACCCGAATTTTCCTTCCGAAGCGGTCTTGTTCCGAGGCGGTTTATGGGCACAGATCACTTTTACTAGCCTCATGGCAATCTTTTGTGGAAGCGTTGGACTTGGTCTGCTTGGCATTCTAGTTTATTCGTGGACTGAAAACCGCAAGCAATTAACGTCCGAACTCAATGCGGATATCAACCTCAATCGACCATGGATGTCTCGCGGAGATTGGGCGCGCGACGAGGTTGTGTATTCAAAGCGTCGGAACGGCTTGATATGGCAATGGATTGCAATTTTCGTATTGTTGCTAACGGCACCTGGAACCATCATTTGCATTCGTGAGTTGGTTGACGGAAATCGGTTTGCTTTGCTCGGCTTCATACCGATGTGCATTGGACTGTTTATTTTCATCAGTTCTCGACGGGCACTGAATTACTGGCGACGATTTGGCGATTCGACGCTCCGATTGATAACATGCCCTGGCGTCATTGGTGGGGAATTTCGCGCATTGATTCGTCCTGATCGACTCTTGCCATCCAAAGATGGTTATGAGCTGCGTTTAACCTGTAATGAAATCGAATCGCACACCGATGGCGAGGGGACGACTCGAAATGTAACCAACGTGTTTGATGAACAACGAATGGTATCGAAGGAATTGCGCGATGAAGCCAATACTCTGTGGATTCCCGTACTCTTTGGTATTCCCTATTCCGCTCCCGAGACAAAACTGGAGAAAGACGGTTACTCGACGACTTGGGAGCTTGAAGTTCAGTCGTTGACGATCGGACATGACTATAAGGCGAAATTTGAAGTTCCAATATTCACAACTTCCGAAAGTGACGAACACTTCGAGTTGTCCGAGGATTCATCTAGCAAATTCGTGGCGCCGGCCGATTCGTTTGCCGAAATCAGAAAAAGCGGGATTCTAGTTGACACATCCGACGGTGAACAGTGTCAATTCACGTTTCCTGCCCGACGCCATTTTGGTTTCGCATTTGCAATGATGGTTGTTCAAGCAGCCTTTGTCTGTGGGATCGCTGCGCTACTCAATTATTTCTGGAGGCCGGGTATGATTCCAGTGACATTGATCTTGTCGTTCTTCTTTGTCTGGAGCGTCCTCGACGTGTTGTTCTATCGCAGTCAGGTTTCTACAGAACGAAAAAAGCTCACAGTTCGATCAGGTTGGATTATTCTTGGCCGCCCAAGAGTCATCGAAGCGAGTGAGATCAAGCAGTGGCTGTTGGTGCCTGCAGGCTCATGGGGCAGCGTAAATTCATATAACTTGGGGATCCAGTTAAACTCAAATTCTACGTTGATACTTGCCAAACGAGTACTGCCAACTCAACTCGCAGAACAACTCAAGCTGCGAATGAAACAGCGGGTGCAACCGGCGAATCAGGACTGAATTGTATCTTTCGTATGGATTCTATCCATCGAACGAATCGAGATCCAACTCCGAAGCCGGTCGGTCTAGTCCTGTCCCATGCGACATCGGGGCATCACTTGGTCTATTGACACGAATGGTTGTTACAACCAATCGTCCGATATCCAAACGTATGACTCGAACAGGCTTGCCAGCGTCAATGGGACCGCTTTCGCTAAAGGCCTCGTAACTCTGCCCACCGATCTGAACTAAGCCACTGGGTATCATTTCGCCCATGGCAACCCCCTCCGCACCGATCAGAGAATTCACGTTTTTCGATTTCGCAGCGTCAGACCAAACAAATTCTCCTGCCGGCTCCGGTGGGCTTGTCATGCGGCGCCCAAGTGGTGTTCTGGGCCATATTTCAAGAAAGCCCCACATCATCACCGGGGCCGAACCGAGTGTAGCAATCAACATCCAAACGCCCGTATTCGTGCTATGGCGAAAAGCTACCATGATTGCAGCTAACGCGAAGCATGCTGTTACTCCAACTAATACTCCGCCACTGGGGATCATCAAATCGATCGCAAATATTACCAGCGCGGCAATGAACAGCAAGACTGCAATCACAAGTAATGACAAGTTCGAGTCCTCTCATGAACCTGTGCCGCAGGCGCTAGCCTAATGGCACTCACTTTAAGCCGCAACGCACTAGCGTGCGGGCAGGAACGTTGTAAATCACCTTCGAATCCGACCCTCATGCTAGCGCATTGAGGTTCAAAATCAAAAAAGTGAGTGCCATTAGCGCTAGCCGAAAGTAAAATCAAAGGCTTAGATCGCGGCTAGCGCCTGCGGCTCAATTATCAATCGAGCTATTTCAAGATCATATCTTCGACGGTCTTGCCACCAGGAATCATCGGCAAGACGTGCTCTTGGAACGGAACCTCTACATCCAAAACGAATGGGCCGGGATAGTCAATCATCTCCTGCAATGCCGCCTCCAGATCTTTTTTCTTGCTAACCGTAGCTCCGCCGCAGCCGTAACCTTTAGCGATTTGTACGAAGTCGGGATAACGCTTCGAAGCATAAGAATGGGCAACTGTCGAACCTGGTCCACGAGCCTCGTCATCATCGATTGGGCCCAAGTAGGTATGCGCACGGTTCGAACCCTCGAATCGATCCTCCCACTGAACCACCATGCCGAGGTGTTGATTGTTCAATAGCAGAACTTTAACCGGCAACTTTTCGCAGTGCAGCGTGGCTAACTCTTGAATGTTCATTTGAAACGAGCCGTCGCCGTCAATGTCGATCACCAACGCATCTGGGTGGGCCGCTTGGATTCCCATCGCAGCCGGTAGCCCAAATCCCATTGTTCCAAGTCCGCTGCTGCTCATCCAAGTCCGCGGTTTTCGGAACTGAAAGAACTGCGCTGCCCACATTTGATGCTGACCAACTCCAACCGAAACGAACGTATCACGGTTCTTAGTCATGTTAGACAGAGTTCGAATCGCATGCTGCTGGAGAATGCCGTCGAAGGACTCGTCGTAGGCAAATGGATGCTTTGCCTTTTGTGCTTTACAAGTTGCAAGCCAAGCCGATATGTCATCGGGCTTTTCGACAATCTTGTTCAGTTCTGCCAACGCATACTTGATGTCGCTTCGAACGGAAATGTGAGCAATCTTGTTCTTGTTAAGTTCGGACGCATCGATGTCGACGTGAATGATCTTTGCGTTCTTGGCAAAGGCACTCTTATTCCCCGTAACTCGGTCATCGAACCGAACGCCCAATGCAATGAGCAGATCGCAGTCTCGCACGGAATAATTGGCGTAGGCACTACCGTGCATTCCTAGCATATCGAGCGAAAGTGGGCCATCCGCTGGATATAGCCCAAGCCCCATTACAGTCATCGTAATAGGTATGCCAGTCTTCTCAATCAGCTCACGAAGTTCAAGATGTGCTTCACCCGTTACAATTCCACCACCGCAGTACAAGATTGGACGCTTGCTATGCTTGATAGCGGCAGCAATCTGTCGGATTTGCTCAGCCTTGGCATTTGGATGCTTCGACGGTTGATAACCGGGCAAATTCATCGGGACATCCCAATCCACTTCGCAACTATTCATCTGAACATCCTTTGGCATGTCCACCAAAACCGGGCCAGGCCGGCCTGTGGTCGCAATATGGAACGCCTCTTTCATGACTCTGGGTACGTCTTCCGTCTTGGTAACCAAATAATGATGCTTGGTAATGCCACGGCAAACCTCAACAATCGGCGTCTCTTGAAAAGCATCCGTCCCGATGACTCCCGTTGGAACCTGGCCGGTGATGGCCAAAAGAGGGATGCTGTCCATTTTTGCATCTGCAATGCTTGTAACCAAATTGGTCGCGCCTGGACCGCTCGTCGCCATGACTACACCGATTTTTCCAGTCGACCGTGCGTAACCTTGAGCTGCAAACGCTCCACCTTGTTCATGCCTGGGTAGAATGGTTCGAAGGCGATCTTCGTATCGTGTGAGAGCTTGATGCATGGGCATGCTGCACCCACCTGGGTATGCAAAAATGACTTCAACGCCATGGTCCACAAGGGATTTCACTACAATTTCGGCACCGTTCATTACTGTGGTTTTTTGGCGGTTGGAAACGGAAGCCATTCGCTTTCTCTCCTGGAACTGTTTTCTAACAGTTAAAAAATTAGTTTTGAGCGGAAATCTTCGTGGGCTTGAGCCGCGAAACACTGCGTTTTAGGTAAATCCTCAGTGCAAACAATGACCTCGTAGTATAGCACGGGGTTCAGTCCCCGTCGATTGAACCCTTAATCCTGACTCTGTATCATTATATTTAATACAAAGCGGGTGACACGCCCTGAGGTACGAAGGGCGTGGGAGTTGCTAAAATCGTTTGCCAAGCTGCTCACGCTCATCGCTAACGCTCTGAGAGGCTGTGATTTTTTTGAATCTGTAGAAAGTACCCATCACACTCCGTGTGATGTTGCCTCAAAAACCAAAGGTTTTTGAACTACGTACATCACGCTGAGCGTGATGGGTACTATAAAATCACAGCCTCTGAACGTGCCACCCAGCACTCGTCTTTGCTATCGAACTACAAGGTTGAACGACCTCCAAGAGGGGGCTGGAAGCATACTTTCAACGCCAGCGATCTCCGCTAATCGCTACGATCGGTTAATCGTGAGCTTCAAGCACGCGACTAACCATCTCGCGATATACTGCATTTTCAGTATTCTGGGTTTTGTATTTTTGAAACTTGGCAACAGGTTACGCAGTGGAAATCGATGGCTATCAATTAGTGCAACCGCTAGCAAGTTCTAGCCTTTTTCAATCTTTCTTGGCGACCAAAGCCGAAGCACCCTTTCGAATTGTACGATTCCTGCGATCTGCAAATCCGCTGGCTCGAGCGACCTTTGTTGACGCGGTCGAGAGCACCCGCCGATCCGTTCTCGTCGCTCATAAAAACATTCTCCCCATTTCAATCGTTGAGGACTCGGAATCCACGTTAGTGACAGCAACTCCGTTCTGCCCTGGCCCGAATCTGAACACTCGCAAACCTTATGCAGAAGAAATTCTACCGACCCTATTGGATCTTGCTGAAGCTCTTGCGGCGACGCATCGCATAGGGGTCGCACATGCTTGCCTGCAGCCCAATTACATCTATTGGACGACCAACTCAATCGCAATCGATCTTTTGGACGGTTCGCTAGTTAGCAATGCGAATGATCGTCGAGTTGGTGCGATCGCCTTGGCAAAGGATGTGCATGCTTTTGGAATCATCATCCAGGAACTGTCAAAGGGTTCCTTATTGCCGACCCAAGATCTAGGGCGAGTCGTTGCTTTGGCGGAAGAAATGATTCAATCGGAGTGGGCTAATCGCCCATCCGTGGACGATGTGGTGGACCGTTTGCAATTCATTGTCACGTCCAGGAAGCCAACACCGTTCCCTTTCGTCCCACCTGTAACTTCAAGTTCGCTTTCAAGCGATACTTTCTCGAACAACAACGACACTGGAAACGATGCAACTCAAGAGATTCCGCAGTTTGCGTCAGAATCGATGGCACGGGAATTGATGGCCCCTGCCAACATGGCAGAGCTCGGACGATTCTCCATCGAACGATCACTAGGCGAAGGTGGAATGGGGGCAGTGTTTTTAGGTCGTGATCGGAGCAACGACGAATTGGTGGCAATTAAGGTTTTGTCCGAACGGATGGCCAAAGACGAAAAGGCGTCGCGTCGTTTCGCCAAAGAGGCGAGGATGATGTCCACCGTCGATCACCCGGCCATCGCGAGACTCATTGAATTCAATCATGCAGGCGACACCATGTATCTAGCGATGGAGTATGTATCCGGCGGGAGTCTTGTCGACTTCACCCGATCACAGCTACCCCTAAATGAACCGCTTGTCGTGAGTGCGATCGCCGACGCAGCACGTGGATTAAGTGTTGCTCACCAATTGGGCATGGTTCACCGCGATATCAAGCCTGCGAATTTATTACTCAGCGCACGGGGCCAACGCTCGTTTCAATCCGGCAGCGTGGACTCATCGGCAAGCGAACCGTTGATAAAAGTTGCCGACTTCGGATTGGCAAAAAATTTTGAGGCTTCAGAGTCTCTAGCGATGACTCAAACCGGGATGATATTGGGGACCCCCTATTACATGGCCCCTGAACAATGCCGCGGCGAAGAAGTTGGGCCTGCAGCGGATGTGTACGCAGTTGGCATAACGCTCTTTCAATGCCTGACCGGTCGTGTTCCGTTCGATGGTCAATCGCCAATGGAGATTTTTCGATTGCATTGTGACGCCTCGATCCCAAAGTTACGTACTTCGACTGGAAATACGAGCGATGCAATTCAGGCAGTGATCGAAAAGTGCTTAGCCAAGAATTCGAATGCACGTTATCAAAACGCAGGGGAATTATTGCAGGATCTCGAAGGACTTCTTTCAGGCACGCGGACTTCGATTCAGTTGCACCCAGTGGTTCCTGATGCAAACGCCAAGGGTCTGTTGCGATATCAATTCCAATGGAAACTGCGTTCGTCTTCTGAAGCTTTATGGCCTTATGTTTCCAATACCGATCGCGTCAATAGCGCGATTGGGTTTCCTGCGGTCCGATATAAAACGTTTCATGATGCTAAGCTTGGGATGAGGCGGATTGCAACAGTGCGTGCGATGGGTATGACAATGGAATGGGAGGAGCATCCCTTTGAATGGATCGAGGGGCGTCGCCTGAGTGTATTGCGTCAATTCGCAGGCGGTCCACTTGTCTGGTTTACCAATACTGTCGAACTCAATCCGCAGTCGGACGGTGGGACGCTCATCGTGCAAACCTTGCAGATGGTGCCTCGAAATTTCATGGGCAAGTTGTTTGCTCGTTTTCAAATTGGCAACAAGTCGGAACGCAACTTTGGTCGTGTATATGAAAAGATAGACGAGTATCTTCAATCCAACTCCAAAAGCAACATGGCTGCCAACGCTTTTACAGTTTCGAAGGCAATTTCTCGCGAACAAAAGCGCCGACTGAGCGAGCGGTTTTCGCGGGTTCGAGCAAGCGCTCAGTCGATTGATCCAAAGGTGCTCGACGCATTCGAACAATATCTCGAATTTGCAAGCGACCTGGAGGTAGCCCGCCTGAGACCTCTAGCTTTCGCAGAGCGATTTGGATTGAAGCGGGATGAAGTTGTCGAAGTATGTTTGCTGGCAGCTCGAGAAGGGGTGCTCATTTTGCTTTGGGACATACTCTGCCCGACATGTCGTATTCCGTCCGACGTTAAGGAGACATTGAAGGGGCTTGCAGATCACGGTCACTGTGAAGCCTGCAACTCCGACTACGAACTCGATTTTGCCCAGAGCATCGAGTTGATTTTCCGAGCGCATCCGGAGGTTCGCATTGCGGAGACACGCACCTACTGTGTTGGCGGACCGGCGTTTTCATCGCATGTCATCGCGCAAATTCGATTGCAAGCCGATGAACGGCTCAATCTACAGCTTCGCATGAGTGATGGCGAGTATCGACTACGTGGACCACAGCTACCTTATGTTGTCGATTTTCGAGTTGCACCGAGCGGGCGCGTTGGGAGATGGGACATCGACCTTGCTCGACCCGTTGCCAAGCAAGACATTCCGACGCTGAGGAGTGGCGAGCAAGTGCTTTCGCTCTTGAATTCGCTTTCCGATCCTCGGCAAATTCGAATTGAACGCTTAGCGGCGCGGGCGGATGCACTCACTGCGGCGGACGCGGCTCGGCTTCCAGCCTTTCGAGAGTGGTTCCCGGACGAAGTGCTTTCGCCGGGGCAGATGGTTAGCCTTACTACAGTTACGCTACTGGGGTGTCAAATCGCAAACGCTGTCCAGCTTTATGCAACACTTTCGGATCAAGCTGCGTGCTCTCAAATACTGCGGCACCTCCAGAACATGGCCAACATCATTGCAACTAACAACGGTTGCGTCATCAAGTCCATGAACGACGGATTAAAAACGGTTTTCCCAAGTACAAGCAATGCCATCGCAGCGGCAACGCAAATCGCCAAGTCATCCGTAGAATGGAATGTTTCGATCAAGCAAGCAATTCACCAAGGCTCTGCGATTGTTGCAACCATCAACGAGCGATTGGACTATTTTGGCGAAACACCGCAGTTTTTGGATGAGCTTTTGCAACGGACAGTGGCAAGTGAACTATGGATGTCAGATCAAAGTTGGAGCGATTCCAATGTTTCGTCTGCGTTGCAACAATTCTGGGCGGTTCAAATGGAACCGGCATTGGAAAGTTGGCCAAAATGGAACATCGTGCGCGCAACCCGCCGCTAGTGGTCAGTGGTCAGTGGTCAGTGGTCAGTGGTCAGTGGTCGGTGGTCAGTGGTCAGATTGCAACCACGCGATCTGCACTAATCGCTTCGATCGGCTAAACATTTGCTTGCGACTTGTTTAACCCGCGTAGCGGCGTGCGGTCTGTTCATGCATGCAATCTCGACTAAGGACAACTAACAACTGACAACTGACAACTGACAACTAACAACTAACAACTAACAACTAACAACTAACAACTAGGTCACTCGGGCGGTGATCTCACTGACGCAGTCGTCGATCTTGATTCGCCATTGTTCCAGTGTGTCGCGGTCGCGGATCGTGACCGTGCGGTCTTGAAGCGTTTGCGTATCTACCGTGATGCAATAGGGTGTGCCTATCTCATCTTGTCGACGATATCGACGTCCCACAGCCGCTTTCTCGTCGTAGAAAACATTGAACTTCTGCTTGAGTGCCGTATATATTTCTTTCGCAACCTCCGGCATGCCATCCTTTTTGACCAACGGCAATACGGCGGCCTTCACAGGTGCAAGCCGTGGATGCAGACGCATCACCGATCGAGATTGCAGCTTTCCGTCTTCGTCCGGCGCTTCATCTTCGTGGTATGCTTGGCACAGGAAGGCGAGCGTGGCGCGATCAGCCCCTGCCGACGGCTCGATGACATGTGGAATGAAACGTTCGTTGGTGAGGTCGTCACGATACGAGAGATCTTTGCCACTTCCGCGGTAACGAGGCTGGCCTTGGTCGTTCAGTTCGAGTTCCAGCGGACGTTTCTTGGGATCGAGTTTGCCTTCGGAGTGCGATCGCAAGTCGAAATCGCCCCGGTGCGCAATGCCTTCGAGTTCGCCAAATTCACCTTCGGGCAAAAACGGAAATGCATATTCGATGTCGGCTGTACCGCAAGAGTAGTGGCTAAGCTCTTCTTGGTGATGCTCTCGCAATCGCAATCGGTCACCGGCCAAGCCGAGCGACAGGTACCACTGCATACGCCGGTTCCGCCAATACTCGTACCACTTAGGCGACTCGTTTGGATTGCAGAAGAATTCGATCTCCATCTGTTCAAATTCACGGGAACGAAAGGTGAAGTTGCGCGGAGTGATTTCGTTTCGAAAACTTTTTCCGACTTGAGCCACCCCAAATGGAACGCGAATACGCGTGCTGTCGACGACGTTTTTGAAATTGACGAAGATCCCTTGGGCGGTCTCGGGTCTCAGGAAGGCGGCTCCCTCTTCACCGCTCAAAGCGCCAACGTATGTCTTAAACATGAGGTTGAACTCGCGGGGATCGGTCAAGGTTCCTAATTCGGTGGTGTCCGGACCAAGAACACTTGGACGTTGACTTGGCTCGAGTTTGTCGAGGGTCAGGAACGAATCGTCCAAAATGAGTTGGCCGACATCTTTGTTGCGCAGGTTAAAAAACTTGAGCGCGCGACGTGTGACTTCGTCTTGTTCATTCTCAGCGTCGGCAAACATAGTCACGAAGATCTTTTGTTCACCGCGGGCAACCCATTTGCCGCGGACTTGATCGAATCGATAGCGTTTTTTGGTTGCTCGGCAATCGACCATGAAGTCGTGGAACAAATCGTAATGGCCGGAGCATTTCCAAACTTGCGGATGCATGATGATGGAACAGTCGAGGCCGACCATTTCATAGGTGCTTGGTGCGCCTTCGGGTTGGACGAGTTCGTTGTGTCCTTGACACATATCACGCCACCATGCGTCTTTAATATTTCGTTTTAGTTCAACACCGAGCGGTCCGTAGTCCCAGAAGCCGTTGAGCCCGCCATAGATCTCACTGGATTGAAACATGAATCCACGTCGCTTGCAGAGCGACACCAGTTTTTCCATTTGCATTTGAGTAATTCCTGTTCTTCGGTGATGTGGCTGCGATTTGTTTAACCCGCGGCTGCGATTTGTTTAACCCGCGGCTGCGACTTGTTTAACCCGCGAAGCGGAGTGCTTGAGTAATCTGCCCTAGTGGTCAGGGACAGCTAAAGATTAGGGTAGTGGG
>JAYTVM010000519.1:0-3349 GCA_043743995.1 Pirellula sp. | reverse complement strand
AATTATCGAGGAGCAGCCATGAGCGGTCAATTAATTGCAACGATTCTGATCCTGAGTTTTTCCGTGATGACCTGCGCCGCCGACGATACGCCCCCCTTCAAGATCACAACGAAGCGATCTAATGATCGAGTCGAAGTAAAGTCCGAAAACAATAAAGTTGTGTTCGATGTTCGCAGTCCGTTTGGCATCAGTAGTGCGACCATTGAACGAACCACTGAGCAATGGCCGGAAAAAGTTGTGATTCAACTGCGATTGAAGGGTCTGGAGAATTTCAAAGTATCAACCGATAAGCTCAAGCTAGAAGCATCGGTATCGAGTCAGAGTGGCGATGCACGACTTTGGAAGGACGGCAAAGAAGACTCACCCTTGAACGCCAAGAGTCCATATTGGATGAAGATTCGAATCATGAACAACGATGGCAAGTCAATCAAAACCTTACCATTGAAGGAGGGCTACTTTGAGATGCAATTGCCCAAGAATTTCTTTGAGGGCAATCCAAGGTCGATTAAGTTGGACTGGATCGATTTTTATCGTTGAGTCCCAACGAATCGAAATACAGCGATCCTGGAATTCGCAAATACAACTGCGGTAGAGCCAAAGCGAATGCAATGATTGCCGTGACGAATAGCAGATGCCAAATTCGAAACTTCATCGGTAAGTACCTGAATGGATTGGACTTGCCCGCCTGAATGCCGAGATCTATTACGGGTGGAGAAGGAATCAAAATGGTTCGTATAGGCAATACGGTTCCTGTTTTTCTTTTTTCTTCATTTCTTTGTGATTCTTGGAAAGAACCGCCCAGTGCGATCCATGTAATCGATGTAAGGTTGTCCAAATCGTTTTACGAGCATTCGTTCTTCCTTGGGAGTGCGAACGGCGAGCATCGCAAGTACAACTAGGCACCCAAGTCCGATTAGCCAGTTCGCCGTAAGCAGAGTCACCGAAACCATTACCAATGCCGTTGTGACATAAAATGGATGTCTCACCAAGCAGTACGGACCATCGGTCACAAGGGTTGCATTTGCACGAGTCACAACGGTATCCGTTAGGTTCTTTCCTAGGCTACTCAGCGTCCAGTACATCAAAATGGAACTGAGGAGGCCCGTTACTGCCCCGATCCATCGAACTGCGTTTGGGATGGTAATCATTGCCCATCGAACCGATGTAGGAGCGACTAGATAGGCGATGGTGACGACAAACAGAATAAGTCCGGCCAATCGCAGGACAACGGCGAACAGCATTCCTTCGTCCTTTCGAGAAATCTGTTCGCCAGATTGGGCAGCCTTGAAACGATGGAACCCCGTGACGGAGATTGTTAATAGAACGACGATTCCTAACGCTGCACGAAAGAATATTTCCGTTAACATTTAACGATCCCAAAATCCTGCCGACTTGATGCGGAATCAATTCTACCCGATGCCTCAACTTTCGGGACTTGTCATTGTCAAAATGCCAGGGCAAGCCTCATGTTTGCTACGTTCGATCATTGTCAATCCGAGGGCGGTTTAGCAGACCGCTGGTGCAAAAGAGAAGAACGAATTTCGTTACGAGGATTTTGAGTTGTCATCTACTACTTGTCAACCCACATGCCATTGATCTTCGGATCAATCAAGTCATAGGAAATCGACATGTGTGGCACGCTCTGAGGCTGTGATTTTTTCGAATCTGAAGAAAGTACCCATCACGCTCCGCGTGATGTTGCCTCAGAAACCAAAAGTTTTTGAACTGCGAAAATCACGCGGAGCGTGATTGGTACTATAAAATCACAGCCTCTCTGAGGAACGAAGGGCGTTGTAAATCGCTAGAATCATTTGCCACAGTCCCCACGCCCAATGCTAATCGCTAATCGCTCTGGGCGTGCCACACGTGCCACACGTTGATTTGCTAGCGAGGTCCTAAGCTGGAAGAACTCCAAGCCCGCCGGATTGCTATGAATCGCCTGTTCCGCTCTTGGGGGCAATTATGGTTTGGACCTGGTCCTCAATCATGCTTATTGCCCTCGATCTGCCGGGATGTACGGGATCAGGCCTTTGCGGAAGGCGATCTCCTGGACGTCTCTGGGCGCCTGGCGCACGTCCATCATGAAGCCGTTGACTTCTAGCATCCATACCATCGGATTGTCATCCAGGTGGCTCGGCAGGCTCCAGTTAGGGTCAAACTGGTGCATCCCAAGCATCTTTCGGATTGCCGCCAGCTTCGCCGCCCCGCTGCTAGGGCTGGTTCCGAGATAGTGGTCAATGTCCGTTGATCGCATATAAGGCGTCTGGCTCTTGTCTTGGAGGAAGTTAACCCCGCCTATTGCTCGAACGATTCCGCTGGCCCATGCGTTCGGACTGCCCAGGAGCAAGGGCGATGGGCGCTTACGTCCGAGCTTCTCGGCCAGCTTGCGGCAAAGGACCGCATATTCTTCATTTAGGTGCTCTTTGCAGAACTGGTCGATCAGGCCGACGATGACGTGAAGAACTTCGTCCTTTCCCTGGCTGGATGCCGGCTTTGGTGCCGGTTTTGCTTTCGGCGATTTCCGAGCCGGCGGAACGTTCGACATCGACATTGGCAACGACGTGACGATACCGTGGCCTGCCTTGGCCTCCTTGAAGCTCTCGCTCAATCCACGTCGGGTGCCTGGGCCGAACGAGATGTTGAAGCTACGCAACAGCCCGTCATAAACGATTTTATCCCGGAAAGGTAGAAGTACCACCTCTGTCAGCACCGGCAGACACGGGCCGATCAATTCCTCGAACGGCTGGGACAAAGCATGGACTCCGTAAGCGATGGCTGAGTCCGTAGTCGAAAGAAACACCGTGTACTTTGCGAGTTCACGAAAGACGTAAAATCTGCCGTGAACAAGATGTCGCCAGGAACGAACGATGTCGAGTTCGTTTTCTGACAAATGGCCCGGGTTTTCAGAAACAAAGGACTCGATCAGATCGCGGTTTTCAAGAAACGTGTCCCGAACCTTAATGCGCACCTGTGGCGACAGGACCGCAAATGCTTCCGGCGCGGCGATTTTGTCAGGAATCAACTTGAGGCGCTGGTTCACGAAGAACATGAGCTCCCAATGCAGACTGAAAAAAAGATGGAGTTCGTGGCGATCAAGTAACATCGGATTCATCTTTCCTGTATGACGGGCGAACTATTCTCACTTTACCAAAACTAAGGACTGCCTAGAGGTGGTGCAACTAGACGCGGTTCAATCCTTCGTACTTTTTGATTCTTGTCATTTCTAAAAAAGATCTTAGGCGAGCGGCAGCATTGATTATACCGGGAGGGAGAGGCTCCTGCCGAACCAACGCCAAGCTCGGCAGGAGCCTCGCTCTCCCACTGAAACCCTTGGCAGGTAGTTTTTGGT
>JAYTVM010000518.1:0-1042 GCA_043743995.1 Pirellula sp. | reverse complement strand
GCAAACGCGAGCCGATGGTTTGGACCGTCTTGTTGTAAGCGGTCCATCGATTGAGCAATCCTTCATCCTTTCCATTGGCCTGACCGGTCACATGCGATTCCAATAGGTTTGCCACTTTGTGGGAGATATCCAGCGCGTGTACTGTGTTTCCCTCCCCAACTACCGATCTAATACCACTGCCTAACTCTTGTGCTTGGTCGCTCAAGATGGCAACAGGAAGGCAGCCAATCCTTTTGCAGGCGATTCGCAATTGGCTGTCCACTGTTTGCGTGTTGCTTTTCGTGTCCAAATAGACGCCAATGGGATGAAAGTCTTCCGCACATAGTGCTTGGCCAATTGGAGGTAAGTCAGCTGCACGTATTCCAATAACCATCAGACACTTCTCCTGGCCAGACTGTACAGTATGGTCAATCAATAGAATCCAGTCATCGTGTAACGTGAATTGACTTTCCAGCGAGGCTGTACCAAGCCGAATACACCAGTTGCGAATGGTCGATGCGCTGATCGTCGCAAAATCATCGAAGTGTACCGTAAGCAGGTCGTTCAACCGGGAAGCGGCCCGAAACGCTAGCTTGCCTCCGTTGATTAGTAACTCAATTACGAATAAGACTTGAGCAACCGTGTATGGACTACGGGCCAACTTCACTTGTTCGTTGACGACTAGCGTTCGTACCAAGAGCGTTTTTTTTAGCAGCCGCTAAAAGGCCCGTGGTTTGCGTCATTGCTGTATCTATAATCGACTCTGCATTCGCGCTTGCTTTTAGAGTTTCAGCCTTACAACGCCAAAAAGCCCGACTGACTTCGAGGTCACGGATCTTGCCGTTTAGCGATTGAATGAGCTCTGTTTTTTCCGAAAGCCGCTCACGAAGCCTCGCAAACCGCGCGTTTAGGCGTGCTAGAACAAGCCGAGGACGCGACACGGCAGTCAATTGCTCGCTAAGAGGTTTCATAGAAAATCCAGTATGATTAGAGGCAGCGCACAAAAACGCTCAGCCTCAACCAACTCAAATTGCGTGTCAATACCAAAGATTCATCGGCCTAC
>JAYTVM010000517.1:0-11584 GCA_043743995.1 Pirellula sp. | reverse complement strand
GCGAATCGCGGCCGAAAAACAAGTCGAACAGTTGCAAGCCGAGTTGAATCAACTTCGCAAACAGATGAATGGTTGAGTGATGCGTTACGTCGTTGCTTTAAGAGAGGCTGGAACTGTTCCAAAAGAAGGAACCCTACTGCGAACCCCTGGTCGACGAACAATGTCTATTAAATGGGTTTGATCTTTTCGACGGAAGCTATTGAGCTTCATCTCGACTAATGCGGTCAAGTCGTTGCTTTACTAGCTCCACGGCGCGAAACATCCTTTCGAAAACGGAATTTGTCTCTTCACGGACCAGCATGTTGGGGTTTCGAGGGTTGCATGAACGTATTGTATCCGAAGTCGTTGTTCTAGTCTAGCTGTTTCCCGAGTTCTTCTCGATCTTGCTTCGGATGAAGTTAGCGTCGCGTGCGTGTGAAAGGGCAATGTCGTACGTGATCTCACCGCGTTGATACAAATCCATCAGAGACTGATCCATGGTTTGCATTTTATGTTTTCGTCCCATTTGCATTTCGCTGTAAATGAGATGGACCTGTCTTTCTCGGATGTGGTTGCGGATTGCTGGCGTCGAAATGCAGATTTCGGTCGCAAGGATTAGTCCCTTATCCGTAGCTTTGGGCAACAGTTTTTGTGACACGATGGCTTGGATGCTATTTGCCAACTGAACCGTAATGCTGTTTTGCTGTTCCGCAGGGAACACGCTATAGATTCGCTGAATCGTTTGAACGGAGTCGGGCGTGTGTAGAGTCGCAATCACGAGGTGTCCTGTTTCGGCTGCGATTAACGCGGTTTCCATCGTTTCGAGATCACGCATTTCGCCCACGACGATCACGTCTGGATCTTGTCGCAAAACATGGCGTAGTGCGCTTTGGTACGACTTGACGTCCCCGAGCAATTCTTGCTGAATTATAATACTGCGATTGTTGGCATGCTCGAATTCAACCGGATCTTCAATGGTGATGATCTTGGTGCGTCGAGTCTCGTTAATGGTGTTGATGATAAAGTTGAGCGTCGTCGTCTTGCCCATCCCTGTCGGGCCGGTAATCAATATCAATCCATCCGTCAGTCGACACATTTCCTCTATGGCTTCTGGCAACCGCAATTCATTTGCAGATCGAACATGCGACTCGCTCAACCGAATGGAGAATTCGGGTGAACCTGAATGTAGGTAGACGCTAATGCGAAAGCGACCAATTCCCTCGAGTCGCCGCGAAAAGCAAACTTGCCAGTCGGCTTCAAAAGCGCTTTTTTGAACATCGTTTAACAGGGCGTCGTAAATTCGTTTCAGATCGTCTTGGGTCAATGGCGAACCATCCGCCAATCGGATATCGCCGTGGATTCGCAACGCGGGAGCTATACCGCAAACGAGGTGCACATCACTTGCCCCGTGTTTTCTGGCCGATGCCAAAATCTTTTCGAGAGTAATTGCCATTTGGTTCAATTGCGATTGAGTATGCGCTTCAAGAAACTGCCGAGATGCCATTTGCTCGATTCGAGTTTAGTCAATCTAGCAGATGCGTCTTGGTGATTTGGGCAAAGCTCGATGCATTGGCGATAACTCCTCTTAGCAGCATCAATGAGTCCCAAATTCTCTTGGCAAGTTCCTAATATGAACCACGCAAAGTAAGAATCCGGTTGTTTTTCAACGGCTTGTGTTGCCCGCTGCTGGCCTTTTGAGAACTGTTGGTGTAGATGTAGATTTGAGCCGTTTCGAGCGGTACGAGGCTGTCAGACGAACTTATTTGGGCTTTGTCAAAGCAATGTCGATCGGTTTTTTGTTTGAGGGCTAACATGAGCTCGCCACGCACTTGCCAATTGTACGCAGAATCGCCTCGAACTTTCATCGCTCCGTCAATAAGGGCGTTGGCTTGCTTGAAGTCGCCAAGCCGGCATTCAGCTTGAGCCTGGCCTGCGAGAAGTTCTGTGTTGTTTGGATAGAGTTCCAGTGCTTTTTTGCTCCAAGTCGATGCCTGTGGATATTCACCGAGCATAACTAGCATTTGCACGTGACCAACCCATGCAACGATCAGCGACCGATCGATTTCCAACGCTCGCGAATAAAATCGCAGTGCATTTTCGTGGCTGCCCGTTCTGCGATTCGCGTCGGCCAAACGAAGCCAGTGCGTTTCGTTCTTCTCCGAGACGACACCCGACGGAGTCGATTCCAACGAGTCTTCATCGTCAAATTCTAGTTTTCCAAATCTAGCCAATTCACATTCCTTCGATACCGCGGTTGAGAACAAGCAATTCCATTGCAATTTTAATAAAATCGCATCCGAATGGTTGGATACGATCTGAATCGTATTCGCCCTATTATGGACGAGGTAGGAACGATACCAATGTCTCCAGAATTGATTGTTACAAGATTCTGTCCTTCGTCGACTAAATTCTCAGGAGACAAGAACACGTAGTTTCGGGGGACTTCAATGTCGAATGGCCCAAATATCTGCATGGTTGCACCAGGCTGCCACGGTGAAAGTTGATCATTCACAATCAATTGCTGATTTCGCCAGGCAACTTTTTGGCCGTTTTCCGCCACTATTCGATTGATGCGAATACCAGTCACCCGAAAAACAGTAGCTTGGTTGCCACGTCGGCCTGCTAAGTCTCGACTTGGAATGTTGTAAACGACTAGATCGCCTAATTGGTATTTTGCATTTGGTACGTACCAGAGGACATTTCCTTCCGAAAAATGTTCTGTTTCGGCATTGATAGTGATCGGTATGGCGAAGTGAGCCATCGTTCGCATTGAGCCGTAATAAACAATTCCAAGCACCGTCGCCGTTAACAATGTGAATCGAATACGCATCGAAAACTCCTCGAATTGGCGAAAAAACAAGTTCATAATGGACGCAACATGAACGGCGAACATTGCCCCTATCGCAAACGCTCCCATAGAGGTGCCAGCAAAGAGTAAGGCACAGCCCAAAAGCACAAACCAGGCAAAACACCAAACCCAACCTCCAACCTCGCCGCGTCGCCATTGCAACGCTGACGAACGTCGATGTGGCTTTGATTATTCAATTCCTCTTCGTAGTACTCTTGAGTAAGTACTTTGGAATCCTGGTTTCCAATGATTTTGGCCAACACTTCGGCTGCATCAACACAACGTGGACCTTTGATCCCAATCGTTTGAATGGTAACTTTGCCAAATCGGTCTACCTCGCAATTAGGATTGGAGTCACTACCAATACAGTACTCATAAGCGTTGTTCCTTGCGATTCGTCGTTTGATTCACTGTAATTAAGGGGTGAACTACAATTCAATCTCAGTGGTTATCGACGTTCTTGCCAACGATTTGGATCCAGACACGCGCATCGATCCACCGCTACCGATATTCCCTCCATCCGCTTTCAGCGAACTTATCTATGACCCGACTCCAGCCGACGTGCCCGACACAAAGTCGATCGACTCGGTGAATTTGAGTGGCTTACAGGGCACAGTAACGGTTGCGGCCGACGGCAAGAGTCTTACCTACAACCCGGGCGGAACGTTGTTGACCTTGCTATTAGGGCAGAGCGCAGTCGAGACTTTCGCGTACACGATGCGAGATGGACTCGGACTGCAATCGACGGCCACGGTCACTGTGACCACCACGGGAACAAATAGCGCGCCGGCTGCGGCGGCCGTTCGTAGCGCCACTGCGACGAAAGTCGGCGAACCGGTATCGATCAACGTCATGGCCGACGTTAACAATCCCTTTGTCGCTTCCGTTGGTAGCATCAGCCTGGGTCATCCAAGAGCTCTTGTAGGCGATCGCCTAGAGTCCTTGCGAATCGTACTGGCCGCGTTGAATCGATCATCCCAATTTGGATCATGTCCATTAAGTGGGTTTGATCTTTGCGACGGAAACTATTGAGCTTCATCTCGACTAAAGCGGCGAGTTCGACAATGGACCTCCCTTCGATGTCGACGGCTTGGTCGATACTCGGTGTGGCAGTCGAGTACTCGTCACGAACCTTTCGTGCGGCTAACAGGACGTGAATTCCTTGACTTGGTTTCCCGTTTGGGCCATCCAAGAATACGGTTACGTTCGTTACGGAATCGCGAACGAATCCTGCGGACTCCATCGCAGTGGTAGCTAGTGTCTGTCCGGAAATTGCTTCGAAGCTGTTTTTTGGCAAACCGAACGGTCAAGATTGTAGCTCGAAGAATTGATTGCGACTCGCTTGTGAGATGAATTTCGTGTCGAAAGCGATCTGTTTTCAGGGCATGCGCAGACCACCAGACAGTTCGTATTAAATGACTTGGATTAATCTGCTCCAGAAGGACTTAGGCCGCGTTGCGTTTACTAATGGCCGCGCTGCTATCAGCTGCGGCTCGTGCGATCAACAACTTCCCAAGTGTATGCAGATTTCTACCTAATATTGCCAGCCCAATGTACCGTTCCATTCCCAGTTCGCTGCGATCTCGGCATCGTTTTAGACCATTGCCGCGTTGAAGTGCGCCGATCGCTGATTCAATGCCTGGATGACGTTGAAGTGATTGATGAAACTCGACTGTTCCATCTTCTAAACTATTTGCATACTGTTGCGGATGCTTGGGTGGTAAGCAAGGTGATGCGAGTATTTTAGTGAGCTCTTTTGCGTTTTCTTCCGAGTGAAAGCCCCGATCGTACGACGCCTTTTCTATTTCCCCTTTGTGGATCTTCTGTACTTGTCGCGTTTGTGCGACGATCACGTCTTTGTCTAGAGCATTACGATCCATTAAGTGGTAGTGACTTATGAAGCCTATCTTGTCCTCGAACACCAGCAGCAGTCGACCGAACTGATTTGGTATACCTGCTTTGCCGCGACGATAAAGTTGGGTGTGTGTTTCAAAAAGACTGAAAAGCTTTTCTTGATTGGGGACCGATTCTCCGAGAATGACTCGCCGATTAGCGTTATCGCAGATTTTTTCGGTCAACTCGATCCATTCTTTCAGGGCCTTTGCACTTGCCAGCGTGCTGAGAGGGCCATTTTCTCCTTGAGTTTGCAGCGATTTGGCTCGCTCAAGCAGTGCTTCAGTGCGATCCAACAAGTTCTTATAAGCGTTTGGCAAACCTGCCTTCACGTTTGGGCTTTTGCTTGAACTGATCTGCGAAATGACGCGATTGCACTTCTTAATCGCCTTCTCTAGATGCTTGCTTTGCCGCCAACCCGGCTCATCCAGTTTTTCCGCGAGAGACACGCAAAGGGGAACGATTTTCCTAACACCATCCAAGATCAAGCTGCTCTCAGTTGGATAGTGAATATTTGTTTCGATGACGAAAGAATCTGCGCGAATTTCGCTTCGAGCATCGCCATGAAGTTCTTGCCCATGTGACACTATGACTTGATTCATTTTTTTGACCGTATCAGGCTTTAGCATGCACAGAGTGTCACGAATTCGACGCCAGCTGAAGCTTGTGTCGTCCCATGCTCCAACTTGGAGTAGACATCGAAGTGCAACATGATTTTCAGCAAGATCTTGGAGCTTGTCATAATCCAAATTGCAGCCGAGTCGAACGGCAGCCAAGACCACAATTTGCCAATAATCAAACCCCTCACGCCCAAGATCGCTTCGCGAGTCTTCATTGATATCAACGGCAATCAAGTCCGCCAACTTCGATCGCAATTTTGATTGCGAGAATACATACTGCAAACCGGATAGAATGGGTACAATCTCGTCTCGACATTCGACGTTCAATTGAAGATCAGCAATTGAACCACAGTCGAGTCGTCCTTGAACAGAAAAGCGTCGTCGCATCGTAATCGCTCCTTGAAGATTGTGTTTGAATCCAATGTTTTCCTAACATATTCAACACGAGAACCGATCAAACGGCTCTTTCTTCAAGGAGCTTTTTTACATTTTATCCAACCTTTTTATTGGTCAAATCAATTTCCGGACAGACACTAGCTAATGATTTCAGATACATTATCTTGCTCTCTCCCGAGTCGAAGACAACGCGAACCCTTGAACCTTCGGCCAGAGGAATCACATCAATCGCCCTTAAAGGCGCAGAAGTAGTTTTCTTGAAGATCGGATTAGGTGCTAAGTTATAAACTTTCTCGATTTCAGACGAGATAACCAAATAGTTCCCGGTTGGATCCCAGCTTACTGCTTTTGGCCGCGACTCCTCGGCAATTTCCTTAATCTTTTCACACTCAGGAAGGCTCCAAACCTTAATAATGCCGTCTTCACCTCCCGTTGCAATTTGCATATTTCGAGAAATCGACAGACTCTCGCAACGACCATGATGGGCAGCAAAACTTTTTACCAATTCCCAGCTGTCGCATTGAAGTACGCTGCATTGGCCATGCTTATCCGCGGCCACAAGGTATTCGCCACTAGGTGTCAATGCGAGCGCCTGGCATTCTCGCACTATTTCGACATGCTTTATTGAAGTCCCATCGTTGGGATTCCAAATATGAATCCCATGCTCCTCACCGATGGCGATAAACTTCCCCTGGGGATCCCAGACAACCGTCTTCACATATCCCGCGCCACAGTTCAATGTCAGAATGCATTTCTGGGTTTGGATATCCCAAATACGGCAAGTTGAATCTTGCGCCAAAGATGCAAGCCGAAGTCCGTCCGGACTCCACGCCAGACACTCGAGCCTGTTGTTATGCCCCATAAGCCGCTGATGGGTGTCTGAGGCTAAATCCCAAAACCTGATCGTCCCCTTACTCGCCCTACTACTCCATGCAAGCTTTCCACTGTCGGGACTCCAAGCGACGGCCCGCTCGTCAGCTCCATTCGAGAAATTCCGCTTGAGGGATGTAGTGGACGCGTCCCAAACACTCAATTTATCAAAAGCTGCTGACGCGATGAATTTGCCATCCGGACTCCACTCGACTTTTTTCACACCAGCCGCATGATGGTAGGCGGTTCTTTCGGCCCAACCACCAGCCGTTTGCAGGTAATACCATTCCCATTTCCGGTAATCCACGGCTCCAAACATAGGAACTAACTGACGAAGCTTTTCTTGAAGGTTGGCGGTTTTTGTGTTTGCAAAATCGATTGCAGCAAAGCGTATGTTGGTGTTGTAGAGATCCCTGCTTGCTCTTTCTTGCTGCCCAACAGCTTCTGCCTGCAAGCGCTGAGCTTCGTTGCGTTGTTTTTCTGCTTCCTCGCGTTCTCGGTTCGCGATAGTGCGTGAGTCGACGGCCTCCTGGCGACGGGCTTCTGCATTGCGACTAGCCTTGTCGGCAACGAATGCGTAGCGAATGCTGATGGCTGTCGCGGACATAAGAACGGACAGCAGTGCTGCCGCTGTAATCATGGCAATACGATGGCGCCTCGCAATTTTGCTGAGTCGATAGGCTAGCGACGGTGGATGCGCCTCGATGGGTTCGCCGCTTAGAAAACGATTGATGTCGTCTCCAAACTCCAGGGCGGATTGATAGCGACGCGTTCGGTCCTTGTCGAGCGCCTTGGCTACCAACCAGTCGAGTTCGCCTTGTAAATGATGCTTCACTTTAAAAACATCCGAACGCTGATTGGTGGCCAATGTGCTGAGAGCCTCGGCTTTCAATGTGCTGATCCTCGCGCTAGCTCTCGGCGGTTCTTCTTCCTGAATGATGCGACGCCATTCGTCGTAACCAACTTTGCTGAGCGTCTCTTTGGTGAACGGGGTCGTGCCAGTCAAGAGTTCGAAGAGCAAAACACCTAACGAATAAATGTCGCTGCGAATGTCGATGTCCAAGCCGCTTTGACGAGCTTGTTCGGGGCTCATGTACATCGGCGTGCCAATCACCTGAGCAAAATTCGTAAACAACGTTCGCTCGGTCAACTGCTGATTCGTGGCTTTGGCGATCCCAAAATCGATCACCTTCGGGACGGCTTTCACATCATGCAATTCAACCAGCAAGTTGCTTGGCTTAATGTCGCGGTGGATAATACCTTTTTGATGAGCGTGATGCACGGCTTCGCAGACAGTGACGAATAGTTGTAATCGATCGCGAAGGTTCAGTTTTTGTTCGTTGCAGTACTCAGTGATCGGAATCCCTCGTACCAACTCCATGACAAAGTACGGGCGGCCCAAGTCGGTGGCTCCTGCATCGAGCACTTTGGCGATATTGGGGTGGTTCATCATGGCCAACGCTTGACGCTCGGCCTCAAAGCGGGCGACGACTTGGCCGGTGTCCATGCCTGCCTTGATAATCTTGAGTGCAACTTTTCTGCGTATGGGTTGCAGCTGTTCGGCCATGTAGACAATGCCCATGCCCCCCTCGCCGAGTTTCTCAAGCAGTTTGTAGGGGCCAATACTCTCGCCAGTCTGTTCTCGACTTGGCAGGGGTAGGCTGGGACGGTCCTCAACGCCCTCGGTTGGCTCAAGCATTTCACCTTTGGAGAACATTTGGATGAGTCGATCGATTCGCCGACGCAGGTCGTCATTTCCGTTACATGCGTGACAGAGATACTCCGCTCGCGCTTGTAGATCCTGAATCTCCATAGCGTCATGGAATAGGGTTTCTTCGTGCAATTGCATTGAATTTCACCGATAGTAGAGCCAAGTGCGCGAGATGGTTTAACCGAGAGTGTTGCTACCCCTCAACCTAATAAATGCGACGTCTGACCGGAAACTCGATCACCGAATTGGAAAAATTTTCGAAAACCTGTGATTGAGGATCTCTAGTTCGACTATTCCAAGCCCGAACAACGATAGAGTTAGACAGTATCGCTAGCCCATCCGTTCGGGGCTTGCCCCTGACGGATGCGTTTTGGCGTACTACATACATAAATTCCAGCGTCCCAACTCCCGTTCCCCTCGGCTTTGACCGCCTCCGGCGGTCAAAGCCGAGGGGAACGGGTCGATACACGAGTGCCGGCCGTTAGTACGCCAAAACAAGGTTGGTGGGGGACGAGCCCCCGACCAACCTGAAAGGCTAGCCCGACCAACCTAAAAGGCCGGATCGACCAACCTGAAAGGCCAGATCGCAGAACGGAACAAAACTCGCATCAAAACATTTTTCGCAAACTGCTATTTGCGGCACGGCCCAGGACAGGACTTCGGTGTTTTGGAATCCCGCAGGTTGACCGGCGTATCGTTTGGGCTATTCTGCTAGTCAATTAGCCGAGCAAGTTGTCGGGGTTCAGGAAAGCCGATGAACGTTATTCATCAGGATCTGCTTCATCGAGTTTTTCGGCCAACCAAGCACGTGCATAGCGCCAACTGCGACCAGCGGTAGCAGTGGAAATCCCCATAGCCTGGGCAACTTCATCAATTGTCAGCCCCGTAAAAAAACGCAATCGAACTAATTCAGCTTTTTCAGGATGCTCTTTGGCCAACTGATTTAGTGCTTCATCCAATGCCAGAATGTCAACATTCGTCCCTGGCAATTGAACCGCAATCGAATCCAAATCCAGGCGATTCCAATCACCACCTCGTTTTAGTCGCTGTTTACTGCGAGCGCTCTCAACCAGTATTCGACGCATGGCCTCGGCTGCGGCCGCGAAAAAACGTCCGCTTGACTCCCAACATTGAACCTGCTCTTGGTCGACGAGTCGAATGTATACTTCATGAACCAGGGCTGTTGATTGCAATGTCATACCCGGCCTTTCCTGAGCAAGCTTGGCTGTTGCCAACCTCCGCAATTCGTCATATACCAGCGGCAATAAATGATCGGCGGCCGAGGGTTCGCCAGATTTAATCCGGTTCAGGATTTGAGTGACTTCGTGCATTGGGGAGGGCTCCGTAAGCATTGCTTTCGCCCTCATTATATCCTGCCCGCAACTGAATTGCTTATCGTTGTCCGAATATGGACCTGATACCTTTGAGTTTCTAAGCTACAAGTTCTAGGCTGTTACGTCGATGCCTCGAGTTACCTTGGCGGCTTGCTCGATGAGCTTTACAGCCGCCTGCCCTTGTTGCTTGTCTGCATTAAACTGTTTAGCAAGCACCGCAGTTGCGATGTCTTGCTGCGTTTTCGCTGTCTTGGCGTAATTGTCGATTGCTTGTTGCGTAACTGGTGAAATTGACATTTTGTTTTACTCTTTTTTGTAAAAGGAACGGCTTGGTTGTGCGAAACTGATTACGAATGTTTTGCAATACCTGCCATCGAAATGTGACAGATTGGACAGATCAATCGGATCAGACAGGTCCGACTATTTTGTCATGGTGAAACTGAGCCTCAATGCGCTAGCATGAGGGACGGATTCGCGAGTTGCCGCTAACCTTAGTGAACCATGACTTGGCTTTTCTCATTGGCAAGTCGTAATTTTGACGATCGAGAATTTGGTTCGTGCTCGCATGTCACAATCAAATCCATCGATACGGTCCACTTTCCATTCACATCGCCTTGCACAACCCAATGAGGGATCATGCAAACAGATTGATGAACCAATTCGAAACCGCCTTCGCTCTGGCTAACGGTTGCGATCGGAAAGCACCACAGTCCGGTTGGCCGGTTCGACGTCCATTGAATATTCGCACCGAGCCACTGATCGATCATCCCGATGTAATCGGTCGATTCGATGTTCAACACCGTACCGAGGTGCCCCATTGGTTCGCATCGTTCGTCGTAGAAATATCGATCCTCAGCGCCCGCAGGTAAGCCGGCGAAGTTGAACTCAACTCCAAAATCAAATGGGCGGCCAGGCGGAAGGCCCTCTATCAAATAGGTTATCTCGAGTGCGTGACTTCCCGAAAATAGCGTTATTCCCTTGGTGATTGTTAACGGCACTCCCCAAGCGTTTCCCTCGCGTCGCAATTGAACTTGGATTTTCCCAGCACCACGTCGCAGCTTCGCATCGTACGCCAATGCTACGAAGTCACCTCGTTCGAACGCGGTACCTTGTTGTATGTCTGCGGCAGAGATTCCGTGGTCAAAGAAATGGTCGACTAGAGACTTCCGCGGGTATTTGTCGTACTGAAGAAGGTTCTCCAGCCCCTGCTGTTTGAAAACAACTCGGTCGTGAATACTTGCAGTATCGCTCGACGCATGGCTGTTCCCAAGCTTGACTTTCGCGTGGTACTGTTCTGGTCGACGCTGCATGGTCGCCAACAAGTTATGCTCGATTCCGCGGATGTCTAGTTCGTAGAGCATTCCACCGCTTGCAGGTGCAAAGTAGCCGATCAACTGGTCGTTTGCTAGTCGAATCTCTGGAAACAAATCCTTGTTGTAGTCTTCCGTTGTGACATCGACCCACTCGCCATGCCTGCCATTCGAACGTTCGATAAAGTTGTCGGCTGCGATCAGTTCGCGATAGGTGGCATTCCGCAGATGCGGTAAATAGATGCCCCCAAAAGCTCCATGCCAGTATGGACAATTGCATTGCCCGCGATACAAGTGATCCTCGGCGTGCGTCAACAAAGACTTGTCGCTATTGCCGCGACGTGCAAATTCCAGACGACGACTGACGTCCAACATTCGGCAATACATTTCGTTGGCTTCGGAATACTTGATTCTGAAATTCCGCCAGTATCCACCCCTTAGGAACGGCTTGAGAAGCGGCCATCTAGAATCGCTTTCCAACTCATGCACAAGCGAATCGTACGAACCCTGACGTTCCACGGGTAGTGCCCACTCCGTCATCTCTCGGTACGAACAGTCCGGTAAGTACACCGATCCGGCCGGTGGCGTTTCAGTAATGATTTCGGAAGGGACGGAGGTTCGCA
>JAYTVM010000516.1:0-1047 GCA_043743995.1 Pirellula sp. | reverse complement strand
ATCGCTCAAGGTGCGCACGCTTCTATGTCGTTTCTCACACGAAGGTTGCAGAGCCGAGCGACCATTTGCGTTGATGACTTTTCGCCCAACGAGCAAACCTGGATCATGGGATCATTTGCGAAGGTATGCGTTCGTTGCAACAGCGAAGACGAGCTGATGGCTATTTACAATAAGGCCACCGAGATGGGGCTTGAAGTTAATTTAATCACAGACAGCGGACGAACCGAATTTCACGGCCAACCTACTCGCACGTGTCTTGCTATTGGGCCAGATGAAGCTTCCAAGATCGACCAAGTGACCGGACACCTCGAATTGCTATAGCTCGACATCCGTGCGTCGAATCCCCGATTCGCGGGTATTCTTCGATGCGTGGAATGGCATTTGCGTCCAATTTATCCCTGATCGCATGACCGAACGTGTCACACGGTCGAGTCAGAATCGTCAATTGGCATAATTTGATCTACCGTTTCACAAACCGAAGGATTTCCCGAATGTTCGCCCGCACTGTCGTCGTAGTTTGCTTGCTTGGATTGATGGCTGTTAGTGACAACTGTCGCGCTCAATCTGACGACGCTCAGAATAAGCAAAGATTGCCTAGCAGTTATCTGTACTCCGTGCTCAATGGTCAGAAAGGTGACAAAACTACTTTCCGTGATTCGTCAGGTCGGACGCAAGGCTCGGCAAGCCAATCCGGTAATCGAATCTCAATCCGCGATGGATCAGGTCGATCTATTGGTTCCGCCGAAACATCTGGCAGTAAGACGACATTTCGCGACGCAAGTGGCAAAGTGATTCAAACTGCAACCACGAATGGTGATCGCACAACTTTCCGCTCGTCGAGCGGTAGTAGCTTGGGTACTGCAAGTCAGTCTCGCAATAACACTACCTTTCGCGACTCAAGTGGACGCTCAGTTGGATCAGCATCAAGTAGCGGAACTCGAACGACCTTTCGGGATAGCTCAGGGCGTTCGTCGGGATCAGCCAGCAGCAACCGACGATGAATCGAATTGCTTGGTTACTTCGATTTGATTCCACCGTTCTCTTTGA
>JAYTVM010000515.1:0-11627 GCA_043743995.1 Pirellula sp. | reverse complement strand
CTGTGATTTTACAGTACCAATCACGCTCCGCGTGATTTTCGCAGTTCAAAAACCTTTGGTTTCTGAGGCAACATCACGCGGAGCGTGATGGGTACTTTATTCAGATTCGAAAAAATCACAGCCTCAGAGCGTGCCACCCAGTTTATAGGTAGATTTCAAACTGCCCCTCGCCTTAGTACGCATTGGTTTTGTTTCTAGCGTAGCTCAACTATACTCTTACGGTTGGCAAATAGGCATTTGATAGGCGTCCGCATTCCGGAGTTTTGCAAGGTCATGGTACGAAATCCACTGCATTGGCACATGCTAGCACTCATCCTGCTGGTCGGTTTTTTTAATATCAATGCTGTCTCGGCGCAGGAAAAACCTTCGAATTCCCGTAGTTTCAATCAAGACATTCGCCCTATTCTTTCCGCCACGTGCTATCGCTGTCATGGATTTGATGCCAAAACGCGAGAAGCGGAACTGCGGTTGGACATAGCCGATGGAGCCTTTGCAAAGCGCTCGTCAGGTGAGCAAGCCATTGTCCCTGGAAAACTGGACGAAAGTTTAATCTGGGCGCGTATCCAATCCACCGACCCGGATACGGTGATGCCTCCTCCGTCTTCCAATCGGCAACTTACCGAGGCTGAGAAGCAAACTATTTCGAAATGGATCGAGCAAGGAGCGAATTACGAGAAGCACTGGTCGTTCGAACAAGTTAGTCCGCCCAACGACGAAACGATTTCGATCGATCAATTCCTCGAAATCGAAAGGAAACGCAAAGGGCTCGTCGCACAAGGCCCGACGGATCCCATTACTCAAGTGCGAAGGCTTTCCTTTACGTTGACTGGACTTCCTCCCAGTTTGTCCGATGTCGAAACCTATTTTGCAAATCCGACGGAAACCAACTATGGCAAGCTGGTCGAACAGTATTTAGCCTATCCACACTACGGCGAGGAGATGGCCAAACACTGGCTTGATGTCGCTCGCTATGGTGATACGCACGGCATGCACTTGGACAACGAACGACAAGCCTGGGCCTATCGCGACTGGGTCGTCGACGCATTCAATAGCAACATGCCCTTTTCACAGTTCACACTTGAGCAGTTGGCAGGGGACTTGCTACCGAATCCTTCGCTCGCGCAACAGGTCGCAACCGGTTACAACCGTTGCAATGTGACAACCGGTGAGGGGGGCGCCATCGACGATGAGTTTCTATTTCGTTACGCTGTCGATCGGACGAGCACTACCATTCAGACTTGGCTTGGTTTGACAGGCGGATGTGCCGTTTGCCATGATCACAAGTACGATCCGATTAGCACTCGCGAGTTTTACTCGATGTATGCATTCTTCTATAGTGCCGCCGACCCAGCGATGGATGGCAATGTCGAGTTCACTCGGCCGTTTCTGGCTGTACCGACCGCAGAACAAAACAAGCAGTTTGAATATGCAAAAGAACGCGAGGTCCAAGCGTTGGCAAAGCTCCAACAGGTCGCATCCGACAAAGAGCAGATCGCGTACGAAAACCAGGCGAGCCTCCAACTTACCGGACCGGTAACGACGATATGGATGGACGACGAGTTTCCGATTGGGGCTTCCCTTCGAAACACTTCTCGCAATGAAGCTCGATGGTCCAGCGATATTGGCGCACCCATGGGGCGTCGGGCGTTGAGGCAAGAGTTTGGTCACCGATTCGAGCAGACCATTACGGGTGGCCTTACAGCCATGTGGATTCCGGATCAGGGAAAGCTGAGCGTTTGGGTACTCACGGACGCCAAAGAGCCACCGAAAGCAATCTTCGTCGATATCAAGACCGATTCCGGATCGAAGCGTTGGGCATGGAGCAATGAGCCCACGGATGCCAAACTCGTCAGCGTGGAGCCAGATCGTGTTCAGGGAAAGCTCCCGCAACCAGGTCGATGGACGGAGTTAACGGTTTCGCTCTCCGAATTGAAGGCCGGTGCAAGCGTCAAAGAAATCAAGCTGGGACTATTCGGCGGCATTTGCCATTGGGACGGGCTTGCATGCACCGGCAATCAGCGTGCAGAAGACCAACTTACGTCGAATGTGAATACTTGGTGGGCGTCCGTCAAAGGGACCAGTGTTCCCTTGGCCAGCGAAGCGGTAACCAAGGCCATCAAGGACGGGCCGGACAGCGAAGCAGGCAAGGCACAGGCAACGCAAGTGGCAGAGTTCTATCGCATGCACATTTCGGAAACTGCGTCCCCAACCGTCCTCGATGCAAGGCGCAGTTGGCACACGGCGAGAGTCGATCGGGCTATGATCGAAAGCCGAATTCCGGCAACGATTATCTTCAATGATCGTCCGAAACCGCGTGAAGCCTTTGTCATGACGCGCGGCCAATATGATCAAAAAGGAGAAGCGGTTTCACCGGGGACACTTGCAATATTGCCACCGATAAAGAAGTCGTCAGAACAAGATCGCCTCACTCGTTTGGATCTTGCAAAATGGCTGGTCTCGGATGAAAACCCGTTAACGGCGCGGGTGACTGCGAACCGATTCTGGCAGCAGGTTTTTGGTGTCGGCTTGGTCAAGACCAGCGACGACTTTGGTTCCCAAGGCTCGCCGCCGACCCATCCAGAATTGCTGGAAGCGATGGCTTTTCGTTTTCGCAAAACGGGATGGGACGTGAAGCAACTGATGCGAGATTTGGTTTTGTCGAGTGCCTTCCGACAGTCTGCAGTGGTCACATCGGAAGCGCAGAATATCGACCCGGAAAACCGGTATCTGGCCCGAGGCCCTCGGATTCGACTGGATGCCGAGCAGATTCGGGACACCGTGCTAGCTGTCAGTGGACTGCTTAACCGGCGGCCTGGAGGTCAAGCCTTCAAAGGCTACCAACCCAAGAATATTTGGGAACCGGTTGGCTATGGTGATTCCAATACGCGTTACTACATTCAAGATCACGGCGACTCCATCTATCGACGAAGTCTTTACAGTTTCATCAAACGTACTGCGCCGCCTCCGTTCATGAGCAACTTCGATGCCCCGAACCGCGAGTTGTTTTGCACACGCCGAGAACGCAGCAACACGCCGCTCCAAGCGCTTCAACTCATGAACGACGTGCAGTATGTCGAGGCCGCGCGTGTACTCGCCGAAAGAACCCTTGGCGATGGCAACGTAAAACCGCAAGAACGTCTCGAGTCCATTTTTCGCCAATGTCTCTCACGCAAGCCGAATGAGTTCGAGCGGAAGGCCATCGAAGGCGCTCTTGAAAAGTTTCGGTTGCGTTTTAAAGAAAATCCGAACGACGCCAAGCGGCTCATTGCAACGGGAGAGAAGCCTTATGATGCATCCTTGCCACCCGAGGAGCTGGCCGTCTATACGTTAGTCGCCAACTTAGTCCTGAATTTAGACGAACTCGTCAATCGCAATTGAACAAACAAGTCCGCTCCCGATAGCTTAGTCCGCCAAAGGCGGACTAAGCTATCGGGAGCGGGTGTGTTATCGTTTCGATCCGCGTACGTAGGACACCAAAACGGTGTCCGGTCGGGGCAAGCCCGAGCCGGACAGGTCGGGGCAAGCTCGAGCCGGACAGGTCGGGGCAAGCCCGAGCCGGACAATCAGACTCGAAAATGTCCTTCAGGGCGTTGGGACGAGCCCCCACGTAACCCAACGTTTTCGCTGCATAAAATCCTTCCCGGCGTTGGGACAAACTCCCTATGCGAACCGGCCCAAGATTCGATCGGTGAGGCGCGGGAAGAGCCGGCCTGCCCACACAAGGCATTTTCCGGTAAGACTCAATACCATTTCTCGTTTTGACCGTACCAGTGCCGAGATTGCGAGCTCCGCGACTCGTTCCGGCAACATACTGCCGACCGATTTGCTTCTCTCATCGGCTTTGGTGTCTACGAGGGCATTAAGAAACTCGCTACTGGTTGTGCTAGGGCTCAGCATGAGTACCTCGATCCTTTGTGCTGCTAGCTCCACTCGCAATGATTCCGCCCAACCTCGCATGGCGAATTTCGCCGCACAATATTCGCTTTTGTTAGGAACCGCCCGATGGGACAACACAGAACCGATGTTTAGTATGGCAGGTCTACGGCCTTGCTTTAACAACGGCAAACACAATCTGGTCAATTCAACTGGGGCAAAGAAATCAATCTCCATCACTCGCCTCATTCGATCGCTTGATGCATTATCGAATCGACCGATGGCTCCCGCACCGGCGTTGTTGATCAAGACGTCCAACGCATTCCATTGCGAGGTCGCTTGCTGAATGATCTCTTGGCGATGCAGAGGGCTGGTCAAGTCCCCTTCCAACGTCGTGAGTATGCCCGGCATCGACTTGCAAAGTTCCCGGAGCTCATTCAATCGTTCGACGCGTCGAGCGGTAGCAAGAACGTGTGCGCCGCGTTGGCAAAGTTGGATTGCCAAAGCGCGACCTATGCCGCTGGATGCGCCGGTCACAAGGATCCGGGCATCTTTTAGATTCCGTCGAGCCATTTGCTATGCAACTTCACTGATCGAGCCGGATGCAGTACCGCCGGTGAGCGAATCGCTGGCCGCATGGTTAGGCGCATCGTTTGGCAGCGGTGGCAGAAAGGTTGCATCATTGGGCATGTTCTTTTCTGCGGCAACCGGAATCTTTCCCGAAATGACTCGAATGTCTGCACCGTGCCCGGCCAATTTGCCTGCAGCACTAGTGGGCATACGACAGTGAACGAGAGCGTGGTCATCGTTGTATTGCTTGGACATGATTTCAGCCACGCTCGCCAACCAAGCGATGGTCTTTCCATCCTCCAACGGCAACCGAACTTCAAGTTCAACAAAATTCTTCGTAATCGCATCGCTGACAGCCATTGCGAGTCTTTGGATGCCGAATCCGCTATGAGCTGAGATCGGGATCGAGTTCGGGTAGCGATCTTGAATCGATTTAACTCGCTCACTGGCACCTTCACAATCCACTTTGTTGAGGACCAAGAGCGTTTCCTTTTCGTCGATTCCGATTTCGTGCAGTACTTTGTAGACAGACGAAATCTGTTGGAGCACAGCCGGATTGCTCGCGTCCGCGACATGAAGCAAAAGGTCTGCATGGCGAGTTTCTTCGAGAGTCGCACGAAAACTAGCAATAAGCCGGTGCGGCAAGTCGCGAATAAAACCGACGGTATCGCTTAACAAAACTGGCCCCCAACCTGGCAACATCCACTTGCGAGTTCGCGTATCCAAAGTCGCAAAGAGTCGATCGACCGCTTCGACGTCCGCGTTGGTAAGCACATTCATCAAGGTGCTTTTGCCGGCGTTGGTGTAGCCAGCCAAGGAGACGCTAAATGTATCGCCTCGCGATGCTACCTCCCGCGCTTTGCGTTTTTCGACTTTTTCCAACTCGGCTTTTAGGTCTTGGACTCGCTTTTCAGCGAGACGTCGGTCCACTTCTAATTGCTTTTCGCCCGGTCCACGCATTCCGACCCCCATCGATTGACGGGAAAGGTGGGTCCACATGCGTTTCAATCGCGGTAGCGAGTATTCGAGCTGCGCGAGTTCAACTGCCAAGCGAGCTTCGTGCGTCTGGGCTTTTGAGGCAAAGATATCAAGGATGAGTTCCGATCGGTCAATAACCTTGATATTCAGTGCTCTTTCGAGATTCCGAGTTTGAGACGGGTTGAGGTCGTTGTCGAAAAGTACGACATCCGCGTTCTGCATTTCGATGAGGCCTAGAAGTTCGGCTACTTTACCCTTGCCCAAATAAGTCGTTTGGTCTGGGTGTTCTCGACGCTGGATAACACTGCCGACCACGGTTGTTCCGGCGGTGGTGGCTAATCCTTTCAGTTCGTCAAATGGGTCCTCAGCCGCGATGTCCCTTGGCAAGATCAAACGGGCCAAAATACTTCGTTCGCTTGCCAAACCTTCCGAGCGATCATGCGTATGCAAAGGGATGCTTACTCCTGCAAATGGGGTTGTATTCGTGATTGCCATTGTTTGTTTGGCACCTACTGTAAGTATAGCGACCGAGCGAGCCATCGGGCACTAAAAATGTGGCTCTTGGTCGTGTGGAGTTGTGCGTTGGGAATCGAAAAAGGTGAATAAAGCAGATATTCAGCCGAATTGTGGACTTTCCGTGTGTTTCGGAAAGCCCGTGAATCGGCAATAGCGGCTTTTCATGCCACTTGGACACTGTCCAGGTCGATTGGTTCGTCAACTTCGCCTTGCAAGGTCGGAAATATTGATTTCCAATTCAGACAGACCTTTCCAGTTCATGTCATCAACGGAGTTTGAGTATGCGTACGTCCCTCTTGCTAGTCAGCCTAGCCATGGCCAGTTTTGTTTGTTCGTCAGGCTGCGAAGCTAAAAAATCAGTGACCAAGGGCAATACCGCCGGTCAAAAAGATGGAGCCGATGCTCATGCAGGACACGATCATAGCGCACCCGGGCCCAATGGCGGTCATATCGAAGCCTTCGATGCGAACGGCCCTCACTTTGAATGGACTCACGATGAGGCTACGCACAAGCTCTCTATCTTCTTGGAAGAGGCTGTCAGTGCAGGCGCCAAGGTCGAGTCGGTAAAAGTAGATGTCATTTCCGGTGCTGAAACGAAATCGTTCGCACTCCAAAAAGAGGACAACGCCAAAATCGCTGGTTCGGTCTTCTCGATTGCCAACGAGGAACTAATGACTCTGATGGAGGCTAGCGGCACCGACGCAAAGGGTGTTCAATCCAAGCTCATCGCATTGATCGATGGCAAAGAGCAGACCGCGGTGTTAAAGCATGAAGACGAACATGGACATAAGCACTAAGCGGTCGTTCGGGAAATTGGTGAGATAGGCTTCCAGCCTGTCAAGCTGAAAATGACAGGCTGGAAGCGTCTTTATACGCCAAATGTTCCAATTGTTTCGGCCCCATGCCAGCTTGTCTGGCATGAGCCAAGTTTTAACCATTAGATCATCCCATAAATAACCTACTGTCCCATTTCTCTACCGGTTTGCCGCTTTCGGCGGCAAACCGGTAGAGAAATGGGGGGTTTAGAAACATGGCGACCTAATTTCAAAACTCGTTCACCTACGAGTCAAGCTCGTAGGGGTCAAGAAAAAGAAATGGGAAATAATCGGTTGAAGATACTACTTGCAAACGATGACGGTATTCACGCGCCCGGTCTGCTTGCGATGCGTAAAGCACTGGCCCAATTGGGCGACGTCCTGGTGGTTGCTCCAGCCACCGAGCAAAGCGGCGTTGGGCATTCCATAACGTATTTATCACCTCTGACCTGCAAAGAAATTTTTGACGGAGATGCATTTCGCGGTTGGGCTGTGGACGGCTCGCCTGCCGACTGTGTCAAACTGGGCGTCGCCGAACTTGCGGGGGGTGAAGTCGACTTGATCGTTAGCGGGATCAATGGCGGCTTGAACGCAGGTATCAACGTGCTTTATTCCGGAACCGTGGCGGCTGCCATCGAGGGAGCTTTCTTTCGAATTCCGAGCATCGCCGTCTCGCTGGAGTTCGATCCGCACGCCGATTTCGAAGCTGCCGCGGAACTGGCTGTCGGCATCATTCGCCAAATCTTGACCCATTCAGGCAAGGACAGCGAGCTCTACAATATCAATATTCCAACCGCGGCAACACGCGCGTTTCGCAGTGGCTCGATGCCTGAGGTTCATTGCGTACCCATGGGTGTGGAGCGCTATGGTGACCATTACATCAAAAGGCAGGACCCCAAAGGGCGGAATTACTATTGGTCCACCAATGACCCGCCACCCAAGCCCACCGATCACGAAACCGACTTGAACGCACTCTTCGCCGGCTTCATTACGGTTACGCCCCTGCAATTTGATATGACAAAACAGGGACTGCTCGGACGCATGACCGATTGGGGACTTACATCGGGAAGCCGTTCGCAGCCATGAGCGATTCGGCGTCGATTCTCCAAGGCAAGCGTATCGTATTTGTTGGGAAGCTTGGGGCGTTGCCGCGCAAAGAGGCTATGCAGCTTGCTCGCGATCATGGTGGCAATCCTCTCGAGCGGCTCACTGGAGATGTGGATCTCGTGATCATCGGAGCGGACGAGCTTCCAGCCGAAGACTTGACTGCATTGCTGAGTGAATCGATCAGGAAAGGGCTACGCGAGGGACGAACGACGCTTATACACGAACACGAACTGTGGCTGCAGTTGGGGGTCGTCGATGAAGCGTCGAGCATGCAACTTTATACGCCAGCAATGATGGCTGGGTTGCTCAAGACACCTGTTCGCAACATCCGACGTTGGTATCGAATGGGCTTGCTCACCAGTACGAAAGTCGCTCATCGATTGCCTTATTTCAGTTTTGTTCAAGTTCAGAATGCAAGGCAGTTGGCCAATTGGATTGCACGCGGTGCCAACCCGAGCGACATCAAGCGACAGCTGACCGATTTCGCACCATGGGTAGAGAATCGATCTTTGATGGAATTGGATTTGGTCATTGATGGACGCCGCTTGCTCTTGCGGCATGGCGAACAACTTCTTGGTGCGAACGGTCAGCTGCACCTCGATTTTGATCGAACGGAATTGGAACATTCTACCGAATTGGATGTGGATCAATCTCATCCAGCCGCCACACTCCCGTTTCAGTCCATGGCGCTATCGAATGCTGTGTCGATCGCGACGGATGGTGTCTGTTTCGATAGCCAATCGAATGAGATAACGCATTGGACACGCGACGAAATGCTGCAAGCCGCGGAAGAGGTGGAGGATGCGGGCAGACTAGAACAGTCCATTGGCTGGTACCGCATAATTCTGGCTCGCTATGGGATGACTGCGGAAATATGTTTCCAGTTAGCCGAACTGCTGTATCGCACAGGCGATAATTCGGCAGCGCGAGAGCGATACTACAATGCGATCGAATTGGACGAGGACTTTATCGAGGCGCGTGCCAATCTTGGGTGTGTGTTAGCGGAGACGGGCCAAACGATCCTTGCCATCGCCGCCTTTCAAGGTGCGCTTGCGCGAGATGACCGCTATCCCGATGTACATTACCATTTGGCAAAATGTCTCGATGAAGTTGCGGATGGAGAGCAAGCGGTTCGGCACTGGATCCGGTTTCTGCAACTGTCTCCTCAAAGCCCTTGGGCAGACGAGGCGTTAGATCGACTCGGTCGCATGTAGCGGCTATTGCAGCCTTTCGCTCCTAGGCTGTGGATTTATTAGTGTCGCCTTTCGCTCCGCGAAAGTGCGCCTCGCGAACGCACTTTTGCGGAGCAAAAGGCGACAATGATCACGCTTCTACTTGGTCAACTTCGGCTTGACCCCGGAAGGGTTTGGCGAAAACGTCCACAGGGCAAGACCGATCAAACAAACGGGCGCTAGCAAAAGCCAAATCCCCATCCCCAGCTTTTGGCCGTTCGCTTTCGTTTGAATGGATGTGGTGGGGTTGGTCACGGAAGGCTGGGCAAGCGATGGCGGGAACGGTGCTGCGGCTGGAAATGGTGCTGCGGCTGGAAATGGTGACGCTGACATGCTATTCGAACTCGGCATGAACTCCCGTTGCGATGGAGCCTGGGTCCAAGTCGGGCTGTTCTGGTTGCCGATGGGAGGGTTCTGAGCCATGACGGGAAATGAGGCGGGTAAAGTTCCAAGTACCGCCGATGAAGGCATTGATTGCTGAATTTTCGGGAATTGAACGACTCCAATCGCGGGCAATATGAGTGCCAGGCAGCTTGATGCACAGATAAGGATCAATCCTGTAAATTTCATGAGATTGCGGGCGGCATTGGATTTGTTGATTTGAATGAGGACGAACGATTGGGAGCCTAGCAGATTTCGGAGCTCCAAATCGACGGTAACCAGCAGGGAATTTTGAACAAAAGGTCAGCTTTTGTTTGCCGGACGTTTTTCTTAAACACCGCCAACTATACTAGCTAGCGTTTGGTCGGTGTAAACATTCGCCGAACCGGTGGTAGCTACAGTCGCCAGACTGTGGGAAGCCAGGCAATTCGGCCTGACCCACGCTTTGGCAAGCGTGGCTACCACACCTTCGGCGAATGTTTACTGGTCGGTTTCCCTCGCCTCTGAGTTTTCCCAAAATGATAATGATTCGACGACTTGAATTGGTAGCAGGAATTGCACTAAGTTGCGGCATGATTTTCGCCTCTACTTCTTTCGGACAAATCATCGTCAGGTCCGACGTCTCAGCGGCCGCACCGCAGCATCTTGGGAGCGGGCCAATTGATAGGAACAATTTGTCAGCGGATATTTTGAATTGTCAGGTGTGTCGCCAAAGACTTGGGTTGCCACCTCTTCCAGTTTCGACAAGTGCTTTGGGTCGGTCGGACAGGGTTATCGGTCCCAAACTGGCAACTCCGACTCTCGTGCCTGAAGCGTCGAGTGTTCCATCCCTTGCGCCCCAAGCGGCAACGGTTCGGATGCTGGGTTCACCGGGCATGATTTCTTCCGCTACCGCGGAACAGATGGCCTTGCAAGGAGTTGTCGTCGAAGAATTCAAGCCGCCACAACCCCAACCAGATGCGATACAGCTTGGCGAATTACCACCTGAAGTTCGTCAGCAATTCATGCGCAGTCTAGAGTTACCTTTTGGGGCTAGGGTCATGTCGGCAGAGATCCGGGGTCAAAAACTAGGCACCGTGAACGTGGAAGGTTCAGAGACGGTCACTGCCCAGAAAATTGGGGGCAACTCAGCCAACCAGAGCGAGCGTCCAAAGGTTGGCGATCAACGCTCGCTAGGTGCTGCTGGGATCGAAACCGTTTTGGAAGCCGCAAACGTGGACGTGTCCATCAAACCGAATCCGCAGCCAAAGCCGCCTACTGAACCGATAACAGCGGCCCCGACCCTGGTGCATTCTGTAAACGAACTGGTCCAGCTTCAGCAAGCGAAAGTTCAGTTGGAGCAAATGCAATTCGAATGGAAGAAGCGAAT
Source organism: Pirellula sp. (assembly GCA_043743995.1). Taxonomy (GTDB): domain Bacteria; phylum Planctomycetota; class Planctomycetia; order Pirellulales; family Pirellulaceae; genus JBKCUI01. The sequence goes on along the minus strand of JAYTVM010000515.1, from coordinate 786 downwards.
AGAGCAAGCGGACGCAGCCAACAAGGAAGTGTTAACGCTGTTGGAAAAGCGGACAGCCGAGGTTACTGAGTTGCAATTGCAATTGAAATCGCAGCAGGAAGCTCTGTCGAAAGCCAAACAGGAAGCTCAGTCGATTGACAAGCCAGATAGCAAGAGGAAGGCGCCGAACAAAGGCAAGAAGCCAGCCAAACCCTCGATCGAGGCCTAGTGTTGGACTAGCGGCCCATCCTCAAGTACCCGTCTAGAAGGCTTGGAGCCGAACTCACTTTGTAGATTTTGAGCCTCAATGCGCTAGCATGAGGGCCGGAATTTCAAGTGATTACTAGCCTTCCAGCCCGCACGCTAGCGCGTTGCGGCTCAAGGTGAGTACCATTTGCCTGACGCTACCGAGTAGCGCCTCTATGCAGCTGTCGCTCTATGCAGCTGTCGCTCTATGCAGCTGTAGCTCTATGCAGCAGTCGCAGTCGCAGTCACAGTCGCAGTCGCAGTCGCAGTAGCAGCAGTAGCAGCAGTAGCAGACACCGCCGCTGTTAAGATCCCATCTTTCATATGGTAGACTTGGTCAGCCAAAGCGATGAGAGCCTCCCGGTGGGTGATGATCACGATGGTCATTTGACCCTTCATGGATTGCAGGGTTTCTCGGATCTGGATTTCGCTGGCCATATCGATTTGGCTGGTAGATTCGTCGAGGATCAGCACTTCCGGCTTTCTCAAGATGGCCCGCGCGAGGGCGATGCGTTGGCGCTGGCCACCGCTAAGTCGCTGTCCGCCTTGACCGACGATCGT
>JAYTVM010000514.1:0-1049 GCA_043743995.1 Pirellula sp. | reverse complement strand
TCACAGAGGAAGTCGAAAATTCGTTCACGTCCCCAATCGTTATCGTACTCGTACTCGTGCTCGTACTCGAATCCGTACTCGTGGCTCGAATCGTGATCGTGTAACTAGCTGCCGCTTCGCGATCTATCGCGCCTGCAACCGTGATGACTCCTGTTGCAGAATTGATTGCGAATCGCCCACCGGCATTGTCATCCAGACTGTAGCTCACGATGTCCGTGCCATCAGTGTCTGTTGCTAAGGCCGTAATACCCACAACCGAGCCGATCGAGCTATTCTCCAGTACAAAGTCGCTGGCGGCGTTCGAGTCGCTAATTGCCGAGATTGCCGATTCATTGACATCGGTGAGATTGATCGTAAAGCTTTGAGTCGAGAACGAAGTGTCGGCCGAGGTGGCTCGAATCGTGATGCTATGCGAAATTGCAGCTTCGTAGTTTAACCCCGAGCCATCGGCGACGGTTACCACCCCTGTATTCACATCGATCGCAAACCGTCCGCCTGCGTTGTCATCTAAACTGTAGGTGATCGTGTTCGTGGTTGCGTCAGCGTCCGTCGCCAGACCGGTAATGTTGACCACCGTACCATTGGCAGAATTCTCGGCGATCGTGTTGGCTGTCGCATTGCTGTCAGTCACAGCACCGACATCGAATTCGTCGAGGTCGTTGATGGTGATCGTAAATACTGTATCGGCGGTTGATCCGTCGGCGGAGGTAGCGCGAACGGTGATGTTTCTCGAAGCACCATGCGTCTCGCGATTGATGGCTTGGGCTGTCGTGACTATCCCCGAATTCGTGTCGATTGCGAAGTTACCACTGTCGCTATCGAACAAGCTATACGTAACGGTGTTGGTCGTCGCATCGGAATCTGTCGCATTTGCTGTGATTCCTACAACAGTGCCAATCGCAACGTTTTCATTGACTGCGTTGGCAGTCGCATTGATGTCGGACGGTGCTGTCACGCTGAATTCGTTGGCATCGACGATGGCGATCGAGAACGTCTGATCGCTGAACGAACCATCCGCAGAAGTGGCTCGAATCGTTATGTTTCGCGAG
>JAYTVM010000513.1:0-11647 GCA_043743995.1 Pirellula sp. | reverse complement strand
CACTGTCGGATACAGGGCGGTAACGTTACCCTGACTAGGACTTCCACCCAGCAAATCAATCGCCTTTAAAGGCGCACTCGCCTTTTGCTCCGCAAAAGCAGCGTTAACGACGCACACTTTTGCGGAGCAAAAGGCGACACTGATAAATTCACAGCCTAGTAGCGAGAGGCGACAATTATCCCCATCCTTAAGGAATTCTAGTTTGGAAGAGCCAAAAAAACCGCTTCGCATCGTTGTCATTGGTGGCGTGGCGGGGGGAGCATCCGCTGCAACACGAGCTCGGCGCGTCAATGCGAATGCGGAAATCACGATGCTTGAGCGCGACTCGGTGGTGTCGTTTGCCAACTGCGGTCTCCCGTACCATGTCGGCGGCGAAATCGAGAAACGACAGAGCTTGATCGTCGCAAAGCAAGAACTGTTTTGGAATCGCTTTCGCATTCAAGTAAAAACGCGATGCGAGGTGATCGAAATCGATCGGCCGAAAAATACATTGCATGCAGTGGATCGAGACTCAGGGAAAGCGTTGATTATCCCCTACGATCGATTGATCTTGGCGACCGGGGCTGAGCCCAACAGGCCAAGCTATTGCGATCCCATGCCAAGCAATGCATTTCATCTGTGGACTCTTGCGGATATGGACGGGATTCTGTCGAAGCTGAAGAGCGGAGGAGTAGCACATGCGGTTGTGGTCGGTGGTGGCTTCATCGGGCTGGAGGTTGTAGAGCAACTTCATCGACGCGGAGTTCATGTCACCTTGGTCGAACGCGATCCGCAGATCCTTGCCAGACTAGATCGTGTCTTTGCAAAGATGGTCGAGAACCACTTGGAATCCAAGTCGATCGCATTGCATCTTGGCAATCCCGTCGAGTCTCTCAAGGTCGAAAGTGGAAAAGCGGTTTCGGCGACGCTCAAGGACGGACGCGTGTTGAGTTTGGATCTGTTGATTGTCGGGGCAGGAGTCAAGCCTCGAACAGCCCTGGCTTCGCAGTGCGGTCTGTCGCTCGGACAAGAGGGAGGTGTGACGGTCAATGAATTCATGCAATCGTCGGATCCAAACATCTATGCGGTGGGTGATATCGCCGAATACACGAATGGTGTCACTTCGAAACGTGGCGTCAATCCACTAGCTGGACCAGCCAATCGTTCGGGCCGAATTGCAGGTACCCATGCCGCAACAGGCGTCAGCGAACCTATGGGGTCGGTTTTGGGAACGTCCATCGTTCGAGTCTTTGACCTCACGGCAGCCTGCACCGGACTAAACGAACGCAATTTGATCGCCAACGGGATCCCTTTTCGAACGGCTATTATTCAGGCGCCGCATCATGCCTCATATTTCCCTGGAGCGCAATCGATGCAGCTCAAGATCCTTTATTCGCCGACCGACGGAAAGTTACTCGGAGCACAAGCGGTTGGCGGTGAAGGTGTCGACAAGCGAATCGACATTTTGGCAACCGCGATGCACTTTGGCGGAACCGTCTTTCAGTTGGCGCAGCTTGATCTTGCGTACGCTCCCCCCTACGGCAGCGCCAAGGACCCGATCCACATGGCCGCGTTTACCGCTTGCAATGATTTGCAAGGAACGCCAAAACTAGCGCTGCCAGACGTCGATTTGTCGAATGTGCAAATCGTAGATGTTCGGACGCTTGCCGAGCGAGAGATGCTGCCACTTGAAAAGGCCATTGCAATCGAGGTGGATGACTTTCCATCGCGGTTACAGGAATTGGATCCCGAACGAGTAACCGTTGTCGTTTGTCATTCCGGTAAGCGGGCTCACGTCGCAGCAGCCTGGCTGCGCAGCAGCGGATTCAAGAGCGTATTCAACTTGACCGGGGGTATGTCGATACGAAGTTTGACCGAATCTTTTCGTAGCTGAGCGAGGCCCTCGCTCAGGATAGCATTGCCCGTTCCGACGCTATTATTTTCTAGTCGTTTTTAAGAATCAGACGAGCGAAGGGCCTCGCTCGTCCACAAGTGTCGCCTTTCGCTTTGCGAAAGTGCGTTAACGACGCACACTTTTGCGGAGCAAAAGGCGACAATAACAGCCGCGGAGCCAAAGGCGTCAAACATTCCAAATGACAGGGTTGAGGCGTTCGGCTAAAATAATGCTTTGTCCAAATTGTTACTTTCTTCCCCAGGAACCAACCAACCGCATGGTCGAATTAGTGGACGGACCCATTCCGATTGAACGGCTTTTGACAGATTCTGTCGACGAATCATGCGGTGCGAGCGTTCTATTTTTGGGGTCGACGCGTCGGTGGACCGGCAATGCGGAAACGGGGCGGACAGAAACCGCCTACCTCGAATATGAAGGATATCGTGAAATGGCGTTGGCCAAGCTGGCAGAACTGGAGAAGATTGCATGCGAGCGATGGCCGATTAGGACGGTTGCAATCGTCCATCGATTGGGTCGGGTCGAAGTCAAGGAGCCGAGTGTTGCCGTTGTTGTCAGCACTCCCCACCGCACCGATGCTTTTGAAGCCGCGAAATGGTTGATTGATGAGCTCAAAAAACAAGTCCCGATCTGGAAGAAGGAGTGGTTTGCCGCTCAGCCACCTAAGTGGATACACCCTACCCCCAACACATGAATCCATCTATTCTTCCAAAGACTGTTGCTGGAAAGACAGATCGTCTGTCCCCTCTCATTGACTCATTTGGACGAGTGCATGAGTCGTTGCGAATCAGTGTTACGGATGCGTGTAACATTCGATGTCGCTATTGCATGCCTGCGACGGTATTGGGATTCCTTCCGCAACATCGATTGTTGCAATACAGTTCCATCGTTCGTATTGTCTCGATCTTGGCACGGGCTGGTGTAAGTAAAGTTCGGCTTACGGGGGGGGAACCGCTCATGCGGCCGCACTTGGAAAAGTTGGTTACGCAACTGGCTGATATCCCAGGCTTGAAGCAAATCGCCATGACGACCAACGCAATGATGTTAGCGGACAAAGTCGCATCGCTTCAGGATGCAGGCTTAACGCATGTTAACATTTCATTGGACACATTACGAGAGAGCGCCTTCAAACAGATTTCGCGGCGCGATGGTTTAGATCAAGTGCTTGCAGGCATCGATGCGGCGGTTGCTAGCAAGTTGAACGTCAGGCTCAACGCCTTGGTACTACGGGAAATCAATTTGCAGGACTGCATTCCATTGGTTGATTTTGCACGCGATCGCAATTTGTTTATCCGTTTCATTGAGTTCATGCCGTTGGATGCCGATCGGCAGTGGAGCCAAGAACAGGTAGTTAACGGCAGCGAGCTTCGAGAGCACCTGGAATCTCACTTCGGGCCGCTGGCTGCGATTCCAAGATCTGACCCAGCACAGCCGTCGAGTGATTTTGGATTTACGGATGGGCGAGGGGGAGTCGGATTTATCGACCCTGTCTCCAAGCCGTTCTGCCAATCGTGCAATCGCATTCGATTGACTGCGGACGGCAAATTGCGGAACTGCCTTTTTGGTCGCGAGGAATGGGACCTCAAGGCCGCGAGTGAATCGAATGCGACCGACGAACAGATTTATGGCATCGTTGCGGACTGCATCAAGAACAAGTACGCATCGCACGGCATTTCGACAAGCGATTTCCAACAGCCCGAACGAGCCATGTACCAAATTGGTGGTTAGCCGTAGATCCGTCGCTGGGTGGCACGCTCTGAGGTACGAAGGGCGTGGTGAATAACTAGAGTCATTTGCCACACTTCCACGCCCATCGCTAATCGCTTTGGGCGTGCCACACGGAGGGAGTGACACACATTGGCCTGACTTTATAGACTTCTGTCTGCCGCTCGCATAAGCACCGGTTGGATGGAATGGATGTCCAGCCGCAATCTACTTTTCGACCTTGACTTGAATAACTGCGTGGAAGGCAGGCTTTGGCTCGTTGTTACCGTCAAACAATAGGGGTCGTCCTTGTGCTCGCCATGAAACTGCGTCATTCGCTCCCCAAAATGTAACCACATCGATTGCATCTTTGTGTTTTACAAAAGCACGGAAGAGGCCTGCGTAGGCTTCAGCCAAGCGACTGTCTGCGTCGGCCACTAATCCGCCTTGCGTGGTTGCTGCATTCGATCCAATGTCTGCTCCTGTACCGCGTTGACCTGCTGCAGCGGAGTTCACGTCGAGTTCGGTGATGTGAATGGGTAAACCGAGAGACTCCATATCTGTCAGCGATTGATCCATCGCATCGAAAGTGGTTGAAACATTGCAATGGGCTTGGGAGCCGATCGCGGTTACGGGAACATTCTGCTCTTGAAGCGTCTTGATCAACTTGATGAGTTTTCGTCGTTTTTCAGGATTCTCTAACCCATAATCGTTGTATCGCAAGATAGCATTTGGGTCCGCCTCATGTGCATATTCAAAAGCTTTGGCAATAAAGTCAGGTCCAATAATGACTGACCATGGCGAACGACGCAAAACGTCAGGGCCCGAATCCGAAAGCGCTTCGTTGACAACATCCCATACTTTGACTTTCCCTTTGTAACGTCCCACTACAGCGTGGATATGCTCTCGCATCCGTTCCAGCAATTCTTCTCGCGATGCGCGAGGACCGTTTAGGTCGAAACCCCGAAATCCACCGAACCCACCAACGCCAGGACCACCAGGACCACGTCCCTGGCGTGCGCCACCTGCTACTTCTGGTGCATTTGCACCATTTCCCACATTTGCTCCTTGGGCTCTTGGGGGACTAGGGGGACTAACCGTTAGCCCACTGCCTTTAGGTTCCGTGGAGTCCGCATTGACAACAGGTATCTGCGTTCCCTCAAATACCCAGTTTGGTGTTTGCGAATGCCATACCAGTGTATGTCCAGCGATCTCCATGTTGTTGCTTTGAGCGAACTGAACAAGTGCGTCCGTGGGGGCAAAGTCAAATCCGTCTGCGCCGGGTCGGGGATGAATCATTTGCCATTTCATGTCGTTCTCGGCGACGACATGATTGAATTGCTGCTTCACTTGCGCAATATCCCGAACGACATTTTCTTCCGTGCGACGAGAAGGTTGACCAGTTGTTATTGATCGATTGACTGCCACGCCAACCCGAAAGGCATCCTTGAATACGTCTTTCAATGCGACGGGAGGCTTGGCTTGGTCTGGCAATCGTGTATCGGCGATAGGTACCGAGAGTGGAGCCGTGTCCACAGGAGTCTTGAGACTTGCTACAGTTGCGGATGCTGAAATAGCAAGAGCAGTGTTGCGAGCAACGTCGCGTTTGGCAACAGAATCAGACGCGCCAAATTCGCCGACTGCACGATGGAACTTGATCTCGTCGCCGGAAACTTTCCCCGTGTAAGTGATAAGAATCTCTCTGCCTTGCGCGTTCAGAACTTCGACGAAGGTCAACGTATTATCCTTGAATTCGACTTCCTTGAATTCGATGTCGCGCTTCTGACCATCCAAATCGACGTTAGCATTGGCGGTAACTCTCGTCCCGTCTTGCTTGAACGTGAACGCATATTTCTGTAGTCCTCGCTGTGTGTCAAAATCGGCTTTCCACGTTCCACTAAGGACTTCATTGAGTTTGTCTTGGAACAACAGCGGCGCCATTTGGTACAGGCATCTTCGCCAGGATTGCCACTCATGCGCTGTATCTTGGGAAGCATAGAAGTGTGCATTGATGCCGGCTGTCTTTAAGCCTTCGGTTGCCGCCTTCGGATCTCCTCCACGGCCACCTCGATCGCCACCAAGCTCTTTGCTACCGTAGCCGACAAAGACCAACTTGACCTTTTTCTTGAATTCGTCCATGTTCGAAATGCTTTCAGCACCGATGCTGCCGCCGCTGAACAATCCGATTGCCGAGAATTTATCAAGATTTGCTGGTGCAATCGTGCGTGTTTGCATGCCACCCATCGATAGTCCCGCCATCGCGCGGTTGGGCTGGTCGGCGAGAGTGCGAAAGTTGGAATCCACATACGGGACCAAATCGTCCAATAGCACACCTTTGAATTTATCGAAGTTAAAGGCTGGACGTCCACCAGCGCCACCCCGTGGTCCACCCAATGGGGCGTCATTGGTCATGCCGTAGGTCATCACAATGAGGAAGGGTTTGGCTTTTCCATCCGCGAGCAAATTGTCCATGATCAAGTTGGTATGACCTTGAGTGCCCCAACCGTTTTCATCTTCGCCCCATCCGTGTTGAAGGTACAAAACTGGGTATCGCTTTTCGGTATTTTGTTCGTAACCTGGCGGTGTGTAAACAAACGCTTTGCAGTGCGAGTCCGTCGTCTTGGAATAGAACAGGACTTGGCGTAGCTGGCCGTGCGGAACGTTCTTGAGTGCGTAAAAGTCCTGGTCTGCCGCGGGCACTTCGATGCCGCTTCCCCATCGCATCGCTCCGAAGAAGTAGAGGCTATTTGGATCTGGAACTTCAGCTCCGTCAATCTTCAAACTGTAGTAATGAAAACCTTCATCCAATGGGGCCGTGATGCCGGTCCAGACTCCATCTTCGCCCTTGGTCAATGCGACTTTGCCCAAACTGACCGAAACACTTTGAGCTTCAGGTGCCACGACGCGAAATCGCGCACGACGCTCTGAGTTTACTTGAGGATACTCCTTCCCCTTCTGATTGATGGACGACGGTTTCCAGTCATTTGCTGGTGCAGTTTCTTGAGCCCTGCCGACCGAGAACATAAAAAGTAAGATGTACGAGATAATTGACAATCGAGAGGTCATCGCAATTCCTTTGGGTTTAAATGAGACGAAATCAACATGGAAGGCATTCGCATGTTGGTAAGTTGAATTCAGTGCGTTTCATTTGCTCCAGCGGATTTCATCGACAGCGACAAATCCACCTGGCTGTGATCCGCTGATTTCTATGTAGGCGATTCCTTCGCCTTCTACGGCAAGTTCAAAAAATGGGATAGGGTCTTCAGGCCTCTTGCGGACTGGCACATGCTCGAGGCCGTCTTTTGCAATCCATTTGTTTTCCGCGTTAAATGCTTCCAACAGTGCGGAGCTAGTGGTTGATCCCCACAAAACCAGCTGGACTTTCTTCACAGGCTTTTCAAAAGTCGCCCGCACAGGGATGGACTCGTTTGCCATTGCATTCACAATCCCCTTTCGGTTCGTACCGAGATTGGGAAAAAATGAAATGCGTCCAACCGACTTGTTCTTTTTGGGCTGATGTGCAAGTCCAAAAGTCACACCTTGGTCAACCCATGTTGGCATTGGCTTACCGATTATCGCGGATTCAAAATCAATGACAGCGTCCTGCGAATTCGCATGTCGACTGAATGCGATCACTAGGGCTAGAACTACTATGCAATCTCGCAACGTCACGAATCTCTTTGTAATTTTCATGTCGATTTAAGGCCTCGCATGGTCCCAGTCGAAGAGGCGAACTTTTCCTGCTCGATCCCCAATCTCTGCAAGATAGAGACAAACAGATTTGGCAAGGGATAGTTCTGTTGCCGGTCAAATACCAAATGTTGACCGTGTACGAATCCACCGCCTGCAAAAAGGATGGGCATGTTGGTGGTCGAGTGCGCATTGGCGTCGCCAAGATTGGAACCGTAAAGAATCATGCTGCGGTCAAGTAGCGATTCATCTTCTTCTTTCACACTCTTGAGGTCGGTTAAGAATTGATCCAATAATTTCATGTGTTCCAAATCAATCATTCTCAATTGCGCAAGTTTCTCCTCAGACTTTCCATGATGGGAGAGGTTGTGGTATCCGTCGCTGATCGTCTTACCCGGAATTTCGACCACAGGGGTGCCGACGCTGTTGAGCATCAACGTGACCGAACGAGTTGAGTCGGTTTGAAAGGCCAATTTGACCGATTCGTACATAAGACGTACTTTGAGCATGTATTGTGCTGGATTGGTCGGATCGGTTGGCGGTTCAACCTCGGTTTTCGGTTTGGTCTTGCTTTCCCATTGTCGCGCCGCGAGCAATCGCGACTCGAGGTCGCGGACACTTGAGAAATATTGCTCCAAGCGACCACGATCGTGGTTATTGGCACGGCGTTCCAAATCCGATGTTTGGTCAGCGATCGCATCGAGAATACTTCTTCCCGTGTCCAGTTTTCTTATCTGAGCGTCGACTTCCGTCGCATTGCCCTGCAAAAAAAGTTGCTTGAAAAGGGCCGCCGCACTCTCCTCGGGCGGTATGGCGACACCTGTGCCAGTCCAAGACAGACTGCGACTGCCAGAATTCACGGCCAATGTCAGGGATGGAAAACGCGTATGGTTTCCAATGTATTCCGCGATATGTTGGTCGAGTGAGATCGAATTGCGAAACGAGCTGCTGGCAGGATGAGGAGCTGCCGTCAAAAAACTGATGTCCGAAGGATGACCACCGTCCACATTCGGATGCGAGACGCCGTTAAAAACGGTAAAGTCATTGCGGTGTTTTTGCAAAAGGCTTAGGTAAAGTGATGGTACATAGTCGCGACCCGCTTGAATCGGAAAGAATTCCTCGGGAAGCAAACCCAGGTTATTGCAGATGCCTAAGAATCTTCTCGGCCTCAAATGGCGTTGCTCTGAATCTTGAGCAATCTCATTGGAAGAGGCGACGGACTCAAGCCAGGGAAGAGCGAGTGCAACGCCAGCGGCGCGCATAAGGCTGCGTCGAGGGAATTTGTTTTGCGGTGATTTGCTCATGGTTAAATACCAATCTGAATAGCTTTACCAATTTCGACGCTTCACTTGTTTAGAAACAACTCGCACTGAACGATCGAATGAATGATGCTTCGTACGCCCCAGCGATTCCCAGAGGACCGATCCAATATCCGCTCGATCGATTCACGATCCGAGAATGACATGGGGGCTCCGGTTGCATAAATCGCCAACTGACAAGCTAGATTGCGGGCTAACGCTTTTTCATCGCGAAGTAAAAGTTGTTTGAGCTCTCTAATATCTTGAAAGCTTTTTCCATCCGCCATTGTGCCGGCGCAGTCGACGGGCAAGCCAAAATGAAACACGAATGCTTGACCGTTCATGCCGACACCTTTTTTCGCTGGAACTTTATCGTTGATTGCCCGGTAGCGATCCCGATAGCCTCCCATGACGTCAAAGGCTTCGAGTGCGAATCCGGGTGGATCTATTTTTGCGTGGCACGATGCACAGTTTGTATCCAGACGATGCTTTTCCAATTGCTGCCGGATCGTTACCGCGCCGCGAATATCAGGCTCAACAGCAGGCACCGACGGCGGAGGAGCGATACGCACCCCCAATATGCGTTCGTTAATCCAGTTGCCGCGGACGACGGGCGAAGTGGTCGTTCCATTGGCGGTAACCTTGAGCACACTTGCTTGACTCATTAAGCCCCCACGCAGGCTGTCGTTGGGCAGTTTGACATAACGCAACTGAGCACCCTGAACGCCGGTTAGACCGTAATGGTTTGCCAGACGCTCATTGAGGTACGTAAAGTCCGAGTCAACAATATTCTTTGCCGGCAGGTCGTCGGATATCAATTTCGCTACAAATCGACGCGTCTCTTCGATGGTCGCCAACTTCAGTGGCTCGTCCAACTCGTAGTCATTATAGAGCGTAGTAGACGGCGACGTGTCATCGAACTTGCGCAGGTCGAGCCAATAGTCGGTGAACGCCTCGACGAAACGATTCGACTTAGGATGATCGAGCATTCGTTCGACTTGCTCCCGAAGAATCTCCGGATTGCGAAGTTTTCCATCTTCAGCCAACTTCCGCAGCACGCTGTCCGGTTCCGAGTTCCATAGAAATAATCCAAGGCGTGTGGCAATCGCTGATTGGTCCAATTGTCCCGGCTGTTCATCCAAGAAGACAAATCCGGGCGATGCAAGCACCGCTGTGTATACCGACAACATTGCACTTGCGAAGCCAACTCCTTGGTCAAATTCATGATCAAACAATTTAAGAAAACGCTCGAAGTGCTGCTGCTTGACTTCACGCTGATAGGCTCGGGCCATGAAATTGCGAAGCAATCGTTTCGCGTCTTCGCGTGGTACCTCGCTTAGGACCTCAACTCGAACATCTGCAAGACGAGGAGCACCAAACCCACGACGGGGACGAGAACCGGGAGGGCTCTGTGCACCCGGAGGGCCCTGTGCGCTTGGAGCATTGGGAGATGCGGCCGGAACTGGTGATCCGGTCGACGGAGGAGTCATCTTGGCCGGGATCTGAATAACCAGTCCGTTGGCTGCACTTACATTGATGCGTGAAAGTGAGAGATCACCGAACAATAGTTGATAACCCGAATCGGTCTCGTCATCATCCATTGGACCTTCGGCTTCCATCCATTGAATGGCATATCCAGGCATTCCAGCTTCCGTCGCCAATGGATTTACATATTGTTCATCAGTTCCGTTAACGCGAGTACGGAAGAGTCGAAGTCCATCGGTTTGAATTACTTCATTGGCTACTAACGTCGCTTCAATTTCACACTCGGTTGGCTCGATGCCAAAGTCAAACTGGCCGAGTGGTCGGCTCTTTCCGGAGCTCTGGGCGTACACACCAATGGGTTCCGGCCGACGTCCGGGCCACACTTCATCTAAGTTGGGACGGTGCCAGAGTGGTAGGTGATAGACGGGTGCCTTCTCATCGCCAAAACCTTCGTAAAACCATCGGCCAATGCCACCACCGCCGACCCAAATCGAATAGCCCTTGAATCGCAGTTTGTATTTTCCTGATGCAGGTACTCGGAATTGGCTCCAGCTATAGCCTCCCGCGTCGCTGAAGATGCTCGAAACACGACCGACGGCCTCATGTTCGCGCGTTTCAGGTGACGATTTCGGTGCCTTGGCACTTCTTACATCGGGCTGCGCATGCGAATCCAATACCGGAAATGAAAGGCGATCCGGCAAGGTACCATTTTCGCGGGGTAGGAAATTGCTTACGAGCGACGATTCATCCCGAGCATAATAGCGCTTCGCAGTGTGTTCCGGACGTTCAAACTTTGCGATGATTGCTTGTCGAAGTGCATAGTCCGCAGCACTCATGTAGCGAGACAATTGCACATGGGAAACATCTAATGCTTCACCCGATTTATTGAAGCGAAACAACTCCCCGTCTTCCGGGAGCATGTCACGCACCTGAATCCACGGCAAATTCAAAAGGTCACGCAACGTATTCTCATATTCGTATCGGTTCAGCCTCCTTTTCATGGCTCGACCGTCACGTTTGATCCGTTCGATGTCAATGCGATTCAGGCTGCTCGAAAGCTCCGATAAAAACTTTGCTTTGGATTCTTCAGGCAGTATCGTTTCTGACTTGGGGGGCATTTCGCCCACAAGTACTCGCTCGTAGATTCGAACAAGTTTTTGAAGATCGCTTCCGGCCTCCCACTTCAAAGAAGTGATATCTAAAGAACCTTCTTGGGTACTGTCGCTATGGCACTCCAGACAATGAGACTTAAGAAAATTACCGATTGAAGCAGTCGGTTGCTGAGCACAAAGCCTCCCGGCAACTACCTCCAGTAACGAAACGAAGGACAGAATCACGACTGTAAGCAAAGGAATACTTTTAGCGTTGTGGATAACCATCTCGTTCGCCGCCCTAGTGAAAACTAAAGTACTGTTTTGCAAGTTCGTCATCGACTCGCCTTTTGTAAGGCGAGGGTTAGTTTGAAATCTACCGATTAACTGTGTGGCACGCTCTGAGGCTGTGATTTTTTCGAATCTGAAGAAAGTACCCATCACGCTCCGCGTGATGTTGCCTCAGAAACCAAAGGTTTTTGAACTGC
>JAYTVM010000512.1:0-1051 GCA_043743995.1 Pirellula sp. | reverse complement strand
CTTCGGGTGGTGTGCCAATCGGATCGGCTTACCAACTGCACTTGTCGGTGCCTGGTTCAAGTGGCTACGCAGTCATTGGTGCCGGTTCGACTTCGGTGCCTTTGATCGTAACGGTAATCGACGACGTTTTGGTCGAGCCGACCGAGATCGTCAATGTCCGCTTGGACTCGATCGCCAGCGCAGACCCGGACATCAGTTTCGCGAACGCTTCAGCGGCTGATTTATCGCGCAATGCGACGGTATCGATCCTCGATAACGACGTGGCACAAGTATCTGCCACATCGACCAATGCCCTGGAGCCGGTGACCAGCGGCGTGTATACGTTTACACAGACGCTCAAGAGTGCAACCGACACGGTGATCAGGTTGGTGATCGATGCTTCGTCCACGACCAAGGATTCCGTCAATGGGACAGTCAATAATCCTGCCGACCATTCGCTGGGCCAGACCGTAACAGTAACGATCGGAGCGGGAACCACCCAAGCTACTTTGACCGTGCCGATCATCGATTCTCTGCTCATCGAGCAAGACGAAACGCTGGTACTAAATATGTCTCTGGTCGGCAGCACCGATCCGGATATTACGATTGATACCGTTTCCAATCCTGGCAGCAAGGCACTCATGCTCTTCGGTGACGAAGACTCCGGAGTTGTCGCTGTCGACGCGACGTTTGCACCTGCTGTCGAGGGTGGTGCGATCGGCAAGTTTACATTCTTCTTGAGCGAGATTTCGCCTGCCTTCACCAAGGGCTATCCGTTCTCACCGTTGACCAAGTCGGACCGCGATGTGGTCATCCAGTACACCATCGGTGGCACCGCCATCAATGGTGTTGACTATGCTACGCTCAGCGGCACCGCCACGATTCCAGCCTTCTCCTCGACCGTAACGATTTTGGTAGACGCGACCGGCGCCTTTGATGACCTGTTGCTCGAAGGGCCAGAAACGGTTTCCGTGACGATAACCAAGTTGCTCACTCCGACCGATGCCAACATCGATATTGATCTCGGTTCGCCAGCCGACTCGCTGGTGATCAACGACAACGATGCGCTCAC